>JBQCCG010000295.1:0-6106 GCA_051962455.1 Sphingomicrobium sp. | reverse complement strand
GCCCATGTCACGGCTCCAGTGAAGCACGAGGTCGTGACCCGATATCGTCTGGTGGTCCGGCCCCGGCTGGTTCTCGTCGCCGCCGAAAATATCGCCCTGGAAGGTCACGGTGTCGCGCTGGCCCGGAGTCCAGTCGAGCCGAAATCCGCCTCCGAGGCGGTGCCAGCCATCGTGCGCGGGTCCGTCGCCGGCCACTTCGAAGGCATCCTGATGAAGCAGGCGCGCGTAGACACGATAGCTGAGGTCGGCGCTGGCAAGACCCGCGTAGCGAAGGCCGGCGACCTGCCGTCCCGTTCCGGCTTCGATGTCGGCGTAAGCTCCCGACGCCGACCCGGCGCTTCGGGTGACGATGTTGATCACCCCGTTGACCGCGTTGGCTCCCCACAGGGTTGCCCCGGGGCCGCTGATCACCTCGATCCGCTCGATATCGTCCGGCAGGAGGTCCGGCAGGTCCCAATAGACGCCGGAGAAAAGCGGCGTGTAGACGGTCCTCCCGTCGATCATGACGAGCAGCTTGTTCGAGAAGCTTTGGGCGGAAGGGAGTCCGTTCAGTCCCCTCGCAGTGACGACCCAGTTGGACGGGCTCGTCTGATACACCTGCAGATTGGGGGCGAGCCGCAGGATCTCCGGGATTGTCACTGCCCCCGAGCGCACGATTTGATCATGATCGATGACATACATGGCGGATGGCGCATCGCTGAGCGGCTGTGGCCGTTTCAGCGCCGAGCGCACCTGAATTTGCGCGAGCTGCTCGATCGAGAGGTTCGACAGGTCCTCGGTCGACGGTGGACGGCTGACGTCGTCGGCGAAAGCCGGCGAGCCGCCGAGGCAAAGCAACGCACACACGCCCGCCCTCAGGCTCAATTTCATTCCTGCACCCCTCACCGCAGGAAACCCCCGCCCGGCCGTTCACTCACATCGCCTTACGCGGACGTCTCTTTAGAGAATCTAACTCGACGAAAGCGAACGCCGTCCAGACGAGTTTGTTTCAGGCGTGCGCCGATCGCGTCCAACTGTTGTCGAAAGTCCATTCGGCGACCGGTTTTCCGCTGAAGTTGCGGCGATAGCCCACTTCGTCTAATGGCGCGGCCTTCCAGCACCACTGGATCGCTTGCGGGAGGCTCGCTTCGGCGCGCCGCTTGGACCGCTAAACTTGAAACACGGGCCTAGGGATTTTTCCGGCTGGCCCCATTGAGAGAGTGAAATGGCAAAGAAAATCACCGGCTATATCAAGCTGCAGGTGCCGGCCGGCACCGCCAATCCCGCGCCACCGATCGGCCCGGCCCTCGGCCAGCGCGGAGTCAACATCATGGAGTTCTGCAAGGCGTTCAACGCCGCGACGCAGGAGCTGGAGCGGGGCGCTCCGATCCCGACGGTGATTACCGTCTATGCCGACCGCAGCTTCTCCTTCACGACCAAGACTCCGCCGGCGTCCTTCCTTCTGAAGAAGGCCGCGCGCATCCAGAAGGGTTCGAGCGAGACCGGCAAGCAGAGCGCGGGAACGATCCGCCGCTCACAGCTTCGCGACATCGCCGAGCAGAAGATGAAGGATCTGAACGCCAACGACCTCGACGCGGCGACCAAGATCATCGAAGGCAGCGCCCGCGCGATGGGCCTCGAAGTGCGGGAGGGCTGAAGCGATGACCAAGCTTTCCAAGCGGCAGAAGGCCCTCGCCCCCGTCGACCGGGAGAAGTTCTACGGCGTTGACGAGGCGCTCAGCCTGGTAAAGGGCAACGCCACCGCCAAGTTCGACGAGACGATCGAGGTCGCGCTCAACCTCGGCGTCGACCCGCGCCACGCCGACCAGATGGTCCGCGGAGTCGTCAACCTCCCAAAGGGCAGCGGCAAGACCGTCCGCGTCGCGGTGTTCGCCAAGGGCGCCAAGGCCGATGAAGCCAAGGCGGCGGGTGCTGACGTGGTCGGCGCCGAAGACCTGATGGAAACCATCCAGGGCGGCCAGATCGATTTCGATCGCGTAATCGCAACCCCGGACATGATGGGGGTCGTCGGGCGCCTCGGCAAAGTGCTCGGCCCCAAGGGGCTGATGCCCAACCCGAAGCTCGGCACGGTGACCATGGATGTGACCAAGGCGGTGACCGACGCCAAGTCGGGCCAGGTCGAGTTCCGCGTCGAGAAGGCGGGCATCGTCCATGCCGGAATCGGCAAGGCGAGCTTCTCGGAGGCTGACCTCAAGGAGAATTTCACCGCGTTCATGGACGCGATCATCAAGGGGAAGCCGTCGGGAGCGAAGGGCAAGTTCGTCAAGAAGCTCAGCCTGACTTCGACGATGGGTCCCGGCGTGAAGGTGAACCTGGACGAGATCGCCGGCGCCTAAGTTCAGCGCTTCGTCGAACGGAATCGCCCGGTCGTAGCTTGAGGCTGCGGCCGGGCTTTTCTTTGGAGGAGGCGGACGTTAGCCAGCCGCAGCGACGTTGTATCCGCCGTTCGTCCGAGGGGATTCCATGAAGCTTGCCGCTCTGTTTCTCGCGTCCGCCGCGATTGCGTTCGCCGCACCCGCCGCTTTGGCCACTCAGCCGGCCACGCCGCACGACACCGTCGATCCGACCGTGCCGACGCAGCTGCCGAGGACCGCGATCCCGCATCATTATGCGATCAGCGTCACGCCTCATGCGGAGCGGCTGACCTTCGACGCGACCGTGGCGATCGACCTCAATGTCATCAAGCCGACCAGCCAGCTGGTGCTGAATGCCGCGGAGATCAGCATTTCCTCGGCCCGGCTGCAGCCGGCGAAGGGTGCGGCGCTGATCGGACGGGTCACGCTCGATTCCAAGGCCGAAACGGCGACAATCAGCTTCCCGAGAACACTTTCGACGGGCTCCTACCGTCTGAGCCTCGTCTATTCGGGCAAGATCCACACCCAGGCGAACGGCCTGTTTGCGCTCGATTACAAGAACAAGGAAGGGAAGAGCGCGCGCTCGCTGTTCACCCAGTTCGAGGCGGCAGATGCACGGCGGTTCGTACCGAGCTGGGACGAGCCCGATTACAAGGCGACGTGGGATCTTACCGCGCGAGTTCCGGCGAACACGATGGCGGTCGGCAACATGCCGGCGGCCTCCTCGAAGCCGCTCCCCGGCGGACTCAAGGAAGTCCGCTTCCAAACGACGCCGATGATGTCATCCTACCTGCTGTTCTTCGCCGACGGCGACTTCGACCGGATCACCAAGCGGGTGGGCGACAAGGAAGTCGGCGTGGTGATGAGCCGCGGCAACGGCCCGAAGGGCCAGCTGGCGCTCGACGCCGAGGCCGAGATCCTCCCCTATTACGACCAGTATTTCGGCTTCCCCTACCCGCTCCCCAAGCTCGATAATGTCGCCGGGCCGGGACAATCGCAATTCTTCGGAGCGATGGAGAATTGGGGCGCGATCTTCACCTTCGAGCGAATTCTTCTGAATGACCCGGCGATCACCAGCGAGGCCGAGCGCCAGGCGATCTTCGGCGTCGAGGCACACGAGATGGCGCACCAATGGTCGGGCGACCTCGTCACCATGGCCTGGTGGGACGATCTCTGGCTCAATGAAGGTTTCGCGAGCTGGATGGCAACCAAGGCGACCGAGCATTTCCACCCCGACTGGGGGGCCGACATCGACCGCGTCGGCATTCGCGAAGGCGCGATGGGGCAGGATGCGTTCAGGTCTACCCATCCGATCGTGCAGCAGGTGCGCACGGTCGAGCAGGCCAACCAGGCATTCGATTCGATCACTTATTCCAAGGGCGAATCCGTGCTGAACATGCTCGAGGGCTTCGCCACGTCCGCGGTGTGGCAGCGCGGAATCCAGGATTATATCCGCCGCCACGCCTATCAGAACACACGTACTCAGGACCTCTGGAATTCGATGGAGCGTGTCGGCGCGACCGGCCTTTCGACCATCGCCAACAACTTCACGAAGCAGCCGGGCATTCCGCTGATTGAGGTAGGGCCGGCGCAGTGCATTGCGGGCAATACCGTCGCAACGCTCACGCAATCGCAATTTTCCGACGATCAGAAAGCCGAAGTCGCGGCCCGGCCGCTCACCTGGCATGTGCCGGTTCGCGCGACCGCAGGCGGCGGGGTAGCCCGGATCGTCACCAACGCGCGCGCCAACCAGATCACGATACCCGGGTGCGGGCCGCTGCTGATCAACGCCGGACAGACGGGCTATTTCCGGACGCTCTACACGCCGGACCAACTGCGCGCGTTGCAAGGGGCGTTCGGATCGCTCGGAACCGTCGACCAGTTCGGAGTGATGAGCGATCAGCTCGCGCTTTCCGCGGCCGGCTACCAGCCGATGGCCGCTGGACTCGATTTCCTCGGCGAAGTGCCCGGAAGCGGCAATGCGAAGCTGGTGCAGGCGGCGGTGCGTGAGTGGTCCGGCCTCTACGACGATCTCGAGGGCGATGCCGCGGCTCAAGCCGCCATCGCAGCGCGCGTCGAGCGCATCTACGGCCCGCGTCTCGACCAGCTCGGGTTCGCGCCGAAGGCGGGTGAGCCGGCGACAGATTCGCTGCTCAGGGTCACCCTCATTGTCACGCTTGGCAAGTTGAAGGATCCGAAGGTCATGGCCGAAGCGAACCGGCTATTCCAGGCGTGGCAGAGCAACCCGGACGCGATCCCTGGCTCGGTGAAGCAGGCGTGGCTCAGCGTCATCGCTCGCAATGCCGACCAGGCGGCCTGGGACGCGCTCCATGCGAAAGCGGCCGCGACAAGCGGAGCGGTTGAACGCCAGTCGCTCTACGAATTCCTCGGTGCGGCGAGTGATCCCGCGCTCGCCCAGCGAGCTCTCGCGCTTGCGCTGACCGACGAGCCCGGAAAGACGACCAGCGCGGGAATGATCACCAGCGTCGCCAATCTCCATTCCCGAATGGCGATCGACTTCGTCCTTGCGCACCTGCAGCAAGTCAATCAGCTCATCGATATTTCGGGGCGATCGCGGTTCATGCAGCGGCTGTCCGCAGGCAGCAATGACGCGAGCTTGATCCCTATTCTCGAGGGCTATGCTGAGGCGAACCTGGCGGCGACGGACCGCAAGCCGATCGAGCAGGCGATCGATCACCTTCGCTTCGAATCCACGCAGCTGCCGCGGATCAAGAGCGAAACCTCGGCCTGGCTGCAGGCCCACCCCGGCCGGCTGACAAAGACTTGATTGCGGAGCGGTTTCCGCTATAGGCCCCGCTCCGCGTCAGGCTCGCCTGGCGCACTCGTCCGAGACAGCTGCCGCCCCCGCTTTCGCGAGGGCTTAATCTGCAGCCTAGACGGGGACAGGAATCATTCGGAGCGCTTCAGGCGCTTCGTCGTGCGTTGCCGTTGCAGCGCCACCGATCCCAACCCCACGGACACGAACCGCTCAGGCCTCGGCCTGGGCTTTTGTTGAAGCTCGTTCGGGAGCAGTCCCGGACGAATTTTTGGAGTTGGCATGGATCGATCGCAAAAATCCGATCTGGTCGCCGAGCTGAAGCAGGTCTTCAACGAGACGAGCGTGGTGGTCATCACCCGCAATCTCGGTCTTACGGTCGCACAGTCTACGGACCTGCGCCTGAAGATGCGCGACGCTGGCGCCCAGTTCAAAGTTGCGAAGAACCGGCTTGCCCTGATTGCGCTCGAGGACACGCGCTACAAGCCGATCGGCGACCTTCTGAAGGGCCCGACTGCGCTTGCGACGTCCGGAGACCCCGTCGCGGCCGCCAAGGTGGCGGTCGATTTCGCCAAGACTCACGACAAGTTCGAGATCGTCGGCGGAGCGATGGGTGACACGGTCCTCGACGTGAACGGGATCAAGGCGCTTGCCGCGCTTCCCTCGCTCGACGAACTGCGCGCGACCATCGTGGGCCTCATCCAGGCGCCCGCGACCAAGATCGCCCGCACGATCAACGAGCCGGGTGCCCAGCTGGCCCGGGTCTTCGGCGCCTACGCAGCCCAGGCTGCTTAAGCGACCCTCTTTTCATCAACGCACGACAACAAGGGGCTCCTGCCCCCCAAGGAGTATCAAAATGGCTGACATTGCTAAGCTGGTCGACCAGCTTTCCGAATTGACTGTTCTCGAGGCGGCGGATCTCGCCAAGGCGCTCGAAGAGAAATGGGGAGTCTCGGCCGCGGCTGCAGTCGCGGTT
>JBQCCG010000294.1:0-12307 GCA_051962455.1 Sphingomicrobium sp. | reverse complement strand
GTCGACCGGTCCACCGGCCTGATCGGAAGCGCCAATCTCGACCGGCGCAGCTTCGAGCTGAATTTCGAGAACAATATCCTGTTCGAGGATGCCGTCTTCGCAGCGGCGGTCCGGCAACGGCAGGATGAATATCTCGCCCAGTGCGATCGCGTCATGCGCCAGGATGTCGATCGCTACGGGATTGCGCTTCGCCTGTGGCAGAACCTGCTCGCTACGCTCAGCCCGATGCTCTGACCCTCGCGCTATGCGGAATTGCATGTTAGCGATGCTCACGCTCGGATAGCAGCTAACGTGGAGGGGCCGTTGGCGACCGTTATCACTGCTCCGCAACCCAAGCCGCGCAATCCGGCGCCATTTCCGCTTCGCCATCCTTGGGACCGCAATTTCTTCCTGGTCCTGGTACTGCTCATCTGGGCCGGGGTTCTCGGCGGGTTTGTCCCGGAGATCGTTCATCACCTGACGAGCAGCGCTCCACCGTTTCCGCATATCCTTCATGTGCACGGCGCGGCCTTTGTCGGTTGGCTGGTCCTGCTCACGGTTCAGCTCTTCCTGATCCGCAACCGGCAAGTGCAGCTGCATCGAAAGGTCGGGCTGTTCGGCGCAGCACTGGCCGCGATCATGGTCCCGCTCGGAATTGTTACGTCCCTAACAATGGACGGGCTCCACATGCAGCACGGCGAAGGAGACCCGTCGTTTTTCTCAGTACAGCTTCTCGACATGGTCGAGTTTGGAGTACTCGCCGCCGCAGCGATCAGCGCACGAAGGTCGCCGTCGGCGCACAAGCGGCTAATTCTCTTGGCGACGCTCAGCATCACCGACGCGGGCTTCGCACGATGGCTTGGCATATGGCTGCACGGCTATGTCGGGGAAGGCGTCTGGCAGTTCTTCGTCGAGCTGTTCGGCGCCGGCAGCGGCGTCCTGATCCTCGCAATCGGCGCGTACGACTGGGTCACCCGCCGGCGACTTCATCCCGCCTATGTGTATGGCGCCCTATTCGTCTTCGCGGGGCAGATCACAGCGTCCTGGCTGTACTATGACCCCTCCTGGAAAGCGCTGTCCACGAGCATAGTTCGCGCGTGGCCGTTTGCCTGATCAGCCGACGATCTCGTCGGGCTTGAAGAAGAAGGCAATCTCGACGGCCGCATTCTCGTCGCTGTCGGAGCCGTGGACCGAATTGGCCTCGATGGATTCGGCATAAGATTTGCGAATCGTTCCTTCGGCGGCATCAGCGGGGTTGGTCGCGCCCATCACGTCACGGTTGCGCTTCACCGCGTCCTCGCCCTCGAGCACCTGCACCACCACCGGGCCGGAGGTCATGAACGTGCAGAGGTCGTTGTAGAAAGGCCGCTCCTTGTGGACGGCATAGAAGCCCTCCGCCTGGTCGCGGGTCATCCGGATTCGCCTGGAGGCGACGACGCGAAGTCCGGCATCCTCAAGCATCTTGGTGATGGCGCCCGTGAGATTGCGGCGCGTGGCGTCGGGCTTGATGATCGAAAAGGTGCGCGTCACGGCCATGACCGGGCGGTCTCCTATGCTTGGATCGGGTTGGATTTGGTGCGCCGCCTAGCGGCGGGCGGGCGCCGCGGCAAGTGTCAGGACTTGCGCAGCCATTTTCCGCCTTCGCGGGCCCAGTAACGCCGCTCGACCCCTTCCCTGCCCGCGAGCAGCTTCCAGGCGAGCCGCGCCCCCTCGATTGCAGCATCGTCGAACAGATAGAAGCTGCGGTCGTAGGTCAGCGCTGCCTCGCGCCACGTGCCGTCGGCAATCAGCAGATTGCGTGCCTGGTTCGGAGCATCCGGGCTTGCCGACAGCAGGATCGGCTGGCGTGAATCGTCGGCGCCCCCTGCGAGACCATGGGGAAGGAAGTTGGACCCGCCGTGGTCCCACAGCTGCCGATCGAGCCGGGCGAGAAAGGCCTCGTCCTCGGCGATGATCAGCAGCCGTCCGTCATGTTCGAGCACTTTTTCCGACAGGCTCGCGATCACCTGCTCTGCCGGAGTGCCCGCAAGCTGATAGAAATCGACCTGCACCCTCACCCTCCGCGGCTGCGCCGCTCCTCCCTCTCCCGCGGGCGGGAGAGGGTTGGGGTGAGGGTCTTATCCCTCCAGCACATCCGCGACATATTGGTCGAGCAGCCGTACTCCGAATCCGGTCGCTCCCTTGTCGTAAGTGGCGCCGGCCTTGTCTGCCCAAGCCTTGCCGGCCATGTCGATGTGCGCCCATTTGGTGCCGCTCTCGATGAAGCGCTGGATGAATTGCGCAGCGGTGATCGACCCTCCTTCACGCGGGCCGACGTTCTTCATGTCGGCAATCGGCGAATCGATCAGCCGGTCGAATGGCTCGGCGAGCGGCATCCGCCACAATTTATCGCCGGATTCGTCGGCGGCCTTGAGGAGGTTGCCGGCCAACTGCTCGTTGTTCGAGAACAGACCGGCCCACTCATGGCCGAGACTGACGATGATCGCGCCCGTCAGGGTCGCGAGATCGATAACGGTTGACGGCTTGAAGTTCCGCTGGACGTAACAAACTGCGTCCGACAGCACGAGCCGACCCTCTGCATCGGTGTTGATCACTTCGACTGTCTGCCCGGACATGGTCGTCACCACGTCGCCGGGACGCTGCGCGTTGCCGCCGGGCATGTTCTCGACGAGACCGCAGATGCCGACGATGTTCGCCTTCGCCTTGCGGAGCGCGAGGCTCTTGAGAGCGCCAGCAACAGCGCCGGCACCGCCCATGTCCCACTTCATCGCTTCCATGCCCGCCGCCGGCTTGATCGAGATTCCGCCGGTGTCGAAGGTGACGCCCTTGCCGACGAATGCCGTGGGCTGGCCACCCTTTCCGCCGCCATTCCACTTGAGAATTAATAGCCGCGCTTCCCGAGCTGAGCCCTGGGCGACCCCGAGGAGGGCGCCCATGCCGAGCTTCTGCATGGCGGCGCGGTCGAGCACGTCGACTTCCAGGCCGCTCCCTTTGATCGACCCCTGCACCCGCTCGACGAAGCTTTCCGGGTAGATGATATTGGCCGGTTCGGTCACCAGCTCGCGAGTGAGCGACACGCCCTCCACGACCGGAGCCCAGCGTCCCTCATATCGTTTTCCGGCGCCGCTTCCGCCACCAATGATGACGATTTCTTCGAGCGTCGGCTTCTGGTTGTCTTTCAGCTTCGTCCGATAACGATCGTAGCGCCACGAGCGCAGCGCCGCGCCCAGGCCAACCCGCGCGGCGGCGTCGGCATCGTAGCCGAGTCCGGTCAGGTCGATTGCCGCGGTCTTCTCGCCCGAGGTCTGGAGCCGCGCCGCCGCAGTCCCACCGAGTTTCTCGGGGGCATCGCCGGAGGTCGAGCCGCCGCCGGTGCCGATCACCAGCAGGCGCCGCGTGGCGCTGTTGTCCTCGACGAACTGTTCCGAAACGTTCGAGGCTTCACCCTCGAAGCGCTGCCGATCGAGTGCGCTGGAAACCGCCTGCTGCGACGAACCCAATGAGCCGAGTGACGAACGGTCCTTGCCCGGAACCGGCAGGACAAGCGCAAAGTCCCCCTCGGGCCGACTGTCGGCGAAACGAATTTTCATGTGCGGCAATCCTGTACAGGCGAACGTTCGCTCAAGCCTTTAGGGTCCAAGTCAAAGCTTGGCAAAGGCGAGGCGGAAGGACCTTCGAGCGATTGCCGCCATGCCTTTGAGGTGCGATAGGCCGCCGGAACAGAGGGTCACTCAAGGGCGGACGGGCAAGCGTTGCGGGCGAGAATTGTCTGGTGGTCGGCGCTTCCCCTGCTCCTGACGGCCCCGGCGGCCGCGGGGGCGCAGGTTGCTGCAGCCCCATCATCGGCGCCGGCTTCTCCCGCCGCTGCGGCCGACGAAAACCAGATCGTCGGGTTCAGTGCGGACGTCGTCACTTACGACAATGACGCCGACGTCGTGACCGCGAGCGGCGAGGTCCGCATGAACCGCGAGGGAAATTACCTCGCCGCCGACCAGGTGATCTGGGACCGCAAGTCGGGCCAGGTCTATGCCAAAGGCAATGTCGTCATCGTTACGCCGGAGGGCGACAAGGCGGTCGGCGATACGGTCCAGCTGACCGACACGCTCAAGGACGGCACGGTCGATAACCTCATGGTCGTCCTCGCAAGCGGTGGAAGGGTGGCCGCGAAGCACGGGACCAGGGTCAACGGCGTCTTCACGCTCTACAATGCAATCTACACGCCCTGCCCGGTGACGACCGACAGCGGCTGTCCCAAGACGCCGAGCTGGTCGATTACTGCCGTGCGCGTAGTCGATGACCCGAAAAGCACTCGAGTCCGCTTCGAAGGCGGAAGGCTCCAGCTGTTCGGAATCAACATCCCGCTCCTGCCCGTTGTTCAGATCGCGCGCGGAACGAACGGAGCGAGCGGGTGGCTCGTCCCGGAATTCTCGATCTCCAGCCGCAATGGATTTTCGATCGGTGAACCCTACCACTGGCAGCTCGCGTCAAATCGCGATCTCACGGTTACGCCGCACATCTATACCGCAGTGCTACCCGCGATCGACCTGAAATACCGCGAACTCAACAGCCTCGGCGCGTTCCAGGTCAGCGGATTCCTTACTTACGGCCGAATCGACAATCTCGATCCGACCTCGACGGCCGACAATCACGCCTTTCGCGGATATTTCGACAGCAACGGCCGATGGCAGCTCTCGCCCGAGTGGAGCGTCACGGAATCGCTTCGCGTCGCGACCGACAAGACCGTCACCCGTCGCTACGACATCACGAATGACGACCGGCTCCGCAACGTCGTCAACGTCGAGCGGATCACGCCAAACAGCTACATCTCTATCGCGGGCTGGGCGTTTCAGGGCCTCCGCATCGACGATAATCAGAAGCAGATCCCCATCGCCCTCCCGGCGATCGACGCCCGGTTCAGGATGGACGATATCGCCGGTGGCAATCTCCAGATTCAGGGGAACAGCCTGGCAATCACGAGGATCGAGGGCCAGGACACCCAACGCGCGTTCGTCAGCGCCGAATGGGACTTGAGGCGGCTCACGCCCTGGGGGCAGGAGGTGACATTCACGGCCTACGGTCGCGGCGACGTCTATCATACGGACCAAGCCGAAGACACGACCGTCTCTCTCTATAGCGGGACGAACGGGTGGCATGCGCGGGCGATCGGCGCTCTCGCCGCCGACGTGAAATGGCCGTTTATCGGCTCGCTGTTCGGCGGCGTGCAGCGGTTGGTTCCGCGGGTGCAGGTGGTGCTGACTCCGCCAGCTCCGAACCTCGATATTCCCAACGAGGACGCGCGCGCGATCGACCTCGAGGACAGCAACTTGTTCGCCCTCAATCGCTTCCCCGGTTACGACCGCTGGGAGGACGCCTCGCGGATCACTTATGGATTGGACTGGTCCCTGGACCGGAAGAATCTGTCCATCGAGAGCAACATCGGGCAGAGCTACCGGTTCGGCCGCCTCACCGATATCTTCCCCCAGGGAACCGGTCTTACCGGCAGGGTGTCGGACATCGTCGGGCGAACCGACATTCGCTATGGACGATTCATCGACATCACCCATCGCTACCGCATCGACAAGGATACGTTCGCCGTCCGCCGCAACGAACTCGATCTGACGGTCGGAACCAAGCAGACCTATGCCCAGATCGGCTATCTTCGGCTCAACCGGAATATCGATCCCGCGATAGAGGATCTCCGTGACGTGCAGGAATTGCGAGTCGCCGCTCGAGTTCTGTTCAGCAAATATTGGTCGATCTTCGGCGCGAGCGTCGCCGACCTCACCGGGAAGAACGAGGATCCGCTTTCCGCGGAAGACGGCTTCGAACCGGTTCGAAACAGGCTTGGCATCGAATATGAGGACGATTGTATCCAGCTTGGCGTGACGTGGCGGCGCGACTATGAGTCGATCGGCGGCTTCAAAAAGGGCAACACCTTCTCCCTTCATTTGGCGTTAAAGGGCGTTAGCCGCTAAGCCTGCGTTCAGCGGGCCTCAAGCATTGGCAATCATTGGGAAACTTCGAGGAAATTCCAAAAGTGGCAGCAGTTTTTCGAGTGAATCGGCCGCGCGTGTTGATCGCGGGGGGAGCGCTGGCATTGCTGGCCGCGAGCGGGGCAATCGCGCAGGATTCGGATCAATCCAGCGATCAGCCGCAGGTGAACAGCACCGAATCGCTGAAGCTTCCGGAACATCCGCAACTGTTCGGCAACGCAATGCCGTCGGTCATCAAGGCGACGGCGATCGTCAACGGCGCGGTGATCACCCAGACCGACATCGCGCAACGGCTCGCGCTGCTTGCCATCGCCAATGGCGGGCAGATCCCAGCGGATCAGATGCAGCCCCTGAGCGAGCAGGTCCTCAGAAACCTCATCGACGAGACTCTGGAGATCCAGGCGGCCAAGGACGACAAGATTGACGTCAAGCCATCGGACATCGACAAGACCGTCGCGCGGGTCGCCCAGAATGTGAAGAAGACGCCGGACGAGCTTGCGGCATTCCTCCAGGCGAATGGATCCAACATCAAATCGCTTCGCCGGCAGATTCAGGGCGAAATCGCGTGGCGCCGCCTCCAACAGGACAAGATCGAGGACGGAGTCAGCGTCGGCGATGACGAGGTCAAGGCAGTCCTCGACAAGCTCAATGCGTCGAAGGGCACCGAAGAATATCGCGTTGGCGAAATCTTCCTTTCGGCGACTCCCGCGACTCAGTCCCAGACGCTCGACAATGCGAACAAGATCCTTGCGCAGCTAAAGCAGGGGGCGTCGTTCCAGGGCTATGCTCGCGAATATTCCCAGGCATCCACCGCGGCTGTCGGCGGCGACCTCGGCTGGGTGCGCCCGGAGCAGTTACCGGCGCCTCTCGCAGCTGCGCTGCAGCAGATGCAGCCCGGATCGATCAGCAGCCCGATTCCGGTCGGCGGCGGATTCTCGATCATCGCCGTACAGGACACGCGGAAGGTCCTGACAGCCGATCCCCGCGACGCGATCCTTAGCTTGAAGCAGGTGTCGATTACCTTCCCCAAGGGCACGACGAAGGAGACTGCAGAGCCGATCGTCGCCAAATTCGCCGATGCGGTGAAGAACATCGGCGGGTGCGGCGGCGCCGAGAAGATTGCCGCCGAGTTCCACGGCGATGTCGTCACCAGCGATCAGGTGAAGATGCGCGATCTTCCGACAGCGCTGCAAAATCTGATGCTGCCGATGCAGGTCGGCCAGGCGACCCAGCCCTTCGGTTCGCTCGAGGAGGGTGTCCGCACCCTCGTCATCTGCGGCCGCGACGAAGTCTCTCCGTCGGCGCCGAGCTATGACGACATTTACAACCAGATCAACGAAGAGCGGATCAACTCCCGTGCGCAGCGTTATCTTCGCGACCTGCGCCGCGACGCGGTGATCGAATTCCGCTGATCGGACATTGCTCGGCCAGGAGGCGCGGCTGATGGCGTCGCTGGGTCTTGCCCCGCTCGCGGTCTCGCTCGGCGACCCCGCGGGGATCGGCCCGGAAGTGATCGCCAAATGCTGGGACAACCGCGACAGCTTCGCGCTGCCGCCGTTCGTCGCCATCGGCGATCCACGCTCACTCGCCGCAGTGTGGGACGGCCCGATCGAACTGGTCGAGGATCCTCGCCAGGCGGACGCGGCCTTCGACTATGGCTTGCCGCTCATCCAGCTCAATGCCCCGCAGCCGGACGCGCCGGGTCACCCGAGCGTTGCCGGCGCCCACACTTCGCTCGATTCGCTCGAGATCGCCGTCGGACTTGCCCGTTCCGGCTCGGCATCGGCGGTCGTCACCGGCCCGGTCGCGAAGGAGCAGCTCTACGCAATCGGATTCCAGCATCCGGGCCAGACCGAGTTCGTTGCCGAGCGCTGCGGCGTCGCGTCTTCCAACGTGGTGATGATGCTCGCCGGCCCGACGCTTCGAACAGTACCGGTAACCACCCACCTGCCGTTGAGTGAGGTTGCCGGCAGCCTCAGCGCGGCACTGATCGAATCGCGCGGGCGAGCGGCCCTTCGTGGCTTGCAGCGCAACTTCGGAATTGCCGATCCGCGCCTGGCGATTTCGGGTCTCAATCCTCATTCCGGAGAAGGTGGCCAGCTCGGACGCGAGGAGATTGAATTCATCGAGCCGGCGATTGCCGCGCTTGCCGCCGAAGGCTGGCGAGTGACCGGACCCCACCCTGCCGACACGATGTTCCACGCCCGCGCCCGCGCGAACTATGATGCGGCTCTGTGCATGTACCACGATCAGGCGCTGATCCCGATCAAGGCGCTGCACTTCGAGGAAGCGGTCAACGTCACTCTTGGCCTTCCGATCGTCCGCACCGCGCCGGACCATGGGACCGCCTTCGACATCGCGGGTCAGGATCTCGCCGACCCTCGGCCGATGGCGGCTGCAATCCGAATGGCCGCGGAAAACGCCGTCGCGCGCACGGAATACGCTTGAGCGCCACGCCCGAGCCGCTGCGGGATGTCATCGCCCGACACGGTCTCAGTGCGAGCAAGGCATTGGGCCAGAACTTCATTCTCGACCGGCATCTGCTCGCACGAGTAGCGGCAGTTCCCGGCCCCCTCGACGGCCGCGGGGTCTATGAAGTCGGCCCCGGGCCGGGCGGTCTGACCCGAGCGTTGCTCGACGCGGGCGCGTCTGTGGTCGCCGTCGAACGCGATCGGCGCTGCCTGCCCGCGCTTGCCGAGCTCCAGCACGAGTTCGGCAACCGGCTGGAGATCATCCAAGGCGACGCCCTCAGGATAGACGAACCGAGCGTCGCCGGTGAAGGCGCGCACGTCGTCGCCAACCTGCCTTATAATGTGGGGACCGCGCTCCTGCTCAAATGGCTGAGCGGCGACTGGCCGCCTTGGTGGCGATCGCTCACGCTGATGTTTCAAAAAGAGGTTGCCGAGCGGATCGTCGCCGCGCCGGGAAGCGAAGCCTACGGCCGCCTCTCGGTCGCTGCCCAATGGCGATCGCGGCCACGAATCGCGATAACGGTCAACCGATCGGCTTTCGTACCGCCGCCGAAAGTCACCTCCGCGGTGGTCCACATCGAGCCAGTGGAACAGCCCGAGGGCGTGGACCCGAAAGTTATCGAGCGCCTGACCGAGGTCGCCTTCGGGCAGCGCCGCAAGATGCTTCGATCGAGCCTCAAGCAAATGCCGATCGCACTTGATGCAGCGCAGGCGATGGGAATCGATACGCAGCGGCGACCGGAGACGCTCAGTGTGGCCGAATGGATCGAGCTGGCGCGAACCCTTACCCCTCCCTGAAAGGGAGGGGCCCGGGGTGGGTGCTGACGAACGGGCTCAATGCCCGTGAGAAAGCTACTGAAGCGGCATCGAGCCCCTTCAGTCGCAACCCACCCTCAATCCCTCCCTTGCAGGGAGGGAAGCAAGCAAGTCAGTCCTTCTTTGGAGTCTCCGGGGCCTTCGCCGAAGCTACGCTCGGACCGCGACCGATCGCGGCGGTGAGCTCGGCGACCTGCGGGCAGCTCTTCGCTCCGCAAATCTGGTGCAGCTTCTGAAGATTCGCCTGAGCGCGCGGCAGCGCGCCCATCTCGACCATTGCCTCACCCTGGACCGCGATCGCATCGGGATCGTTAGGCTCCATCACGAGCGCCTTATTGGTCATTCGGATTGCCTTGCCGAACAGGCGCTGCTTCTCCGCCACCCTCGCCATATCGACGAACGCGCTGCGGTTGCGCGGATCAACGGCGAGCGCTGTCTCGAGCAGGTCTTCCGCTTGCTCGAACTTGCCGGCCGCCATCAGGTCACGCGCCCGATGCTGAAGCTCGAGCGACTTGGGCGCGATTTGATCGTCTGGACGCTGGCTTGTGGCCGGAGCCGCAAGCGCCACGCCGGCAAATCCGATCAGTAAAAGGCTGGACAGAGACCGCATCAATTTCTCCACTCGTCGCCGCCGGATTAGCATGGACGGCCAAGCCGCGCGACGAAAAAGCCGTCGGTATGGTCGTGACCGGGAGTCAAAAGCCGCCCCGCACCATCCGCACGCCCTGCAGCAATGGGCGTTTCCTCACTAATCCACGATGAATGGCTGTCGAGAAAGCGCTCGATCTGGCCTGCCCCTTCGCGGGACAGAAGCGAGCAGACGGCGTACACTAGCCGACCGCCGGGCCTCACTAGCTCGGCCCCAATATCGAGCAGGCCCTGCTGGAGCGCGGCCAACCGCTCCAGCCGATCGGGAGTCAGCCGCCAGCGGCCTTCCGGATTCCGGCGCCAGGTACCGCTTCCCGAACAAGGCGCATCGACGAGCACGAGATCGGCGGTTTCGCGCCAATCGGCGAGTTCGTCGAGTTCACGAGGAGGGCTGAGCAGACGGGTTTCGATATTCGCGCCGGCTCTTCCAGCTCGGGGAGACAGCTTCGACAGACGCGCGCGGTTGCTGTCGGTGGCAAGGATGATTGCCTCCGGAGCCACCGCCGCGAGCGCGAGGGACTTGCCGCCTCCACCGGCGCACAGGTCCACAATCCGCTCGCCGTCCTTCGCCCCGCAGGCGAGCGCGATCAGCTGGCTGCCCTCGTCCTGGATTTCGACGAGACCGGACTGGAAGGCGGGATGGTCGTCGACGCGGCTGTCCGACGGGAGGCGGATTCCCCATGGGCTGAGCGGCGTCGGCTGAACCTGCGGAAACTCGCGCAGCATATCCTCACGGGAAGTGCGCGCGACATTCACGCGCAGATCGATCGGCGCGCGTTCCAGCAAGGCAGACCACTCGCCTTCACCAACGATCGGCGAGAGCTCACTTTGCTGCCACTCGGGCACAAGTCCGGCGGGGCTCACGTCTTCGTGGTCCCCAAGCGCCTCCGGGCCCCGCGGCTCGCCAAACAGCCTGAGAAGGTCCGGTTCGTCCTGTGCAAGGCCGAGCACGGCAGCGCGCCCGCTCACAGGGCGCTCGGCAGACCGGCGAATTGCGCGGAACACCAGCTCGCGAACCACACGACGGTCTTTCGAGCCGGCGTAACGCCGGTGCTTGAAGTAGCGGGTGACGATCGAATCCGCGGATGGGCCGTCGTCCCGAGCCGACGCGATCACTTCGCCGAGAATTTCGATCGCCGCCTGGAGGCGCGCGGCGGGAGTCATTCCGATAGCCCCTCCCCTCGATGGGGAGGGGTTGGGGTGGGGTGCTGTCGTATCGGATTCCGCATCGTTCGAGAGGTCCTCACCCCCACCCTGCCCTCCCCCATCAAGGGGGAGGGTTCGGAAGGTGCGTACTTCATTTACCTGGTCGGGTAATTCGGTGCCTCTCGGGTGATGGCGACGTCATGCACGTGGCTTTCCGAGAGGCCGGCATTGGTGATCCGCACGAACCTCGCGCGCTTCTGAAGCTCGGCGATACTGGTCGAGCCGGTATAGCCCATCGCGGCCTTCACCCCGCCGACCAGCTGATGGATGATCTCGCGGACCGGTCCCTTGTAAGGCACCTGCCCCTCGATTCCTTCGGGAACCAGCTTCAGATGGTCCTTGATGTCCTGCTGGAAATAGCGGTCGGCCGAGCCGCGCGCCATCGCTCCGACCGATCCCATGCCGCGGTACGATTTGTAGCTGCGGCCCTGATAGAGAAAGATTTCGCCCGGCGCCTCGTCGGTGCCCGCAAGCAGCGATCCGACCATCACCGTCGACGCACCCGCGGCGAGCGCCTTCGCCATATCGCCGCTGGTGCGGATTCCGCCATCGGCAATCACCGGGACGCCATCGGCCGCCCGCGCTGCATCCATCACCGCCGTCAGTTGCGGAACGCCAACCCCGGCGACGATCCGGGTCGTGCAGATCGAACCAGGGCCGATGCCGACCTTCACCGCATCCGCGCCCGCATCGACCAGCGCCTTCGCCGCATCGGCTGTCGCCACATTACCGGCGACCACCTGGACCGAGTTGGAGACAGTCTTCACCCGTTCGACCGCCGCCGCGACATCGCGGTTGTGGCCATGCGCGGTATCGATCACCACGCAGTCGCAACCGGCATCGATCAGCGCTTCGGATCGCGCGAATCCAGCGTCTCCAACCGTCGTCGCGGCGGCGACCCGCAGCCGCCCTTCCGGGTCCTTTGTGGCGAACGGCGCGGCGACCGACTTTTCGATGTCCTTGACGGTGATCAGCCCTACGCAATGATTGTCGGCATCGACCACCAGCAGCTTCTCTATCCGGCGTTGGTGAAGAATCCTCCGCGCTTCGGCCTGATCGGTGCCGATCCGCACCGTCGCGAGATTCTCCTTCGTCATGAGCTCGCTGACCGGCTGCTTCAGGTTCTCGGCGAAGCGCACGTCGCGGTTGGTGAGGATGCCCGCGAGCCTCCCCGATTTCTCGACAATCGGAATC
>JBQCCG010000293.1:0-7760 GCA_051962455.1 Sphingomicrobium sp. | reverse complement strand
CTCGGCGAACCAGCCGGTAACGGCGGGCCGCGGACCGAAGCCCGGCGGCGCGTGCATGAACGCGCAACCCTCGCCGGACATCGCATATTTGTACCCGCCGCCGAGATAGAATGCGGTTTTCGCCGCCGCGTCGCCGAACGGCCGGTCGATCGCCATGAACGCGTGATAGCCGTCGACCACGACCCAAGGTCCTTCAGGACGAGCGAGCTTTGCCAGCTCGTCCACCCGGTCGAAGATGCGGCCGCTTCCAAACAGCACCTGGCTGACGAAGATCAGATCATGCCCGCCGCCCTCGGCCGCGGCGAGAAATCGCTCGGAGAAGGTACCAAAGGGCTCGGTCGCGATCCGTTCGACCGCGGCGTCGCCCGCCTCCTCCCAACGCGCGAACTGCCGGCGAGCACTGTGGAACTCTCCGTCGCTCGTCAGCACGCGAACCGGGCGGCTCACCGGCAAGGCGGAAAACAGACGCACCAGCAGCGCATGCGTATTGGGAGCGAAGACGATAGCGTCGGGCTGCCCCGTGCCGAGCTCGGCGGCGACCTCGCGCTGAGCCGCGGGCCAGATCTCGTCCATCACTCTGTCCCACTTGCGGTCGGCGAGGCGCGCGGCGTCGTTCCACGCCTGCATCTGCCCATCGAAGCTCGCGTCGGGCCAAAGGTGATGACTATGTGCGGCGAAATGCAGCCGACCGGGGTCGGCCGAGAGGCTGCGCGAGAACAGCCCTTTGAAATTCAAAGATCGGTCCTCAGCGCCCACAATTCAGGGAACACGCGTTTGTCGAGCGTGGAGCGGAGAGAGGGTGCTCCGGCCGAGCCGCCGGTGCCGCGCTTGTTGCCGATGATCCGCTCGACCGTCAGCACATGCTTGTGCCGCCACGCGGCAAGCGCATCATCGATGTCGAGCAGCTTCTCGGCCATTTCGTAGAGCTCGAACCAGCGCTCCGAATCGCGATAGACTTCGAGCCATGCCGCCGCGATCGCTTCCACCGACCCGTCGCCAAGATCGAATCCGGCCCGCCGGAGAGCGCCAAGCGCGGCTTCGCGCAGGCTCGGCTCGGCCAGAGCGGCTTCGAGCGCTACGCGAGCAGGGCTGCCTTCTTCGTACTGGTTGACGAATTTCGGCTCCTTGAGGCCGAGCCGGAACTCGATTTCGCGGAACTGCTCGGACTGGAAGCCGGAGGCAGTGCCGAGGACGCCGCGGAACTTGAGATAGTCGACCGGAGTCAGGGTCGAAAGCACGTCCCAGGAGAGGGTCATCACCGCCTGGATCCGGCTGATCCGCGCCATCGCTTTATAGGCCTCCGCGAAGCGGTCGGACTCGACCAGCGCGATCGCGAGGCGAAGCTCGTGGAGCATCTCCTTCATCCACAGCTCTTTGGTCTGGTGGATGACGATGAACAGCATCTCGTCGTGCCGGTCCGAGAGGGGAGCCTGGGCCGAGAGGAGCTGGTCGAGGTTCAGGTAATCGGCATAGGTCGTGCCGGCCGGAGGGGCAGTCATTCGGATGCCTTAAGGGAAACAGCAGCGGCGCGGAAGCGCGGCTCTACTGAGGCCCGCCGCCGCCTTCGCCGCCGCCGGGCAAGCCAGCGCCGACGCTGCCGATATTTCCGAACAGCTCCTCGAAGAAGCTGCGCGTGCGCCCAAGAGTCGGCGTCTCCTTGCCGTAGGGCTTGACGTTCATCACCAGCGCCTTGCCGGTGTGCTGGACCGACGCGACATTGCCCTGCGGATCGAAGCGGACGATCATCACGTCCTGCTTCCTGACTCGCGGGTTGCGGAAGGCCAGCTGCGTCGTGTCGCGCGACACATAATACCAGTCATTCGGGGTGAACTGGCCGACGAAGGTCGGATGGCCGAGCAGCTTTTCGACGCTGTCCTTATTGTCCACTCCAGGCTGGACCGAGGCTTCGAGCTGCGGGTCCATCACCATACCTTTGTGCGCGCGCATCTGGGCGCAGCCCGCCAGCACGATCACCGCCGCGATGGTCGCCATGTTGATCGCCGCACGCTTCATGCAAAAGAACCTTCGTTGGGACGCTCGGAATGCGCCGGGAAATGCCGCCTTGCACGAAGGGGCTGCGACCTCAATATGCGGGAGGGACCGAGTGACGCAAGCGCAGGCTCGTGTCATTTCCGCAAGATGAACCGCGCGAAGGACCTATGCTCTCATTCCTGTTCCGGGGATTAACAACCGAACGGCCAGACTGCACCGCACTGTTCGATGCGCTGACCGCGGAGGCGCGGCGGCCGGGCTGGTATCTGCAAGGCGCCGTGCCGGACACGCTCGACGGGCGCTTCGCAGTGCTGGCGACAGTGACCGCGCTCGCGCTGGTCCGCCTGGAGCGCGAAGGCGAGCCTGGGAATCGCACGTCCGTGGCCCTGACCGAGCGGTTCATCGCGGTGATGGAAAGCGAACATCGGGAACTCGGGCTTGGCGATCCGACCTTGGGAAAGACCGTCCGAAAGCTCGTCGCCATGCTGGCGAGCCGGACCGACCTTTGGCGGTCGGCTTTGAGCAATGGGACCGACTGGGCCGTCGCAACGCATGACAGCCTCTACAAAGCGGAGGCTCCGGCCGAGGCGCTCGACTATAGCGCGGCAGCGCTGCGGGCGTTGTCCGAACGGCTGGAGCGCGCCTCGCTCGATCAGCTCGAACAGGGGCGCATCGGATGACCGACCGATTCGCCCATCACCTCCGTCTCGACCAGATTGGCGATGGCGAGCGATTCGACCTCGTCGGCGATGAGGCGGAGCTCAACGCCATTGCCGGCCGGCTCGGCCTTGCTTCGCTGAGGCGCCTCGAGGCGCATGTGAGCTTGACCAAAGCTGGCGAGGTCATTCGCGCCGAAGGACGGCTGGTCGCCAGTCTCGAGCAGAGCTGCGTCGTCACCGGCGAGCCAGTAGCGGCGTGTGTCGATGAACCGTTCGCGCTGCTGTTCACGCCCGAGCCGCCGGGAAAGAGCGCAGACGAGGAGATCGAGCTCGGCGAATCGGATTGCGACGTGGTCTTTTACGATGGGGCAGCGATCGACCTCGGCGGCGCGATCGCCGACACGCTGGCGCTGAGCATCGATCCCTATCCCCGGAGCGCGGGCGCCGACGCCGCGCTCAAGGAAGCCGGAGTGCTGAGCGAAGAGCAGGCGAGTCCGTTCGCGGTGCTCGCGAAGCTGCGGAAATCCGACGCCCCTTAAAACGGGACGTCGTCGTCGAGATCGGTGTCGAACGCCGCCGGCTGAGGCCGCGACTGGGTCCGCTGCGGAGCGCCGCCGCCGAAGTCGTCGCTCCGGAAATCCTCGTTGAACGCACCACGCCCCCCGCCCGAGCTCTCGCGGCTGTCGAGGAGCACCAGCTCGCCGCGGAAATTCTGCAGCACCACCTCGGTCGAATAGCGTTCCTGACCCGACTGGTCGGTCCACTTGCGGGTCTGGATCTGGCCTTCGAGATAGACCTTGCTGCCCTTGCGCAGATAGTTCTTCGCGACCCGCGCCAGGTTCTGGTTAAAGATCGCGACGCGGTGCCACTCGGTGCGCTCCTGGCGGTTGCCATCCCGGTCCTTCCAGGTTTCCGACGTCGCGACGCGAAGATTCACCACTTCATCGCCGCTCGGCATCGATCGCGATTCGGGGTCCGCGCCGAGGTTGCCGACCAGGATCACCTTGTTCACGCCCGCCATTCGCTCACCCTCCAAGTCCAGCGGCGACCGCAATCCAGTAGGTCGCTCCTGCCGCGAGATAGGCCAGTGCGAATAGATAAGTCACCATGAAAAGCGGCCACTTCCAGCCGTTGGTCTCACGGCGCGTCACCGCGATCGTGGAGATGCACTGCGGAGCGAAGATGAACCAGGCGAGGAAGGCGAGCGCGGTCGCGAGGCTCCAGCGATGCTGGAGCGCGTCCTCGAGCCTTGTCGCTCCGGCTTTCTCGTCGGGCGAATCGATCGAGTAGACGGTCGCAATCGCGCTGACGGAAACCTCGCGCGCCGCCATCGCCGGCAGCAATGCAAGGCTGATGTCGTGATTGAAGCCGATCGGCTTCACCACCGTCTCGATCCCGTTGGCGATGTGACCGGCGATCGAGACCTCGCTCTGCTTTTGCCCCGGCGCTGCCTGGGGAATACTCGCAAGGGCCCAGAGGATGATCGTCGTCCCGAGGATGATCGTGCCGGCGCGCTTCAGGAAAATCTTGGCGCGGGTGATAATGCCGATGACGACATCCTTGAGCGGCGGCCATTGGTACTTGGGAAGCTCCATCATGAAGCCGCCGCCGCTGCCCTTCAGCACGCCGCGCCGAAGAACGAACGCAGCTGCGAGCGCTCCGGCGACTCCGGATACATACAAACCGAACATCACCAGACCCTGAAGCCCGACTCCCCAGACAACGCGGCTGTTCGGAATGAACGCCGAGATGATCAGCGTGTAGACCGGGAGGCGGGCGGAACAGGTCATCAGCGGCGCGACGAGGATGGTCGTCAGCCGGTCCTTCGGGTCGTCGATCGTCCGCGTCGCCATGATGCCCGGAACGGCGCAGGCGAAGCTCGACAGAAGCGGGATGAAGGCGCGACCCGACAGGCCGACGCCGTGCATCAGGCGGTCCATCAGGAACGCTGCGCGGACCATGTATCCGGTGCCTTCGAGCAGCAGGATGAAGAAGAACAGGATCAGGATTTGCGGAAGGAAGGTGATCACCGCGCCGACCCCGGCGATCGCTCCATCGACAATCAGAGAGCGAAGTAGGCCGGCGGGCAAGGCGCTGGACACGGCCTCCGAGAGCCACGCGACGCCATCGCCGATCCACGCCATCGGCGCCGCGCTCCACGCGAACACCGCCTGGAACATGACGAACATGATCAGTGCCAGAATGACCGGCCCGACAATCGGGTGAAGCAGCACCGCGTCGAGGCGGTGGGTCCAGCGGCGCACCGGAGTCTCGCTGATGACGGCAGCCGTTGCGATCTCGCGCGCTCGGCGCTGGAGGTGAACGAGGTCGCTCTTCACGTGCTTGTGGACGCCGCAGAAGGGCGCAGAAAGCATGTCGTCGACCGCGGCCTGGAGTTCCTTGATGCCGCGTCGGCGCACAGCAACCGTTTCGATCACCGGAACACCGAGTTCATCCGACAGGCGCATTGAATCGAGTTCGAGCCCATCGCGCTTCGCGAGATCGACCATGTTGAGCGCGATGACGGTCGGCAGCCCGAGCTCGATCAGCTGCAGCGCGAACCGAAGGTGATTGTCGAGGTTCGAGGCGTCGAGCACGATCACCAGCGCGTCAGGCGTGCGCTCGCCCTTCTGCTTGCCCAGCAGCACGTCGCGGGTGACCGCTTCGTCGGGACTCGCCGGATCGAGGCTGTAGGCGCCGGGGAGATCGACCATTTCGACCGGGCGCCCGTCGGCGAGAGTCAGCCGCCCCGAATGGCGCTCGACGGTGACGCCGGGATAATTGCCGACCTTCTGGCGCGCGCCGGTGAGCGCATTGAACAGCGCGCTCTTTCCGGCATTGGGGCTGCCGACGACGGCGACGAGCGGAAGGGGGTTCACCGGATCGGCTGGACGTGGATCGCCCCGGCGTGCCTGCGCCGGATCGCGACCGTCATGCGCCCGACCCGGATGGCGATCGGATCGCGACCGAACGGACCGAGGTGCAGCGGTTGGACCGCTACGCCTTCATCGAATCCGAAATGCCTCAGCCGGCAAGCTTCGGAGTCATCCAGCGCAGCCCAGTCGATCGAGCAGACGTGCGCCTTGGTCCCGATCGGCAAGAGGTCGAGGCTGGTGATATCCGGCTGGAAGGGCGCGTTCATTCTTGCGACTGATTATCATTAACGTGTTGAGATTTCCATAAGGAAATCCGCAGCGGTTGACGAATTCGTCAGCGGATCAGCGAGCGACGGCCCCTGGCGCGCCTAGCTGGTCCGGATCCATTAGTCTGCGGGTCAAATAGATCATCTCCAGCGCGCTGGTGTGCGCGACCTCCTTGAGGTTGGCGCCGGCAGCGTGACCGCCTTCGGTCACTTCGTAATAGAGGAAGGGCAGTCCGTATTCCTCCATCCGGGCGGCAAATTTGCGGGCATGCTGCGGCCCGACCCGATCGTCCTTGGTGGTCGTCCAGATGAAGGGAACGGGGTATTTCCCGTCGCGCCTGAGGTTCTGATAGGGCGAGGTCTTTTCCCAGAATGCGCGGATCGCCGGGTCGTCGATGCTCCCATACTCGCCTTCCCACGAAGCGCCGGCGGCAATTTTGGAGATGCGCATCATGTCGAGCAGCGGAACCTGGATGTCGACGGCGTTCCACAGCTCAGGGTGCTCAGTGAACTCGACCCCCATCAGCAGGCCGCCGTTTGAACCGCCCTGGATTCCGAGCCGCCGCGGACTGGTCACCTTCGTGGCGATCAGGTCCTTCGCAACCGCCACGAAATCGTCATAGACCAGCTGACGATGCACGCCGAGGCCGGCCTCATGCCACTTCGGGCCGAATTCCCCACCGCCGCGGATGTTGGCGAGGACGTAAACTCCACCCTTCTCCAGCCACAGCTTGCCACGAACCGCCGAATAAGTCGGAGTCATCGGGACTTCGAACCCGCCATAGGCATAAAGCAGGGTGGGATTGCCGCCGTTCAGCGCCATGTCGCGCCGATGGACGATGAAGTACGGGATCCTCGTCCCGTCGCTTGAGATCGCCTCGCGCTGCTCGACGACGAGGTTCGATGCGTCGAACTTTGCCGGTTGCGCCATGATCTGGTGGGCGGTGTCCGCGGCCGCATCCGCCAGGTAGAGCGACGGAGGCGTCAGGAAATTGGTAACTCCGATCAGCGCCTCGTCGTCAGTGGTGCTCGTGCTCGCGATCGAAAGGGTCGAATTTTCGGGCAGATCAAGTTGCCGCCGCTGCCACTTGCCGTTTGCCGAGGGCGTGAACAGCAAAGTTCGGCCGCGCACATTATCGAGAATCGAGACGAACAGTACGTTCCTGGACGAGCTCACGCCCTCCAGCGCCTCGCGTGGTCCCGGCTTATAGATCAATGTCGGCCTCGGGTGCGCCGGGTCGGCCTTCAACTGGGCGAGATCGAGCGAAACCAGGGAGCCGGCGCCGAAATGCTCGCCGGGTCTGCCGGCGGTCCAGTCTTCATCGAGCTGCGCGATGACATGGCCGTCAACCATATCCGCCAGGCTATTCTTCTCCGGCATTGCGACGCGCCGAACCCCCTTGGGCGTTAGGATGTAAGTCTCGGAGCGCCACGTATCGAGCGGACGGACGATGCCCGCCAGTGTGCGATTCTGGCCGTCGCGCAGCGCGAACGGCGTCACTCCATAGCCGCCGTCATCGGGTTTGCCGCGAAAGACCTCGATGGCAGCGGACAGCGGCTGTCCGCGCTTCAGCCGCTTGATGACGTAGGCGTAGCTCGACTTGGTCAGCTGCCCCGGCTTCCATACGCGCGAGACGAGGAGGGTGTTCTCGTCCTGCCAGCTGGCATCCTGCTTGCCCTTCGGCAACACGAAGCCGCCCTTCACGAAGCCCTTCGTCTTGAGATCGAATTCGCGGATCGTCACGGCGTCTTCGCCGCCGTCCGACAGGTTGATGAGGCAACGGCGCTCCAGCGGCCGGGCGCATTGCGCGCCTTTCCACACCCAGTTCGCCTTTTCCTCTGCCGCGAGCGCGTCGAGGTCGAGCACGGTTTCCCACTCGGGCTTGCCGGTCGAATAGCTCGCGAGGCTTGTGCGGCGCCAGATCCCGCGCACATGGTCCGCATCCTGCCAGAAATTGTAGATCTGC
>JBQCCG010000292.1:0-2238 GCA_051962455.1 Sphingomicrobium sp. | reverse complement strand
AGGAAGCGCTTCCGGCTTGAGCGTTGGACGGAGTCCGACATGCAAGCCACGGCGTGTCAGCTCACGCCAGCCGAGATACCACGGGTACAGATTGCCGATCAGGTCGGTGACGAACCAGATGCCGACATAGACGGGGAATGCTGCGCCACTGACGAAAGCAACCGCTGCAAGGACTGCACGGGAAATGGGGAGAAGCGTCGATGACCAGCTGATCAGGTCGAAGCGATCGAGCACCCGGAGGACGCCGTCGGGCGTCGCCGAGCTCATGATCGGCACCACTGTGCAGTACAGCATGCCGAGCCACAGATAGTCCGGCTTGATCCCGACCCAACCGCCGATGAACGGCAGGAGCGCGGCGCCAACCAGCATGCCACCGATTCCGCTGATTGCGTCGAGCGCGAAAGCAAAGCCAGTCGCGACCTTGAAATGCTCGGGGTCGCCGTGGGCAACTCCGTGACCGCCATAGCGGACGATCAGCTGCCAGGACTGGAACTTGGCTATCCCGCTCACTGCCTTCACGTAGCTGGTGATGAGGATCAGAATTCCGAACAGGATCACGCCAAGGCCGCGCCCGGCGAAGGCCATGAACGCGATTCCGCACAGCGCGGCGACGATCTTCGACACGCCGAGATAGCTCGTATTCTTGAGAAGCGAGCGAAAGTGCTGGTCTTTGAACCAGTGTTTCATGGGCGAGCGCTTAACACGGATGCGCGCCGCGCCAACGGCAGTATTGATCGGCTCCGAAGGCTATGCCGGTTCCGGCACCCGCTGGATTACCTTGTCGGCGAGCGGACCGTTGAGCTCGGCAAGATGGTCGAACTCGGCCTCGTAAGTCGCCAGTCCCTGGCTCTGCGACCTCAGCTCCGCTTCGAGGCCTGACAGTTCGGCTTCGGGGATCAAGGCGTCGATCCGGTCCCAGCCGGCCCAGCCGTCGCGTGGCCCCATGCCCAGCATCTGCCCGCGGCGCCCGGCGATGGCCGACGTAATGCGACTGGTTGAGCTGGACGGGCAGACGACCGTCAGTTTGTGCATCGGCTCGAGCAGGTGCGGGCCCGCCGCGGCAAGCGCCTCCTGCATGGCGAGGCGCCCAGCGAGCCGGAAGGCGAGCTCGGAGCTGTCGACGCTATGATAACTGCCGTCGACCAGCGTCACCGCGCAATCGACCACCTGGAAGCCGAGGGGCCCCTTGACCATCGCTTCGCGGACTCCATCCTCGACCGCCGGAATCCACTGCTTCGGCACCGAGCCGCCGTGGATCTTCTCTTCGAAGACAAAGCCTTCGCCGCGGTCGAGCGGACGGATTTCGATGATCACGTCGCCGAACTGGCCATGGCCGCCCGACTGCTTCTTGTGCCGTCCGTGCTGGCGGACCGGTTTGCGAATGGATTCGCGGTAGCCGACGGTCGGCTGATGGCTCTTCACCTCAACCCCGTAGCGGCGCTTCAGCCGGGCAAGCACGGTGTTGAGATGCTCGTCATTGACTCCGCGCAGCCGGATCTCGTGATTGGCGTCGTCATGCTCGACGACCAGCGCTGAATCCTCCTCGGCGAGCCGCTGCAGCGCGCCCGACAGCTTGACGTCGTCCTTGCGGTCGGCGGGCTCGATCGCAATCGCGCAGTTGCGCGCGGGAAATTCGATGTCGATGGGCGGCGGGAGCTTTCCCTGAGCAAGCCACTCACCGGCCTTCACCGTGTCGATCTTGGCGACCGCAACGATGTCGCCGTCGCGCGCTTCGCTGACCTTGGTCGTCTTTTCCCCCTGAACCGTGAACAGCGCGCCGAGGCGCGCATGGTCGCCGTCGCTGGTCTTCAGGTCCGAGCCTTCCGCGATCCGGCCGCCGAGAACCCGGGAGAGGGCGAGGCGGCCGATCGATCCGTGGACGATCTTGAACACATACAGCGAGGGATCGGAAACGCCGAGGCGATCGGCGGCGCTTTGGGGCGAAGGCGCTTCGTGGCGCATGGCCTTCAGCAGCCGGCGCACGCCCCAAGAGCTGCTCGCCGAGCCGAACAGCACCGACACCCCGAGGTTGTCGCTGGTCTCGCGCGCGAGATCCTGAAGCACCTTCTCGCGCGTCGGCGACTGGTCCATCAGCAGTTGCTCGAGCAGCTCGTCGTCATGATCGGCAAGCTGTTCGAGCATCTGCGTGCGCGCCTGCGCCTCTCGGTCCTGGAGTTCGGACGGAATGTCGATCCGTTCCGAGGGCTTTCCGGGCTGGTATTTGAACGCATATTCGAG
>JBQCCG010000291.1:0-5018 GCA_051962455.1 Sphingomicrobium sp. | reverse complement strand
CGCCTTTGCCGACGCCAAGATCGCCGAACCCGGTTGCCCCGGAGAAGACGAAGTATCCCGCAGCGACGAAGCCTTCGCTCACCCAGACGAGCCAGAGCGCCAACCGGCTGTTGTCAGCGGTCGCGCGCCGCCACGCAAAATATGCAATCGCGGACAAAATCGCATTCATGAGGACGCCCGCCGCGGCGACGACGATGTTCCTCAGACCGACCAGCCCAGTGCAGTCGACGTAAAAGGCGCCGATCGTGGCGAGATGACCACCCTGTGCTGCGCAATAAAGGGCATGCCCGCCGATTTCGTGCCACATCGTCAGCAATGGCATCAGCAGCATGCCCCATGCTGCGATGGTCAGCGCATCAACTTTCAGGCTCACTCAGGTCCCCTGTGCGACTGTATGGCAGCGGCATGAATGGCGCGCAATCGGCTCAGCGCTGAGCTGTTGCGCGACGTTAAGTGCTTCTTTCCACTCCTGTGATTTACGCCAGGTCGAGTGGCTGACGCGGCGATGAACTCGAGGTTCAGTCGCGGTTCGCCGGCCGTGCGGTAGCTTGCCTGTCGGGGAGTTCCGGGGAGGGAAATGCGTTTCAGTATCGGCCTGGCGTTTGTCGCCGCAGCCTTTTCGGCGCCGGCTGCCGCTCAGGCATCGTTCGCGGCTCAGTTTCCGGCGCGAGTTCTCGCGGCGCACAATGCCGTGCGCGCAAGCGCCGGCGTCGCTCCGCTGACCTGGGACAATTCGCTGGGCAGCGCGGCTGCGACCTATGCGGCGCAAATGGCCATGAGTGGCCGCTTCCAGCACTCCGACCGGTCGCAGCGCCCGGGGATGGGCGAGAATTTGTGGATGGGCACGCACGGTGCGTTCAGCGTCGAAGCGATGGTTCGCGGCTGGGCGTCGGAGAAGCGCTTCTTCGCCGCGGGCATGTTCCCCAACGTCAGCCGCACCGGCGATTGGGAAGATGTCGGTCATTATACGCAGATGATCTGGCCGACGACGACGCGTGTCGGCTGCGCGCTCGCCTCCACTCCGCGGATCGATTATCTCGTTTGCCGCTACGCGTCCGCTGGCAATATCGAAGGCCGGGCCGTCGGCTACGCCGCGCCCTGACGCGGAACAGCGGGCGCCTACTGCCGTTAACTGCGGAAGTTGCCGAGTCACAGTGCGTCTTTGCTGTGACACGGCTTGCCGTTATCCGGCCTTAGCGGGAAACACGGTTCAATATTTCTCGTTAGGTTGGCGAAACAGAAACGAGAGAGGCTGGCAAATATGAAAATGCTGACGAAGATTCTTGGCGCGACGGTTATTGCGGCGACGACGGCGACGTCGTTCAATGTCCCCGCCGAGGCCCGCACGCACCATCGGCACCATTATTATGGGCGCACCTATTATCGCCATAAGGTGTGCCGCAGGTCGAGCGGTACCACGGGCCTGGTCGCCGGCGGCGTCGCTGGCGCGGTCGTCGGTCACAATGTCATCGGCGGAGGCTTGGCCGGCACGGCGGTCGGAGCAGTCGGCGGCGCTCTTGCTGGCCGCGCAATCGACCGCAGCATGACCGCGGGACGCCGCTGCTACTACACCCGCTAAGGCGTTGAAGCGGGCAGGTGATGCCCGCTTACGCTCAGCATGAGAAAGTCGTCCGGCCGCGGGAGCGCGCTTATGCGCTCGCCGCGGTCGGGCTCGTTCAGCTTGCGTTGGGGGCGGTCTTGCTGAGCGGCCTGCGCGTCGATCTCAGCAATCCGACCGATATCGCACAGCGGCTGATCGACGTCGCGCTGCCAAAGCCGCCTCCGCCTCCTGTTCCGAAGCCGCCTCCGCCTCGGCCGCGGCACCAACAGGCTGCCGCTCCGAAGGCGGCGCCGCAGAAGCTGGGCGGATCACCGGGGCCGAAGCCGGCGCACGCGCCACCGTCGGTCGCTCCGGTCATTGCAGTCGAGCCGACGGTTGCGCCGTCGGGCGGCGGGAAGGGCACGGGCCCGGCGCTTGGAGCAGGCTCGGGCGGAGGAACGGGCGGCAACGGCTATGGCGCGGACGATGGCGGCACCGACCTCGAGCAGATCGCCGGCGAGATTACGCCGCGCGACTATCCGAAGGACCTGCGCGAGGCAGGCATCGGCGGGCGTGTCCTATTCACCTTCACGGTCGAGCCGAACGGCCGCGTCGGCCGCTGCACCATCACCCGGTCGAGCGGTGTCCCCGAACTCGATTCGCTGACGTGCAGGCTGGTGCAGCAGCGTTTCGTCTATCGTCCCAGCACGGACCGATATGGCCACCCAATTGTCGACGAAGTCGACGGCGAGCACGACTGGATCCCGCGCTAGGGCACCACTACCGCCGCACCTTCGAGCGCACCCGACCTCAGCGCCGACAGCGCTTCATTCGCCTGCCTTAGCGGAAAAGCCGTCGTGCGGGTCCGGATCGGCGCCTGCGCCGCGATATCCATGAATTCGCGCCCGTCGGCTCGAGTGAGGTTCGCGACCGAGAGGATCGCCCGCTCGCCCCACAGGAGATCATAGGAAAAAGACGGAATGTCGCTCATGTGGATTCCGGCGCAGACCACGCGTCCGCCCTTGCGGACACTCCCGAGCGCCTGGGGTACCAGCCCACCGACCGGAGCGAAGATGATCGCGGCATCGAGCTGCTCGGGAGGAGCATCGCTTGAGCCGCCGGCCCACGTGCTGCCGAGCTCGCGCGCGAACCGCTGGGTCTGGGTGTCGCCGTCGCGCGTAAAGGCGAAGACCCGCCGACCCTGCCACGTGGCGATCTGCGCGAGGATATGCGCCGCGGCGCCGAAGCCATAGAAACCCAGCCGCTCTCCGCTTCCGGCGAGCTTCAGTGCGCGGTAGCCGATCAGTCCTGCGCACAGCAGCGGCGCCGCTTCGACATCATCGAACGCGTCGGGAATTCGAAGACAAAAGCGGGAGTCCGCAAGGACGCGGGTCGCATAGCCGCCATCGCGGGTGAAGCCGGTGAAGGTCGGATGATCGCACAGATTCTCCATCCCGTGCGTGCAGTAGAAGCAGCTCCCGTCGGTGCCGCCGAGCCACGGGACGCCGACGCGTTCGCCGACACTGAAGCCCTCCGCAGCCGGTCCGAGCGCCACGATCCGGCCGACGATTTCATGACCTGGCACGATCGGGAGCGCTCCATGGATTTCGCCGTCGACGATGTGGAGGTCGGTGCGGCAGACGCCGCAGGCCGATACCTGGATCAGCAGGTCGGCGCCGGACGGTTCGGGAATATTTCTGACGACTTGCCGAAGCGGCTGGCCCGGCCGGTCGAGCTGCATCGCATGGGCGGTGCTCAATCGACCCGCGTCGCTTCCGCACTGATCGTGCGCGTGCCCGGATAATGCTTTTCCAGGTGTCGCTTGATGATCCTGAGGTTGTAGGTGTTGGAGCGGAACAGCAGTGTCGGGATGACTCCAACCACCGGGATGACCGAAAACAGGCCGAGCAGCCAGTTTATGCCGACATTGCCGGTCATCCGGGCCATTTGCCATTTGGACATGCCGAGGTTCTTGGCTTCCCAGACGATGTAGGCGCCGAGCGCCGCATCGGCCACGTCGCCGACCACCGGGATCAGGTCGAGAATGGCGTCCAACCCAACCGGCTGCCTGACGCCCGGAATGACGAATAGCCGCTCCATCAGCCGTTCCATCGCCTCGACGCGCTGGCGGACCGACTGCGGGTCCGTTCCCAGCGGCAGGGGAAGCCCGTCATGAATCGAAAATGCCATCAGTTTGCGGTCCCGGCCTGTTGCTCCAGGCCGGTGAGCGTGTGACGCGCATAACGGTTCCCGGCGAATCCCTGGACCCGGTCGGAAACGAGCGACCATCGGATCGGCGCTGTGATTGGGATGAACAGTCGGGCGTCATCGATTTTCGCGGCGGCCTGGCCGAGCAGCGCATAACGTTGTTGGGGGACCGGCGTCGCTCGCGCCGCCGCCATCAGCGCATCGGCCTGATCGTCGCAGATGGCAACGACACCGCAGCGGAAATGGCGGACGAACCATCCGGGCGAAGTCGAGGGTGCAACTTCGTCGATGAGGCCGAAGTCGGCCGGGGCGCCTGGTTGCACGCGCTCCACGGTGAGACCGATCGCGCCCCAGTCGCGAACCAGCTCCTGGAACAGGAGATCGGGACCGGGTCCTTGCGGAAGCGCGACGCGGATTGCCGGTTTGTTCTTCCCGAAATGCTTGTCCGCTTGCGCTCGAAGAGCGGCGAGCCGGTCGGTCAGCGGCGTCGCGAGCCATGCCGGAGGCGCGGGCGGCGCAACTCCGTCGAGGCCGGCGTCAAGCAAAGTGGCGCGCGGCGAGAGTCCGGGGACTGCAAGCGCGCTGATGAAATTGCCTCGATCGAGCGCCTGCGACAGCAGGTGTCTGACGTCCGGATCGGCGAGTATCCCGTCCGACTGCAACGGGACCAGCCCGAACAATCCCGCGGCGGGGTCGAAGCGCAGAGCGCCGCGCGGCAGCTTCGAGCGCTGTGCGTATTGCAGGTCGACGAAGGTGCCGCCGAGGACAAGGTCGGATCTGCCGAGATCGAATTCGCCAATTGCCTGTTGCACCGGTTCGCCGGCGAGCAGCACCCGCTCACGGCGCGGTTGCTCATCGTCATTGTCGCTGATCGCGCGCGACAGACGCAGCTCCCCGTCGGAGCCTCCGCTCGGCGCTCCGCGGAAGGGCCCGGTTCCTTGATTGTCGCGCAGGATCGCGAGTTCCGGCTGAGCGAGGATCGACAGCAGGTTGGGACGGGGAGCGAGCAGCCGGATTTCGATGACGCGATCGGTCATCGCCACGACGTCCTCGATCGCTCCGAGCGAATCCTTCAGCGGATTGCGGCTGCGGTCGGTCAGCTGTCGCTTGAGCAATCGCGCGACCTGCTGAGCGGTCACCTTCTTTCCGTCGGGCCACTCGGTCGATGCGATCCGGAAGATGTAGCTGAGGCCGTCGTCGCTGACGTTCCAGCGCTCGGCGAGCCCCGCGACGATGTTGCCGTTCGCGTCGAACCTCACCAGGCCCTGTG
>JBQCCG010000290.1:0-16717 GCA_051962455.1 Sphingomicrobium sp. | reverse complement strand
CGCCGACGCCGGCCAGTCGCCAGCCTCAACCGTCAACGCTGCAGCCGGGCTGGCACCGCCATATCCTTATTATCGCGCCGCTCCCGGAACGGCGCAGACTGGCGCGAAGCCATGACCTGGCGTGTGGTTGCCGCCCTCTTGCCCTTGCTTGCGGCCGCGCCGCTCAGCGCGGAGATCCAGCCTCACCCCTCGGGCTCGGATCCGCATTTCCAGGCGGTCGATTTTGTGGAGGGCCAGGTCGTCCAGCTGACCGCCGCTCCCGGCTATGAATTGATGGTCGAGCTCTCGCCCGACGAGCAGATCCGCAATGTCGCGATCGGCGATACGGGCTCATGGCTGGTCAGCGCCAACAAGGATGGCAACCGGCTGTTCTTGAAGCCGACGCAGGCCGGAAGCGCGACCAACATGACGGTGGTGACGAGCGTCCGCACCTATGCCTTCGATCTTCGCGCGTCGGACGGCGCGTCGATGGATACGCCTTATACGGTGGAGTTCCGCTATCCGGCGCCGCAGACCGCGGCAAAGGACAGCCAGTATCTCGACGTCTCCGCGCTGGCGAGGCGGATCAGCCGCTATCGATTGAGCGGCGACCGGCAGCTGCGGCCGTCGGCTATCAGCAACGACGGCGAACATACCTACATCAGCTGGCCCAAAAGCGTTCCCATCCCGGCGATCTATGCAGTCAATGGCAGCGGCGCCGAGACCCTGGTCAACGGCATGATGGGGACCGACGACGTCTATGTCGTCGACGGAACGCCGCAGGAGCTGATTTTCCGGATCGACCGCAGTGTCGCGCGCGCCGAGCGCCTGAACCCGCGGAAAGGCGCCTGATGCCGGTCAGCGAGATCGGCGATCCGAGGCTCCAGGCGCTGTTCGGGGCCAATGATCCGCGCGACGGCGGAGTCCGGCCGACGGTTCGCCTGCCAAGAAAGGGGCTTCCGCCGATTGCGATCGGGATCATCGCCGTCGCAATCGCGCTGCTGCTGTTCCTCGTCCTCAACGAGCGCCGAACCCGCCAGGCCGAGCCCAACGTCCAGTCGAGGGCGTCGGACAATCCCGGAGCCTGGGCAGCACCGCCGCCGCTCTATATTCCCCCGGTCGAGGAGCCGGCCCGGCCGGCAATCGTGCCCCCCGCGGAACCGGAGACCAAAGTTGCGGCTGTCCCGGCGCCGGTTGCGGCCGTCCACAGTCCCGTGCAGGCTGTCCGGCCGCCGCCCGAGCCGGCACCACCGCTCGTCCAGCCGCTGCCTCAGCAGGCGCCGCTTGCGCAGCGGAGCGCCGGGGGTTCGCCGCTGGTGATCGACACGGGTGCGGCACCCGAGGGTAATGCGCCGGTTGCCGGGCGTCCCGGCATTGGGTTCAACGGCCCACGAACCGAATCTGCCACCCGAATGCGCGCGGGGGCGCTCGCCAATCCGTCGATGACGGTCCCTCAGGGCTATCTGATCCCCGCGGTGCTCGAGACGGGTTTCGATTCAACCAGGGCGGGCTATGCGCGGGCCGTGGTCTCGCGCGACGTGCGGGGCTTCGACGGCAAGAATGTCCTCATTCCGCGCGGGAGCCGCCTCATCGGCCAGTCCGATGCTTCGGTCGCGCGTGGACAGAACCGGGCGGTGATCACCTGGACCCGGCTCATTCGTCCCGATGGAATGACGATCGATCTCGATTCGCCGGCGGTCGATCCCGCCGGCCGCACCGGCGTCGCCGCCTCGGTCAACAGCCACTTCTTCGGCCGATTGGGCGATGCGCTGCTGCAGTCGACCTTCGCCATCGGCCAGGCCTTCGCCGGACGCGCCGTGACCGGGCCGGTCGTGGTCGTCTCGGGCAATGCCGCGACCGCCGGCGCTCAGCTCATGCCGGCGGCAACCAACTATGTCCCGACGCTCAAAGTGGCTCCCGGCAAGAGCATCAGCGTCTTCGTCGCGCACGATCTCGATTTCAGCGCCGCGGGAGCCGGAAGATGAGCAGCGCGGCAGCGCAGCTCGCGCCAGGAGTCTATCTCCGGTCATGCCTCGCGCCATTCGAGCAAGCGCTCTCGCGGCCCGACGTCACCGACATTTATGTCAATCGGCCGGGCGAGGTGTGGATCGAGACGCTCGGCGGATCGATCGAGCGCTATGAGGATCCGTCGGTCAGTGAACTGACGTTGGCGCGGCTCGCCCGCCAGATTGCGGCGCTCACGCACCAGGGCGTTAGCCGCGAGCATCCCCTTCTTGCTGCGACCATGCCGGACGGTTCGCGCATCCAGGTGGTCGCCCCGCCCGCGACGCGCGGGCCTTTGGCGCTAGCGATCCGGCGGCAGGTCGCGGCCTCGCTGACCCTCCAGGATTATGAAGCGAGCGACAGTTTTGCGGATACGCGGATCGGGCCCGCGGCGCGGAGCTCGGATCGAGAGCTCGGGCGGCTCATCGGCGAGCGCCGGTTCGCGGAAGCGCTGGGACTGGCGGTGCGCTCGCGGAAGAACATCATCGTCTCGGGCGGGACGTCGAGCGGCAAGACGACCTTTTTGAATGCGCTGCTTCGCGAGGTCCCGAAAGACGAGCGCCTGATCCTGATCGAGGACACGCCCGAGCTCGTCGTCGAGCACGAGAATATGGTGGGCCTGGTCAGCGTCCGGGGCGAGCTCGGGGAAGCGAGAGTGACCGCCAACGACCTTGTGTCGGCGTCGCTTCGGATGCGCCCCGACCGGATCATTCTCGGTGAGCTTCGCGGGCCCGAAGCTTTCTCGTTCCTGCGCGCGGTGGCGTCGGGTCACCCCGGCTCGATGACCACGATCCACGCGGATTCGCCCGAGACCGCAGTCGAGCAACTGGTGATGCTGGTCCTTCTTGGAGGGACTCGGCTCGGCCGCTCGGACGTTCGCTCTTATGTCGACCAGTCGGTCGACATTTTCGTCCAGCTTTCGCGAGAGGGTGGACGGCGCCGGGTCGATTCGGTCGTCTGGCGCGGACAGGCCGGAGCAGGAGCTTGCCGCACATGAATCCGGAAGCCATTCCTGCAACTGCAAATGTCTTTGGCGCGGCCCTTGACTGGCTTCAGGCGACGTTGCTCGGCAGCGTTGCGACCGCGGTGGCGGTGATCGTCATTGCCACCTTCGGGCTGCTGATGTTTTCAGGCCGAGTGCCGGCGCGCCGGGCGATCGAGGTGGTGCTCGGCTGCTTCATCATCTTCGGCGCTTCGGCAATCTCGTCCGGAATCATGCACAGCTTCGACGGGACGGGACCCGAACCTTCCGCCGTGGCGGCGTTGCCGCCGCCGCCGGTGACCGAAGCTCCCGTGCAGAAGCTTCCGGCGCAACCCTATGATCCTTACGCCGGAGCCGCGCTTCCGCCACGCCAATGATCGCTAGATCCGAGGCCTCCGCGAAATGGGCCACAAGAATAAACAAAGAAATCAGACAATTGCGTGCTGCCATGCGATCCGAAAACATTAAATAGCCCGGATTACAAACTTGTAATTTGCGAATCGTCCAAAGCTGTTTCAGCTTCCCTTTAAGACGATCTGCCAAAGCAATGGTGGCTCGACCCGTTGTGGAATTTCCGCAACTGGATCGCCTTGTCTTGATGAGATCGCTCGGTGCCGAATCGATGAGTGTCTTCGGACACTAGAACGAGGGGGGATGCCGTGCGCTCAAAGCTTCGATGGTTTATTCTTGCAGCCGGCCTGGTCGGCGCGGCGGCTTATGCGACCGAGACCATCACCTACACCTATGATGCGCGTGGAAGGCTGATCGAGGTCGTCCATTCGGGGACGGTCAACAACAATGTCGTCAGCAACTACAGCTACGACAAGGCCGACAACCGCACGAACGTGAACACGACCGGCGCTCCATGATCGCTGGCCGCGCCTGAACAAGCGCGGTTCTTCACGTTCAAAAATCTATTCGGGGGGACTTTCATGAGGCCGTCTTCGCGTGCCTGTGCGGCGCTGCTCGTCACCAGTGCTCTCTCTACACCTGCGATTGCCCAGCTGGCGCCGCCGCCCGTACGCCAATCGGTCGACAAGAACGGGGTCGATCTGTTCCTTGGCACATTCAACGCCAGGGGCCCGGTCCTCAGTCTTGGCCAATCCGACCAGGGCGTCAGCTACTACCAAACCAACACCGGATCAGGATGGGGCGATAATCTCATCGGAGAAGTGTATGCGAGCGGCTCAACCTTAACGGTATGGCTCGAAGGCAAAGGCGACAGTTTCACGAGTTCAGGGGGCGTCTACACCAGCACCGAGGGCAATGGCTCGACGCTGACCTTTGGCACATACTTCACCTACACCCGCGCCGACGGAACTGTCGTGACCTTCAATGGGCTGAATGGGAGAGCGGGCTCGATCACTCTCCCGAATGGCGCAAAGCTGACGTTTAACTACAGCAGTATTCGATATTGCACCAGCGCCAAGCAGGGCGGCTCAGGGCTCATCTGCACTACTCACGGCACGATGTCTCACCTGTCGTCGCTGACCAGCAGCTACGGCTACAACATCAATTTAGACTATGCGTTCGATTCGGCGGATTTCGATCCAGACAATCCGATGGACAATCCCGACGCGTTCGGCTGGGATACGTTTGTCGGCGTCTCCGGGCTGAACCTCGCCGCCGGCAGCGGCGCATCGACGCCGTCCCAAGGGGTTACCGATACGACGATTTCGGGGTCAACCTACCACATCCTGACCGACGCCATGGGGCGCCAGACTCAATACCGGATGAGCGGCAGCCAGATTGTCGGGATCACGCTTCCGGGCAGCACGTCCGAGGACGAGACCGTCAATTATACCTCGGGGCGGGTCACCTCGGTGGTCACGCCCGCGGGAACCACGACTTACTCGTCGAGCGACGCTGGAAATGTGCGGACGGTCACTGTCACCGATCCGCTGAGCCACGTCACCACCTACACGTTCGACATTCCGTCGAACCGGATGACGAGCGTCACCGACCCGAACAATCATACGACATCGATGGTGTACGATTCCAATGGGCGCATGACGAAGCTGACGAAACCCGAGGGCAATTATACGACGTGGACCTACGATCCGCGCGGCAACATCACGCAGGTCGACCAGACGGCCAAGTCGGGCTCCGGCCTCCCCGACATCATCACGACCGCCAATTATGATTCGACGTGCACCTATGCCGCGAAGTGCAACAAGCCCAATTGGACCAAGGACGCCAAAGGCAACGAGACCGACTACACCTACGATCCCACGACTGGCAATCTTCTGACGGTGACTCTGCCGGCCGCTACAACGGGGGCCAATCGTCCGCAGACGCGTTACGGCTACACTCAGCTCCAGGCCTATTACGCGAATTCTCTCGGGTCGATCGTCGCGTCGGGTCTGCCGGTCTATCGCCTCACCTCCATCTCCCAATGCCAGACTGGCTCGAGCTGCTCGGGCACGTCCGACGAGGTGAAGACCACGATCTCTTATGGTCCGCAGACTACCGGCGTCGGCAACAATCTGCTCCCGGTGTCCATCTCAAAGGGCGACGGAACCGGCGCGCTCACAGCGACCAGCGCTTATACCTACGACGACATCGGCAATCGGACCTATGTGGATGGGCCGCTTGCCGGCACGGCGGATACAACCCGAAGCCTCTACGATGCCGATCGCGAGGTCATCGGTACGATCTCCCCCGACCCGGATGGCGCCGGTTCGCTCCAGAACCGGGCAGTCCGCAACACGATCGACAGCCGTGGACTGCTGACGAGAGTTGAGACTGGCGCGACAAATGGACAGAGTGATTCCGCTTGGTCGGCGTTTGCGACGGCGCAGCAGGTCGACATCACCTATGACACGCGTCGTCGAATCACGACCAAGGAGCTGAGCGCCGGAGGGACGCCCTATGCGCTCACGCAGACCAGCTATAACGCCGACGACAGTCTGAACTGCACCGCGGTGCGGATGAATACGGCCGTCTACGGCTCGCTTCCATCTTCGGCCTGCACGCAAGGCACGGCCGGAAGTTTCGGGCCGGACCAGATCAGCCAGAACAATTACGATCCCGCGGGGCAGCTGTCCTCGATCCAGGTCGCAGTCGGCACCGGCGATGCCGCGACCGAGCGGACGCTCACCTATACGAACAACGGCAAGCTCGCGTCGCTCAAGGATGGGATGAACAATCTCACCACCTACGTCTACGACGGCTTCGACCGGCTGTCCCAGACTCAATATCCGAGCGCGACCCAGGGCGCGGGCACAAGCAATCCGAGCGACTACGAACAGGCTAGCTACGATGCCAACTCCAATGTGACGCAGCGACGGGTTCGCAGCGGTGCGACGATCAACTTCGCTTTTGACAATCTCAATCGCCTGACGTCGAAAACCAGCGCATCCCTGCCGGAGGTCGATTACACCTATGACCTGCTCAATCGCGCGCTGACGGCGAAGTTCACCAGCGGCCAAGGCATCACCAACGTGTACGACGCGCTTGGCCGCGTAACATCCAGCACGACCAATGTGGGCGGCACGTCGCGCGCGCTGACCTACGCCTACGACCTCGCCGGCAATCGCACGCAGATGAACTGGTGGGATGGCTTCTATGTCAATTACGACCGGTTCGTCACCGGCGAGATCAGTGCGGTGCGCGAGAACGGCGCCACCAGCGGCGCCGGGGTGCTTGCAACTTACGCCTACAACAATCTCGGCAAGCGCACGTCGCTGGCGGCCGGCAACGGCACAGTCACGAGCTGGAGCTACGATCCGGTTGGGCGGCTTGCGAGCCTGACACAGGATCTTGCTGGCACCGCGAATGATCTGACGGTCACCAACAGCTACAGCCCGGCCTCCCAGATCGTTGGTCAGACTCGATCGAACGACACCTACGCTTATACGCAGGCGGTCGACGTCAACCGCGGCTACACCAGCAACGGCCTCAATCAGTATAGCACTGCAGGTCCGGCGAGCTTCACTTACGATGCCAACGGCAATCTCAAGTCCGACGGCACCAACACGTTCACCTACGATGCCGAGAACAAGCTGACCTCGACCTCGGGAGCGGCGAGTACGACATTAAGCTACGATCCGCTCGATCGGCTAGATACCTACAATCCGGGGTCAGCCGAGCGCTTTATCTACGACGGCAATGAAGCCGTGGCCGAGCTCGACAGCAGCGGCAACATCATCGCACGGTTCGTGCGCGGGGATGGTGCTGACGAGCTGCTGGTGCAATACCCTGACTCGGGGACTTCAAACCGGCGGTGGGTGCATCTCGATGAGCGGAACAGCGTCATCGCTTTGACCGACAGCAATGGCAACGTGACGGCGACCAACCGCTACGACGAGTACGGCGTCCCGCAGAGCACCAACAGCGGCCTGTTCCAGTACACTGGCCAGATGTGGCTATCTCAGGCGGGGCTGCAATTCTCGAAGGCCCGCATCTATTCGCCGACCTTGGGCAGGTTCTTGCAGACCGATCCTGTCGGCTATGGTGATGGGCCGAACTGGTATGCTTACGCGCAAAACGAGCCGGTGAACGGGAGGGATCCCACAGGACTCAAGACCAAGCATGTGGTCTGGACTGCGACGCCAACAACCGGTCCCAGTCAAGGACCGACCCAGTTCCAGACGGGAGACAATCCTACGATCAGCTACCAAGATGGGGTTGCGGGTGTTTACGTCGGCGATCCCGGAGGCACGCCAACGTGGGAACCTCTTAGTCCGGTGGACCCGGCAAGCTCATCCTTTCTGACCGATCTTCTGATTGGCGGCGCCGCAGGAGGGATAATCCTCCTCGGCGGCGGACCCGAAGATCCCATCGGTGACGCTCTTGCAGCCGATTTCGTTGCTGAAGAAATGGGCGTTGGAGTTGCTGAGGCCGGCACCGGCGCGGGAGAACTTGAAGAGGGGACGACTCTTTACCGCGTGTACGGAGGGGAGAGCGGCCCTTACGGTGACTCTTGGACCACGGTGGATCCGAGCACCGTTCCCGATTTTCGGGATGCCGCGGGGTTACCCAATGAAAATACTGGCCAATTTGTGATCGAAGGCACGCTAAATGACCCATCGGGAGTCTGGACCAGGGGCGCTCTTGAGTTAGACGGCAACGGTGGTGGGTTGGACGAAGTCGTTATGCCTCATGGTAGTGCCTCAAGCAAAGTGGATATCACGAATGTATCAGGAGCAAATCCGCCCTTCTAATTTTTGCGCGTTCACTTTTAGATCTTCCGAACACCGAGTACACAGGGAAAAACATTGCTGCATTGTTGAAAGATCATTAGGCGATAGACTCGTTGTACGTATGAATCCTCTAATAAACAGGTGGGTTTATAAAACTTCAGTAGATTTGGAGAGAGTAATTCTTAAGTCGCGCCATGTTGGGTTTTCTATAACTCCCATAGTCAGTCATTGGCCTTGCATGGTAAATTTGCTCATACCCAGCGAAGGTGGGATGTGGGAGTCTAAATGTTTGGACTTGTTAGATGTCGGGTGGATTGAACCTTGCCGCGGAGGAACGCAGAACGATGAAGACGCTGAAGGAGAGAGACATTGAGTTCATGGCAGGACAGGATGGCCCGGCAGAAACTCGCTTAAAGAAAGCCCTTTCTTCATTATTTTCTAGTGAAACTCTCATTTGCTCTGCGTACCTATGCATGGTTTCTTATAATGGGTGTCGTAATGCGGTTGCTCTTTGTTTAGATTCACGGGGTGACATTGGGGAAATCGTGCGGACCGTGGAAAAGATATTTTCGGATCAGTTCAACGCTTCGGAGTCGCTCGACATTATTCGTCTATCCGCGGAGCAGCGCCGGCAGATTAATCAGGTCTGTCCCCCTTTTTACACCGCTGTCATTCAATAGCGCCTGGGCCCGAGTGACGCCGCCGACGCCGATCTTTGCCGCGGCAAGTCCCTAGGTCAACTTAGAGCACCGTAGCGGCCAATGGCGACGGCAGCATCATCTGCATGATTTACGGCGCCCAAAACGGCATTGGCGGCAAGAACATCGGACACCTGGTGTTCAAGGATGGAGATCCTAGCGAAAGCCATGCAAGCTGGCACGCGCACTGCGTCGGTCAGACGTTGAACGACGTTACCGCGGTGCAGTCGATGATCTGAACCGAGACTGGTATGCGGCTAGGGAATGTCCGTGTATCCGGCGCGGCATGCGCCCCGTGCGTCCAGTTCCGTGAGCCAGATTGAGCCGTCGGCGCCTGCCGTGATGTGCTCGCCGGCGATCGTAATGAGGGTGTGCCAGGGAGCGGGCGCCCTCATGTGCACCGTGCGCTCTCAGCAAAGGCCCGCAATCGCTCTGCCTCCTGCTCATAATAATGATTCTCAGGCTGGGCGACACGCCGTGGATGAACTCGCGTGTGCAGACCGACGGTCTAGCACACCGCGACGGTTAAATGCGCTATCTCGTGAACGGGTTTGAGCCGGTCGCGTAGCGCATCCGCAGTGACGCGGCTCGCCACCTCAACGATGGCCGCATGGGCCTCAGGCCCCACTCGTCAGGCGTGCAGATCAGTGACCTTTGCGTCTCCGGGAGCCTCGACCAATTCGCGAACCTCCTCGGCAACGAGAGTGTCCGCAGCGTCGAGCAGGACCGCGGCAGTATCGCGCATCAGCGTCCATGATCAACTGCCGATCACGATGGCCCCGATGATGCCCATAATTGGGTCCATCCAGACCCAGCCGAGAAAGCGCCCACTCAGCAGCGCACGAACACCTTCAGCTACGACGCCGAGAACAAGCTGACCGCAACTTGGGCACGTTACGCCCGGCCGAGCGCTTCATCAGCGATGCCAACCAGATGTCGAACAGGTTGTCATCGCGTCGAACAGGTACTTCTCGCGGCCACAACGCCGTCGCAACCCTCCGAGGATCTGCCTTTTCTCTTTGCGCCATTGGCTTGGGCTCTGAGAGAAGCCGACTTCCCCAATAAGGGTCGAGCCAAGGGCAATTCCGGCTATTTGGAAGATGCGTTTGTTTTGGCAAGAGTGCTCACGCCGAATCGTCCAGGAATTGGAATGTGCTAATGAAGTATATAGGCCGTATCCCTGTTGAAGACGCCAGCGGCTGCAGGTTCGAGCTCCATGAGTTCCGCGCGTGGCGCTTACTGTCGCCGACAACTGTTTTCCGGCTAGACACGGGTGAGGCCGTCGTGCGGGTCGATGCGAACACTTTCGTCATCACTTCGACTGGCGAAGGTCTGGTGCGTGTAATTGAGCTAGTCTGAACCGGCAACGAAGGACTTGTGCGCCGGGTCCGGCTCTGAACCGCAATCGGCCGGTGCAACAGGACAGTGAAAATTTGCCGACGGATCTCTCCCAAACGCGGCAATGGCAACCGACATGCATCCTTCGGACGAATTGATACAATCTTCCGTGCTCATTGATGATGAAATACGTCAGCGGGCGGCTTTAAGACGGAATGGCCCGATGGGCGAAACAGTGCCGACTCTCGAGCTTGCCCCGTCTCTTCACCGGTCAGCTCGATAAATACTGCAAAAGGCATTCGCGCCGTCTTCTATTCACAGCCAAATCGCGGAGACCAGGGCTTCACGCGGAAACACCGGGTGCAGAGGAAGTGCACCGGTCCCCGGGCGCATGCGCACCACCCAGGAACCGTTACACGTTTCTTCAGACCGAAGCGTCGCAGGAAGCGCGCTCCGCCGTGAGGTCCGCGGGCGCGCAGGCGGGCAGCCGAGCTTCCCGCCTGCCACGCGGCCGTACTGTTACTGCCCGCGCTCGCCGCGCTCGACGGGAGCAGGCGGAGGCGGCGGAGGAGGCGGTGCCGGGCAGGCCGCCGTGGCGGGGATGACCGATCCATCCGGGCAGGTCTGCGTAGCTGGCGCCGCGGGAGGCGGAGGCGGAGGAGGAGGAGGGGGCGGCGGGGGAGCCATTCCACCGAGGTTGTATGTCAGCGACAGCAGTAGCGAGTGCGAATGCACGAACGACCGCGCATCGAAGGTATGCGCATAGAGTCCGCCCCGAAGAGTGCCCGCGGAGAAATAACGATACTTCACCCCTACATCCAAATTCGGAGAAATTGGTGCGCGGACGCCCGCCAGAAGCTGCCAGGCAAGCTTGTCCGTGTCGCGCAGATGATAGGCCGAATCCCCCAGTCCTGTTCGCTGACCCTGGGGCGACGGTGCCGACTGGCGGCCCCGAGTGTCGGCGATTCGTCGAGCAGCAGGTTCGTGCGCTCAATAGGCACTACAGCCATTCGCCCTGATAGCCGATCTCTTCGCTTATGCCGGCGCGGTGCCGGTGGGCGGGGACGTCATGACGCCGACGAAGCTTCTGATCGGACAGATACTGGTCGTGTTCGCGATCATGGCGCTGGGCGTCTGGGCGGCGACCCAATGGGCCGCGTCGATGCTTGCCTATCAGCGCGAGCTTGGGCTGCCCTGGTTCGAGCTTGATGGGCTTCCACTTTACCGGCCCTGGGCGCTGTTCGGCTGGTGGTTCCACTTTGAGGCCTATGCGCCTTCGGTGTTCAACAAGGCTGGCGCGCTTGCGGCGGCGAGCGGCTTCCTGGGTTGCGGAGCCGCGGTCGCCGGATCCCTGTGGCGAGCGCGGCAGTCGGGCGCGGTCACCACCTACGGCTCGGCGCGATGGGCGACCGAGAAGGAAGCTCGCCGGTCGGGGCTGTTCGGCGGGGCCGGGCTGTTTCTGGGGACCTTCCGCGGCGCGGATTTGCGTCACGATGGGCCCGAGCATGTCATGGCCTTCGCTCCGACGCGCAGCGGCAAAGGCGTCGGGCTGGTCGTCCCGACCCTGCTTTCATGGACCGGATCGGCAGTCATCCACGACATCAAGGGCGAGAATTGGACGCTGACCGCCGGCTGGCGGTCGCGTTTCTCGCATTGCCTCCTGCTCAACCCGACCGATGCGCGCTCGGCGCGTTACAATCCTCTGCTCGAGGTGCGGCGCGGCGCTGAGGAAGTGCGCGACGTCCAGAATATCGCCGACATCCTGGTCGATCCCGAAGGCGCGCTCGAGCGGCGCAACCATTGGGAGAAGACGTCGCACTCGCTGCTCGTCGGCGCCATCCTTCACGTGCTCTATGCCGAGGAAGAGAAGACGCTCGCACGGGTCGCTGGCCTTCTCTCCGACCCGAAGCGGAGCTTCGCCGCGACGCTCCGGGTAATGATGACCACGCCGCATCTCGGGGATGCTGTGCATCCGGTGGTCGCGTCCGCCGCTCGCGAGCTGCTCAACAAGTCCGACAATGAGCGTTCGGGCGTGCTGTCGACAGCCATGTCCTTCCTCGGCCTGTATCGCGACCCGACGGTGGCCAGCGTGACCTCGGCCTGTGACTGGCGGATCGAGGATCTGCTTTCGGCGGAGCGGCCGGTCTCGCTCTATCTGGTGGTGCCGCCGTCGGACATTTCGCGGACCAAGCCCCTGGTGCGCCTGGTGCTCAATCAGATCGGCCGCCGCCTGACCGAACGGCTGCAGTCTGTCGACGGGCGACAGGCGCGCCAGCTGCTGCTGATGCTCGACGAGTTCCCGGCATTGGGCCGGCTCGACTTCTTCGAGACGGCGCTCGCCTTCATGGCTGGCTACGGGATCCGCGCCTTCCTCATCGCCCAATCCCTCAACCAGATCGAGAAGGCTTATGGCGAGCACGGCTCGATCCTCGACAATTGCCATGTGCGGGTCGCCTTCGCGACCAACGACGAACGCACCGCGAAGCGGATCTCGGACGCGCTCGGCACGGCGACCGAGCAGCGCGCAATGCGCAATTACGCCGGTCATCGCCTCGCCCCCTGGCTCGCGCACGTCATGGTCAGCCGGCAGGAGACGTCGCGTCCGCTGCTGACTCCCGGCGAAGTGATGCAGCTTCCGGCGGATGACGAGCTCGTGCTGGTCTCGGGTGTCCCGCCGGTCCGGGCCAGGAAGCTGCGTTATTATGAAGACCGCCGCTTCACCGCTCGGCTTCTGCCCGCGCCGGCGCTCGAGGAGGGCATCTATGCCGACCGGCCTCCGGAGCGCCCGAATGACTGGGCGGGCATCTGCGCCGGCCCCGCACGGCTCTTCGCGGAAGAGGAGAGGGATGCAGCCGTGGGTGAGGGGGAGCTGCAGCAGCAGCGCCATCCCGGGCTTCCCGGCGAGCGATGCATTCAGCCTCAACCTGAACCCGCCGGTCCGCTCGCTCTTGCCGATGACGAGGACGAGCTTGCTGCCGCGGCGCCTTTGCTTGCGCGGATGCATGCCCTCGCGCCGGCTGTCGCCGCCGACGCCATCAACCTGGGATCGGATCGCGGCAGCGACCTGATCCCGAGTTTCTGAGGGCTGCCCATGGGGCTCGCCCGACTCCTCCGCCGTCAGTCGTTCCTTCCGTGGGTGTCGACCGATCGCCTGGAGGCGCTCGCGAGCGGTTCTGGCGCGAGGCGCCATTCGCAGCGAGTGACGAAGCGCCATTCGCTGCGGATGACGAAGCGGCGCGTGAGCATCGAGCGCGCCGGACGGCAGATCGCCGGCGGCGAACTGACGTCCGATCCCAAGGACGAGCGGTGAGCAGGGCGGAAAGTCTCGAGCGCAAGCGGGCGATGCTTCGAACCGCGATGGGCCCGGCGATCGCCGCCGCGCTCGCCGATCCCCTGGTGATCGAGGTGATGGTCAATCCGGACGGCGCGCTCCGGCTCGACCGGCTGGGCTCGGGACGAAGCGATACCGGATCGATCATCGATCCGGCGCAGGTCGAACGGATCATCCGGCTGGTCGCGAGCCACGCCAGGACCGAAGTGCACGGCTCGGCGCCGATCGTCAGTGCCGAGCTTCCGCCCCATGGAGAAGGGTTTGCCGGCGAGCGCTTCGAGGGCCTGCTTCCACCGGTGTCGCCAGCGCCCTGCTTCGCCATCCGCAAGCCCGCGGCGCGCATCTACCCGCTCGCCGATTATGTGAGCGACGGGATCATGACCGCCGAGGTCGCGCGGGCCCTGTCCCTCGCCGTCGTCGAGCGGCGCAATATCCTCCTCGCCGGGGGCACCAGCTCGGGCAAGACGACGCTCGCCAATGCGCTTCTCGCCGAGCTTGGCATCCGCGACGAGCGGGTCATCCTGATCGAGGACACCCGCGAGTTGCAATGTGCTGCCGCCGACACGGTCGCGTTGCGCACCCGCCCGGGCATCGTCAGCATGGCCGATCTCGTCCGCTCGACGCTCCGCCTCCGGCCCGACCGCATCATCGTCGGCGAGGTCCGGGGCGGGGAAGCGCTCGACATGCTCAAGGCCTGGAACACCGGCCACCCGGGCGGGATCGCCACGGTCCATGCCAACAGCGCCCGCTCGGCGCTCTACCGGCTCGAGCAATTGATCCAGGAGGCGGTGATCACGGTCCCGCGGCGGCTCATCGCCGAAGCGATCGATCTCGTCGTCTTCATCGAAGGGCGGGGTCTCGCACGCCGAATCGCTGCAATCGAGGCGGTCGAGGGCGTGGACCCCGCCGGGGACTATGCGCTTCGCGCCGTCGCTTCCGACAGCTCCAGCCAATGAGGAGAATGACCATGCCTGTCCCCAAGCCAATCCGCTGCGTTCGAGCGGCCCGGAGCATGTTGTTCGCGGCGGCGGTGGTCATCGCGAGCGAAGCCGAAGCGGCGGGATCGGGCATGCCATGGGAAGAGCCGCTCCAGAAGGTGCTGGATTCGGTCCAGGGGCCGGTCGCCAAGATCGTCGCGGTGATCATCATCATCACCACCGGCCTCACATTGGCGTTCGGCGAGACGGCGGGCGGCTTCAGGCGGCTGATCCAGATCATCTTCGGGCTCTCGATCGCCTTCGCCGCTTCCTCATTCTTCCTCTCCTTCTTCAGCTTCGGCGGCGGGGCTCTGATCTCGTGACCCGGGTGCAAGAGCATCTCCCCGGCTTCGAGGCGCCGGTCCATCGCGCTTTGGTCGAGCCGATCCTGCTCGGCGGAGCGCCGCGCTCCATCGCCAATTTGAACGGGACCGTGAGCGCGGCGCTCGGGCTCGGATTGCAGCAGTGGCTTGCCGGGCTCGTTCTCTGGGCGGCCGGCCATTCGCTGGCCGTGCTCGCGGCGAGGCGCGACCCTGACTTCATCCCCGTGTTGGTGCGGCACCTTCGGCAAGGGGGGCATTGGTCATGCTGAACCTCGCGGAATATCGGACCAAAGCCGACCGGCTTGCCGATCATCTGCCCTGGGCGGCGCTGGTCGCGCCGGGCGTGGTGCTCAACAAGGACGGAAGCTTCCAGCGCACGCTTCGCTTCCGCGGGCCCGACCTCGAGAGCGCGACCGAGGCCGAGCTCATCGCGGCGGCGGCGCGGGTCAACAATATGCTGAAGCGCTTCGGCTCGGGCTGGGGCCTGTTCTTCGACGCCGAGCGGGTCGAGGCCCTGGGCTATCCCGAATGCCGCTTCCCCGATCCCGCCTCCTGGCTCGTGGACAAGGAGCGCGAGGCGAGCTTCGACGGCGGAAAGGACCATTTCGAGAGCCGCACCCATCTGACTCTCGTCTGGCTTCCGCCGCCCGACGCCGAGGCCCGGGCTGAGCGCGCTCTGCTGACAAACGGGGCCGCCGCGCGGCAGCGCGACTGGGACGAGGCGCTCCGGCGCTTTGTCGCCGATACTGATCGCGCGCTCGACCTTCTGTCCGGCTTCATGCCCGAGGTGAGGGCGCTGGACGACGAAGCGACGCTGACCTTCCTGCACAATGCGGTCTCTGCGTCGCGCCATCGTGTCGCTGCGCCCGAGATCCCGATCTATCTCGACGCACTGCTCGCCGATACGCCGCTGACCGGCGGTCTCGAGCCGATGCTCGGCGATGTTCACTTGAGGACCCTCACCGTGCTCGGCTTTCCATCACTGAGCCGGCCTGGGATCCTCGATGCGCTCAATCATCAGGATTTCGGCTACCGCTGGGTCACCCGGTTCATCGCGCTCGACAGAACCGACGCGGCCAAGGCGCTGACCAAGCTCCGCCGAATGTGGTTCAACAAACGCAAGTCGGTGACCGCGCTTCTGCGCGAAGTGATGACCAACCAGCCGGTCCAGCTGCTCGACAGCGATGCCGACAACAAGGCCGCCGACGCGAACCTGGCGCTCCAGGAGCTGGGCGGCGACATGATCGCCTTTGGCTATCTGACCACGACCGTCACCGTCGCCGACCCGGATCCCGCCGCCGCCGATGAAAAGGTGAGGGCCGTCGAGCGGGTCGTGAACGGGCTCGGCTTTACGGTAAAGCGCGAGCGGATGAACGCGGTCGAGGCATGGCTGTCGAGCCTTCCGGGCCAGGTCTATGCCAACGTCCGCCAGCCCTTGGTCCACACGCTGAACCTGGCGCATCTGATGCCATTGTCGTCGGTCTGGGCCGGACCGGAGCGAAACGCGCATCTCGCCGGCCCGCCTTTGCTGTTCGCGGAAACCGGTGGCTCGACTCCGTTCCGCCTTTCGACCCATGTCGGGGACGTCGGCCACATGCTCGTGGTCGGCCCCACCGGCGCCGGCAAGTCGGTGCTGCTGTCGCTCCTTGCGCTCCAGTTCCGGCGTTACCCCGGCGCCCAGGTCTTCATCTTCGACAAGGGCTGGTCGGCCCGGGCCGCGGTGCTCGCCATGGGCGGGACTCATCATGAGCTCGGCGGGAGCGGGCGTGGTGGGGAGACGGCGCTCGCCTTTCAGCCCTTGCGGCGAATCCACGAGGCGGCGGAGCGCAGCTGGGCCGCCGAATGGCTGACGGCCCTGCTCGAGCATGAGAGGGTCACCATCACCCCCGAGATCAAGGACATGATCTGGTCGGCGCTGCTGAGCCTTGCCTCGGCGCCGCC
>JBQCCG010000289.1:0-14412 GCA_051962455.1 Sphingomicrobium sp. | reverse complement strand
TAGAGCCTTACTGCTCATTGATCGAAGGGGCGTTGCGAGCCAAGATCGCAGCGCCCCTTTGCGTATCGGCGGTTTATCCGATTTTTCGAGGCTTTAGTTGAACCAGGCTCGCCGCCGGCTGATCCTCTGTTGCTCGCTGCTGATGCTCGGCGTACCCGCGCCGAGTGTTGCGCAGGTTGCGCAGCCGCGGCCGGCGAGCGCGCAGCAGAGCGCCCATGACCGCCTGTTCGCGCTGTTTCACGAGAGCGACGAGGCGAACCTCAAGCGCAACCCGCTCCAGGCGCTGTTCCGCGGCGACATGCGCTATTACGACCGGCTCGGCGACCTGTTCAGCGACGCTCATTATCAGGCGGAAAAGGCCGCGGCTCAGCACGACCTCGCTGCGCTTCAGGCGATCCCGAGGGGCGAGCTCAACCCCACCGACCAGATCGCCTATGATGCGTTCGAATATCAGACCATCGACGATTTGCGGGGGCTTCAGCCAGACCTCCTGAAGTTGGCCGAAGCGCTGCCGATGAACCATTTCTTCGGCCTGCACACCCAATATCCGACGATCGCGAGCGGGCAGGGCGGCGCCCCGTTCAACACGATCGCGGATTATCAGGCCGGGCTCAGCCGCAACCGCGACTTCGCTGCGAACATCGACGAGGCGATCCGCCAATGGCGCAAGGGCGAGGCGGAGGGCGTGGTCGATTCCAAGCTCACCGTCCGGAACATGATCGAGCAGCTCGACAACCAGCTGCAGCTCAAGCCCGAAAACTCGCTCTATTGGGGGCCGATCAAGGCTTTCCCGTCGTCGATCGGCCCCGCCGACCGCGCGCGGATCACGCAGCAATATCGAGCGTCGCTAAATGACGTCGTCTATCCGGCGCTGAAGCGTATGCGCGACTTCCTCGCGAACGAGTATCTCGCCCATGCGCATGAGGGCGTTGGCCTGATGTACATGAAGGGGGGTGACGAGCTTTACCGCTACGATATCGAATCGACCACGACGCTGCCGTACACGCCCGACCAGATTCATCAGCTCGGCCTCAAGGAAGTCGCGCGGATCACCCGCGACTTCGACAAGGTCCGGCAGGAGGTCGGGTTCAAGGGCAACCTGCACGCCTTCTTCGATTACATGCGCACCAGCCCCCGGTTCCAGCCGAAGAGCGCCCAGCAGCTCACCAATGACTTCTACCGCATCAAGGCCGCGGTCGAGGCGAAGGTCCCGCAGTTTTTCCTGCATGTGCCCAGGACCCAGCTCGTGATCCGGCCCTATCCCGCGTACCGCGAGAAGTTCGAGGCGGGAGCATCCTACGACGCGGGGACTCCGGATGGCTCGCGCCCGGGCACCTTCTATTTCAACACCTACGACCTGCCCTCACGAAGCACCTGGGAGGAGACGACGCTGTTCCTTCACGAGGGCGAGCCGGGGCATCACTTCCAGATCAGCCTGGCGCAGGAAAATCCGAACCTGCCCGCCTTCATGCGCTTCGGCGGCAACACCGCCTACGTGGAGGGATGGGCGCTTTATTCGGAGACGCTCGGCTACGACATGGGCTTCTACAAGGACCCGTATCAGCGCTTCGGAACCCTCAATGACGAGATGCTCCGCGCGATGCGGCTGGTGGTCGACACCGGCATCCATGCGAAGGGTTGGACGCGCGATCAGGCGATCCAGTATTTGCTCGATAATTCGGGCGAGGGCAGGACCGACGCCACTGCCGAGGTCGAACGCTACATCGCCATCCCGGCGCAGGCGGTCGCCTATAAGGTTGGAGGTTTGAAGATTCAGGAGCTGCGCAGGCGCGCCGAGGCCGAGCTGGGACCAAAGTTCGACATCCGCGAATTCCACGACCAGGTGCTGAACACCGGGGCGCTTCCGCTTTCGATCCTGGAGGAAAAGATCAATCGCTGGATCGCTGCAAAAAGGGCGAGCTAATCTCAATCGTGATGAGCGACGTTCGGCGATTTGCGTGCACTCAATGCGGCAAGTGCTGCAATCGTTCGCCCGAGGTCGAATTGTCCGAAGCGGCTTCTCTCGCCGACGTGTTCGTGTTCAGGCTGATGTTCCGGCTGTACCAATTGCCGCGCGCGCCCGAGCGTGATGCGCCAGGGAATCCGGACACATTCTATCAGAAGAAGCGGCTGCTCGCCGCCCACGCCGCGCGGACACACCCGATGAAGGTTATGCATGATGGCAAAGCGGTCGAATATACAAACTATCTGATGATCTCCGCCTTGGCCGCAGACACCGCGCCAGGTGCCTGCGCCGCACTTAGTTCGGGACGATGCAGCGTCTATGCTCGGCGACCACTCGGTTGCCGCTCCGTTCCGCTTCACTATTCGCGCGCCGAGGGGCTTGCACCGTCAGACTTCGACGCGTTCGTCGGCACACCAGGATTTCGCTGCGATACGAGCGAGGAGGCGCCTCCATTTCTGCAAGGCAGGCGGATCGTGGATTCTGGAACCCTGCAAGCCCGGGCCGATGCACTGCCGCTGGCCGAGCGGGATCGGCCGTGGAAGGAGGCAATCGTGCGCCAGATGAAGTCGAACCGCTCGGGTGAGGCTGGCCTGCCGACATTGGGGGATATACAGGCGAACGCGCGTTTGGCCGCCATGACTGTGTCCATGCGCGTGGGCTGGGAGATTGCTGCGAAGGCCGGAATACTCAGCCGTGAGGGTTACTGGTCGCTGATCGAGCAGCAGCTGACAGCAATCGAGCGTGAACTGGCGCGCAGCGGGCGCGGCAGTGCAGATGGTGATACGCTTCGGGAAATGCAGGTCGAGTACCGACGAGCGCTGAGTCCGGACGCGGTGTTAAGGGCATCAGCCCCGACCTAAATTTAGGCTAATCGGAATCCGATCACGTCTGTCCGAGATCGCTCAGCAGATCGACGAACCACGGCACTGACACGTCGAACTTCTTGCCTCCAGCGATCCGCTCGAACTCGATCGCCCTCAGCTCGTCACCACGTTCCTCGTCCTGGCCCACGACTCCGGAATCGCCGCGCAGCGCCGCGTCGACCGCGTAGTTCACGCACTCGCGGATGAGAGCGAGGTCTGCGGCGTTCGCGGCGGCGGAGCGGGCGAAATAGCCGCTCTTCTGGACCAGCACCTTGTCGGCGCCGAGCTCGGCGGCGAAGCGCTTGGCGAACCACTGGCCGGGGTTGATCTTGTCGAGATGCACGTGGCCGAAGGCGTCGCGCGGAATGTCGTCGCCCGCCGCCTCCATCGCCGCGACGATCTCGCTGACTCCGGCGCCCTCGGAGATGAACAGGTTCACGCAATCCTGATCGTCCATGATCGTCCGCAGCCTTTTGGCTTCCTCGGCGATGTCGAACGGCCGCTCCGGCAGGAACACTCCGTGGACGTCCCACCTCGCCGCGGAATTTTCCTCCCATTCGGCGAATCGCGCCTGCCGGACCCATTGGTGATGCGCGAGCGCGGTAGCCGCGGTGAGCCAGCCGCAGTTCCGGCCCATTACCTCGTGGACGATGAGCATTCGCGGGTTGGTCGAGTGCTCGGCGATGATGTTGCGGGCGAAGAGCGCACCCTGCTCGGCGGCGGTCCACGCTCCCAGCGACTGCTTGATCGGCACGATGTCGTTGTCGATGGTCTTGGGCAGCCCAACCACCGTCAGCTCATGGCCTTTGCCGCGCAAATAGGCCGCGAGGTCGGCGGCGGTGCCGTTGGTGTCGTCGCCGCCGATGGTGTGGAGGACGTCGATCCTGTCGCGGCTCAGCTGCTCGGCAGCCACGCGCAGCGGGTCTTGCCCGGGCTGGACGAGCCCGCGTTTGACGCAATCTTCGACATTGGTGAGCTTGACCCGACTGTTGCCGATCGGACTTCCGCCGAACGCATGGAGGCGGTGTGCGTTCGCCCGCACTTCCTGAGTCACCTCCACCGAATCGCCCCTGAGCAGCCCGGCGTAGCCGTTGCGGTAAGCGATGATGCGGGCCCGGGGCGCGAGTTCCGTGTAGCGCTCGATCAGCCCGCCGACGGCGGAGGAGAGGCAGGGCGCGAGGCCGCCCGCGGTGAGCATGGCAATTGTCGTGACTGGCATGCGCACCCTCTGCCAATTCGTCGTCGTCGTGGCCAGACTCGGCCGCCGTTCGTCGAAATTCCGCTGCCGAAACGTCGACTGCCCGACACGATTTTCGTCGTTTGCGGGTAGGGGCGCAGCCTGAGGAGGCATGCCCATGCCGAGGCACACGCTCAAATTGATCGCGCTGGTGATGGTCTTCTCCATCCCGCCTGCGTTGGCCGGCCAGGCCGTATCGAATGCGCCGACTCGGCATTGGGATTGCGCGAAAAGGCACGCAGCGGCCGCTGCCAGTCAGGAGCAACAGCCGAAAGGTGCGACAGTCATGACGCTCAGCGATCGTGTGCCGCTCGGCGGCTCTCTGTTCGATCTCGGACGGCGCGAGCTGATCGCGCCCTAGGCGGGCACATTCTCCAGCGCCTCGGCGATGAGGCCGCGGCTGTTGTCGATTCCATAAAGCGCGATGAAGCTGCCCATGCGCGGGCCCTGGGACGAGCCGAGCAGAGTCTCGTACAACGCCTGGAACCAGGCGCGCAGGCTTTCGAACGGATGGCGCTTGCCGACTTCGAAGACCTGGGTCTGTATGTCCTCCGCGGGGGCATCGGGCGGCAGCTTTGCGAGCTCCGCATCGAGGTCCCGCAGCGCCTCGCCCTCCATCGCCGAGGGTGAACGGCGTTTGAGGTCCGGCACGACGAAGTCGCGCGCATAATTGACCGCGAGTCCGATCAGCTCGTCGAGTTCGGGATCAGTCGCCGGTGAGGTGTCCGGCGCGTAGCGCTGGACGAAGCGCCACGCCGTCTCCTTGTCGGCGACGCCGGGCAGGCTGACGAGGTTCAAGAGCAGTCCGTACGTCAGCGGCAGAGTCTCGCCTGGAACCTTTCCGCCATGGATATGGTGCACGGGGTTGCCGAGCTTCTGCTCGATCGGCTGGTTCGGATAATTGCCGCGGAACTGCCAATATTCGTCGACCGCGCGCGGGATCACGCCGATGTGCAGGCTCTTGGCGCGCTTGGGCTCGCGGTAGATGTAGAAGGCTAAGCTCGGCTCGCTTCCGTAACGCAGCCATTCCTCCAGGCTGAGCCCGTTCCCCTTGGACTTCGAGATTTTCTCGCCCTTCTCGTCGAGGAACATCTCGTAATTGAAGCCATCGGGAGGGCGGCCGCCCAGGATTCGGCAGATCTTGCCCGACTGGATCACGCTGTCGATCAAATCCTTGCCCGCCATTTCGTAATCGACGCCGAGCGCGACCCAGCGCGCTGCCCAGTCGACCTTCCACTGCAGCTTGGCCGAGCCGCCGAACGCCGACTGCTCGACCCGGCTGCCGTCCTCGTCGTCGAACCCGATCAGCCCCGCTTCGGCATCGAGCACGGTGACCGGCACCTGCAGGACGCGGCCGGTCGAGGGCGAGATCGGAAGCACCGGCGAATAGGTCTTGCGCCGATCCTCCCGAAGCGTCGGCAGCATCACGTCCATGATGCCGTCCCAGCGCTCGAGCACCCTGCGGATCACCGGGTCGAACCGACCGCTGGTGTAGCAGTCGGTCGCTGACAGGAATTCATAGTCGAAGCCGAAGCGATCGAGGAATCGCCGCAGCATCGCGTTATTGTGATGGGCGAAGCTCTCGTCGGTCTCGAACGGGTCGGGGATTTTGGTCAGCGGCCGGCCCAGGTTTTCGGCAAGCATCTGCTGATTGGGGATGTTGTCGGGAACCTTGCGAAGGCCGTCCATGTCGTCGCTGAAGGCGACGAGGCGCGTTGGCGCTCCGCCGGTCAGCTCCTCATAGGCCTGGCGGACGAAGGTCGTGCGCGCGACCTCGTTCCAGGTGCCGATGTGCGGCAGGCCGGACGGGCCGTAGCCGGTTTCGAAGATCACTGGATCGGCCGCTGGCTTTCCCTCGGGCCACCGCTTCAGCAGCTTGCGCGCTTCCTCGTAGGGCCACGCCTTCGAGTTCATTGCGGCATTTCGAAGCGTTTCGGCGTCCAATTGCGTTGCTCTTCTGTTCTTCCGGCGTCAGGGTTGCGGGATGCCGGCTCCTTTGCCCCTTCCAGCGCTCCACGCAACCCATGCCGGCATCTGGCTCGCGGACGGCGACGGGGAGGTGAGGGAGGCGAGCCGCGGTGAAGCGATATCGCGCGCTTCCGATACGCCGCACATCATGCTCAACGCGCCCTTGGTCGGGCAGCGCCTGGGCTATCCCGAATTGAGCGGCCTCGATCTGCTCGAGCTGTTCGCGTTCGTGCACCCGGCCCGCTTCGCGGTGCCGACGCCGGCGGGACTGAGCCGGGCGCTCGGACTGGAGCCGCCCACGGATGAAGCGGGGGCGGCGGCGTCGCTCCGGAGCATTGCCGATGGCCTGCTTGGAGTGCTCGCCGATCCCGACTGGCGGGAGCGCGAAGGCGCATGGACCAGCAATGCGACCTTGCACCGGCTCGGCTGGGGATGGGCACCGCTGGTCGGGGCGCGTCTGGAGCGGCCGGCACGCGGCGAGCGGATGCTGTTCTCGAGGCTGAAGCAGTGGGAGGAGTCTGGCGACCGGCCGCCGCCGCGGACAGTGCTGCTCGACGCGGCACAGGCGCGGGCGAAGCTCGATCAGCTGACGGGCCGCGCGGAAGCGCGCGAGGGGCAGCGCGCCATGGCCGGTGCGGTCTGCCAGGTGTTCGCCCCCAAGCCGGCCAGGGACTCGGCCAACCTGCTGCTCGTCGAGGCGGGAACGGGCATTGGCAAGACACTGGCCTATCTCGCGCCGGCGTCGCTCTGGGCCGAGCAATCCGGCGGGACGGTGTGGGTTTCGACCTTCACCAAGGCGCTTCAGCGCCAGCTCGACGGAGAAGGGCCAAAGCTGTTCGCCGATCCTCAAGAGCGGGCGCGCAAGATCGTCGTGCGCAAAGGCCGCGAGAATTACCTCTGCCTGCTGAACCTCGAAGACGCGCTGCAGGGGTCGTTCAGTGGGCGAGCGGCGGTGCTTGCGCAGCTGGTCGGGCGCTGGGCGGCCTACACGAAAGATGGCGACATGGTCGGCGGCGACCTGCCGGGCTGGCTCCCGAGCTTGTTCCGCCGCGCCGGCGCAACCGCGCTGACCGACCGCCGGGGAGAATGCGTCTACGCCGGCTGCCCCCACTACCGCCGATGTTTCATCGAACGCGCGGAGCGGGCGAGCCGCGATGCGGACATCGTCATCGCCAATCATGCGCTGGTGATGGTCAATGCGGCCCGGGCGCGCGAGGACGCGCCGGGGCGGATCCTGTTCGACGAGGGCCATCATTTGTTCGACGCCGCGGATTCGACCTTTGCGGTCGAATTCGGTGGGCAGGAAGCGATCGAATTGCGCCGATGGATCGTCGGCCCAGAAAGCCGCTCGCGCGGCCGAAGGCGCGGGCTGGCGGCGCGGCTGATGGATGTCGCCTCGTACGACGAGGAAGGCGAGCGCGCGCTCGAGGCCGCGATCGAAGCCGCCAGGGCACTCCCGTCGGACGGGTGGCTGCAGCGGCTGATCGAAGGATCGCCGTTCGGACCCGTCGAGGCATTGCTCTCGCAAGTGCGCGGCACAGTCTACGCGCGCTCCAAGGCTCAGGAGGCGGGCTACGGGCTAGAGACCGAGCTCGCCGAGCCCGATGGGGCGCTAGTCTCGTCGGCCGTCGCGGCGATGCAGCCGCTCGAAGCATTGCAAAAGCCGCTGACCGCGCTAGCCCGCCGGCTGGAGGCGGTGCTCGAAGATGCGCCCGATTGGCTCGACGCGCAGGCGCGGGCGCGGGTCGAAGGCGCAATCCGCGGGCTCGCCTGGCGGCGGGAGACGCTTGCCGCGTGGATTGCCCTGCTGGCGCGGATCGGCGGCGAGGCGGACCCGGAATTCGTCGACTGGCTCGCGGTCGAGCGGGTCGACGGTCGCGAATATGATGTCGCGATCCACCGGCACTGGCTCGACCCGACCAGGCCGCTCGCCGGGGCGGTGCTTGCCCCGGCCGACGGGGTGCTCGTCACCTCCGCGACTCTGCGTGGAGGGGAGACCTGGGCTGCGGCAGATGCGCGGACCGGCGCGCTGCACCTGCCAACGCCCGCCATCCACTTCGAAGCGGAGAGCCCGTTCGATTACGCCGGCTGCTCCGAGGTGCTGATCGTCACCGACGTGAAGCATGGCGATATTGCGTCGCTCGCCGGCGCCTATGCGCGGCTCATCTCCGCAGCCGAGGGCGGCACTTTGGGTCTATTCACGGCGATCCAGCGGTTGAAGGCGGTGCATGCGCGTATCGCCGACCGGCTCGCGCGCGATGGGCTGCCGCTGCTCGCCCAGCACGTCGACCCGATCGATGCCGGAACTCTGGTCGACATTTTCCGCGACGACCCGCGCGCGTCGCTGCTCGGCACCGATGCACTGAGGGACGGGGTCGATGTGCCGGGCGAATCGCTCCGGCTGGTGGTGATGGAGCGCGTTCCGTGGCCGCGGCCGACCGTGCTTCACGCGGCGCGGCGGATGGCCGGGGGTGGGAGCGCTTACGACGATCGCGTGGTGCGGGCTCGGCTGGCGCAGGCGTTTGGGCGGCTGATCCGACGGGAGGGCGATCGCGGTCTGTTCGTCGTGCTGTCGGCCGCATTCCCGTCGCGGCTCCTGCCTGCGTTCCCCGCTGGGGTGCCGGTCCGTCGGGTGCCGCTCGATCAGGCGATCGCGAGAGTGGAGCAATTCCTCCCCGGAACGGGGAGGTGGCAGAACCGCGGAGCGGGGCTGACGGAGGGGGCCCCCTCCACCCTCCGCCTCCGCGAAGCTTTGGCGGACGGTCCCCCTCCCCGTCCCGGGGAGGAGTTGTGACTCTCCTGACCATTGTCCGGCACGCGAAGTCCAGTTGGGGCAACGAAGATCTCGACGATTTCGACCGGCCGCTGAACAAGCGCGGGCACAAGGCAGCATTGCAGATCGGAGAGGAGCTCAAGAAGCGCGGCTTCAAGTTCGATCTGGTGCTGGCCAGTCCCGCGCTCCGCGTGCGCGAGACGCTTCAGGGCATCGAACAGGGTTATGGCGCCGAATTGCAGGTCGAGTGGGAGCCGGAAATCTACGACGCGAGCGAGGCGACCTTGTTCAAGCTGGTACGGCGCATTCCCGAGCGGGCGCACGCGCCGATGCTGGTCGGGCATAACCCGGGGCTTCAACAGCTGATCCTCGGACTCACGCGCCAGGACGACGGCGGGTTGCGCGAGCGGGTTGCGGCCAATCTCCCGACCGGGGCAGGGACGCTGGTCGAGCTTCCGGCGCCGCGTTGGGCCGAGGTGATGGAAGAATCAGGATTGATCCGAGAGCTGATCCTGCCGCGCGACCTGGATTAAAGTTCGAGCGCCTCCGCAAGGCGGTTGCGAAGCGCGATCAGGCGGAACACGTCGACTCCGGCGGGCTGTTCGTCGGCTTCAAATTCGATCGGCGGAGGCGCGGCCGGTTGGACGGGGGCCGGCTCGGCTGCTTCCTTGTCGCGCAGCAGCTTCTGCACGCCTCGCACCGTATAGCCTTCTTCGGTCAGGAGCCGGTGAATCCGCCTGGCAAGCGCGACGTCCGTCGGCCGATAATCTCGGCGATTGCCCGCCCGCTGCATCGGCTTCAATTGCGGGAAGCGTGTTTCCCAATATCGCAGGATATGCTGGGCGACGCCCAGCTCCTGCGACAATTCGCCAATCGTCAGAAAAGCGCCGGGGTCTTTGTCGCCGGCGAGAGTCAAGGTCAGCCCTTCGCGATTTGATCGCGCATGATCTGGCTCGCGCGGAAGGTCATCACGCGGCGCGGCGCAATCGGCACCTCGACCCCGGTCTTCGGGTTGCGGCCGACCCGCTGTCCCTTGTCGCGCAGGATGAACGTGCCGAAGCCGGAGATCTTCACGTTCTGACCCTTCGCGAGCGCATGGCACATGTGGTGGAGCACCCGCTCGACGACCCCCGCCGATTCCGCGCGCGAGAGTCCAAGCCGCCGATGAACGACGTCTGCGAGGTCCGCACGGGTGAGGGTGTTGGCGGCGTCCGCTTCCTTGTTGATACGCGCGATCCCGAGATCGGCCATTTCATTCTCCGTCCTGGAACGGCGTTCCCCCGCCGCGTCAATTACGTTTTCGTAACGGAATTCCACCGTGTCGGCAATTCGGCTTGTCACTTGATATTCCAGATTTTTCAATACCTGAGCGCCGCCGCGCCCCATGTAAAGCCACCGCCCATCGCTTCCAGCACGACGATGTCCCCGCGCTTGATTCGTCCATCCTTCACGGCGGTGTCGAACGCCAGCGGAACCGAAGCCGCCGACGTGTTGGCGTGCCGGTCGACGGTCATGACGACTTTTTCGGCCGGAAGCCCCAGCTTTTTCGCCGTGGCGTCGAGGATTCGCGCATTCGCCTGGTGCGGAACGACCCAGTCGACGTCGGCCGCATTCAACCCGGCATCTTCGAGCACTTCGGTGAGCACGTCGGCGAGGTTGACGACCGCGTGGCGGAACACCTCGCGCCCTTTCATCCGGAGCTTGCCGACCGTGCCGGTGGTCGATGGACCGCCGTCGACGAACAGCAGATCGTTGTGCCGGCCGTCGGCGTGAAGCTTCGTCGCGAGGATGCCGCTTTCGGTCTCCTCCGCGCTCAGCACCAAAGCGCCCGCGCCGTCGCCAAACAATACGCAGGTCGCGCGATCGCTCCAATCCAGGATCCGGCTGAAGGTCTCCGCGCCGATCACCAGCGCCTTGTTCGCATTGCCGGAGCGAAGCATCGAATCGGCCACCGACAGCGCATAAAGAAAGCCGGTGCACACGGCGTGCACATCGAACGCGATGCAGTCGTCGATACCCAGCGCCGCCTGGACCTTGGTCGCGGTCGACGGAAAGGTCTGGTCCGGGGTAGCGGTCGCGAGCACGATCAGGTCGATGTCGGTCGCATCCACTCCGGCATGAGCGAGCGCGCGGCGGGCGGCTTCGGTGGCGAGGCTGCCCGTCGTCTCCCCGTCACCGGCGATATAGCGGCTGCGGATACCGGTCCGCTCGACGATCCATTCGTCGCTCGTGTCGACGCTCTCCGCGAGTTCGTCGTTCGTGACCTCGCGCTTCGGCAGCGCGCTGCCGACGCCGGCAACGACGGATCGCCTCATTCGGCGGCCGCGCCGGCGAAGGCGTGAGCGCGGAAATTGTCGAGGTCGTCGCCGATCTTCCGGGTGATGTCGTTGCGGACCATCATCGCCGAGACGCGGATCGCGTTGGCGACTCCCTTCGGGTTGGCGGAGCCGTGGCTTTTCACCACCAGTCCGTTGAGCCCGAGGAAGACCGCGCCATTGTGGTTGTTCGGGTCGAGGTGAACCTTGAGCAGGTTGAGCGCCGGCTTCGACAGCGCAAACCCGGCCTTGGACCTCAGCGAGCTCTTGAAGGCGCGCCGGAGCAGGTCGGTGACAAACCGCGCCGTGCCTTCGGCGGTCTTTAGGGCGATATTGCCCGAAAAGCCGTCGGTGACGACGACATCGACCTCCCCGCGCGAGAGCTGGTCCCCTTCCGTGAACCCGTCGAACCGGAACGGCAGGTAGTCGGCCTCGCGCAGCAGCGCCGCGGCATCCTTGAGCTCGTCGGTCCCCTTCAGTTCCTCGGTGCCGATGTTGAGCAGCTTCACCCGCGGCTCGGAAAGCCCGAGCACGCAGCGCGAGTAGGCCGCGCCCATGACCGCGAACTGGACGAGGTTCTGGGCATCGCACTCGGTGTTTGCGCCGAGGTCGAGCATGATCACGTCGTTCTCGCCGAGCGTCGGCAGAAGCGCGGCAAGCGCCGGGCGGTCGATCCCAGGCATCGTCCGGAGCGCCAGCTTGGACATGGCCATCAGCGCGCCGGTGTTCCCGCCGGAGAGCGCGGCATCGGCGATGCCCTCCTTCACGGCATTGACCGCCATGCCCATCGAGGTGGTTCGGGCGCGGCGGATCGCCTGGCTCGGTTTCTCGCTTGGGGAAATCGATTCGGACGAGTGGACGACCTGCGAGTGACCCGCGAGATTGCGGTGCTCGCCGATCTGCACCTCGACCTGCCGCTCGTCTCCGTAGAAGGTGAACTGGAGCGACGGGTCTTTCCTGAGCGCGCGCGAGGCGCCGGCGATCATCGCCGCCGGACCGGCGTCGCCCCCCATGGCGTCGATGGCGATGCGCGGGCCGTCAGCCATTCGCTATCGCCCCCTCAACCGCTCTCGCCGTTCAGGCCTCGGTCGAAACGACCTCGCGGCCGTTATAATAGCCGCAGGCCGAGCACATGTTGTGCGGGAGCTTCAGCTCGCCGCAGTTCGGGCATTCCTGGAACGCGGTCGCCTTCAGGGCGTGATGGCTGCGGCGCATGTTCCGCTTGGACGGCGAGGTTTTTCTCTTGGGGACAGCCATTGCGGCACCTTCAAATGCAATTCGGACGACAATAAAAATTGCGACGATCTGCGCCTCGTCTCGGCGGGTTAACCCCGCGGGTGGCGGCCGGATCGTCGCGAACCGCGGCTCCTATAGCGGATAGGTCCAATGTTGCAAGGGTGAGGGGGCATGGAACCGCAGTACACTAGGGGGATTGCTGCCGATTGGCGGATCAGTACCAATCCTTTTTCAGGAGCACCTTCTTCGCAGACGTGCAGCGCCTCTGTTCGATAATGCGCTCATGCTTGCTGTCGTTCACGTATTCCGAACCGTCTGCCCTGAATCTAAGTTCTTCGCAGTATGGCTTCAAAGCGCCGCCGCCGTGATGCCAAACGCCAATGATTTCATAACCGTTCGACCGGCCATCGATCGTGATCGGTGTCCATCCATTCAGCTCTGTGATTGTCCTGGGTTTCGGGCCGCTCGTGTCCACTACCATCAGCTCACAACCCGAACTCCCACACCACTCCCCTTCCAAATATACCAGAGCCAAGGCGGGACTCTTGCCAGGCGCAGTTATGCTGTGAACGAAAGAGCTACCGGGACGAAGGTCTATTCCCCCCTTGCGCAGGTACACGATCACGCTGCTGCTCTCTTGATGAGCGGATGACGGTTGAGCGCAAAAGCATCCAAACGCGCATGCGACGAATATGACCAGACGCCTCATTGGCCTTCCGTGTAGTGGTGATACACTACGGTGTCGATTTACTGCGCGTATGCCAGCTTTCCACCCATTCCTGCCATCAGCACCTAAGCCGCAAGCGCGGCATCACTCACGAACGGATTGGTCGCACGCTCATGGCCGAAGGTCGACATCGGCCCGTGGCCGGGCACGAAGGCCGTTTCGCCGCCCATCGGCCACAGCCGCTTGGTGATTGACGCGATCAGATCCTGCTGGTTGCCGTGCGGGAAGTCCCAGCGGCCGACCGAGCCCTTGAACAGCAGGTCGCCGACCAGCGCGAGCTTGGATTCCGGATGATGGAAGACGATATGGCCCGGCGTGTGGCCGGGGCAGTGGCGGACATCGAAGGTCAGCTGGCCGAGCCTCACCTGGTCGCCATCATTCAGCCAGCGCGACGGCTCAAACGGGCGGCCCGGAATTCCGTATTTAGCACCGTCCTCCGCGAGCCGATCGATCCAGTAACGGTCCGCCTCGTGCGGGCCCTCGATCGGGACGCCGAGCTCCTCAGCGAGGATTCCGGCGCTCCCGCAATGATCGATATGGCCGTGGGTCAACAGTATCTTCTCGATCGTGACTCCGGCCTGTTGCGCCGCCGTCTTGAGCCGGGGCAGGTCGCCGCCGGCATCGACGAACGCGCCGCGCATCGTCGCCGTGCACCACAGCAAGGTGCAATTCTGCTGCAGCGGCGTCACCGGAATGATGGCCGCTTTCAGGGGTGGCTCGCTCATTTCCACACGTTGGCGGGGTCGATCGGGTGAAGCCTCGCGGTCGCCGGCGGCTCATTCTTCATCGACGCGGCCACCGCCTCTGCCTGCCGCATCACGCGAAGCACATTGCCGCCTGCGAGCTTCGACAGATTCTCGTCGCTCCAGCCGCGGCGGATCAGCTCGGCGAACAGCAATGGATAGCCGCTGACGCTGTTCATTCCCGGTGGCGCTCCGTCGTAGGGAATCCCGTCGAGATCGCCGCCGATGCCGACATGATCGTAGCCGGCGACTTTGACGATATGCTCGATATGGTCGGCGATGATTCCGACGCCGGTCCTCGGCGCGGGGTGCGCCTGCTGCCACTCGGCGAGCTTCGCTTTCCTGAGATGTCGGGCTGGCCGGTGTAGAGATCGGCGAGGCGCGCCGTCTCGGCGGCCTGGCCGGCCTCCCATTCGCGATACGGCTCCCACAGATGGCCGAGATAGAAATTGACCATCACCACCCCGCCTTGGGCCGGGAGCATCCGAAGCACATCGTCGGGCACGTTGCGGGGATGATCGGCGAGAGCCCGCGCGTCGCTGTGGCTGAAGATCACCGGCGCCTTACTGGTCTCAATCGCCGCC
>JBQCCG010000288.1:0-3875 GCA_051962455.1 Sphingomicrobium sp. | reverse complement strand
TCATCTCGTCCTGGGTCGCCCAGCCGAAGCAGGCGATATGTTCGTCGGCGATCATCGGATCGCCTAGCGCATCGTCCTTGTAATAATATTCGATGATTGTCCGAGGCAGCTGCGTGCCTTCCTCGATTCCGAGCCGCTTGCTGAGCGACCCGGCGGCGACGTTCCGCACCACGACCTCGATCGGGATGATCTCTACCTGCCTAATCAGCTGCTCGCGCATGTTGAGGCGTCGGATGAAGTGGGTCGGGACGCCGATCGTCTGGAGCGCGGTGAAGATGTGCTCCGAGATGCGGTTGTTGATCACGCCCTTGCCGCTGATCGTGCCGCGCTTCTGCGCGTTGAACGCGGTCGCGTCGTCCTTGAAATATTGGATGAGCGTGCCCGGCTCCGGACCCTCGTAGAGGATCTTGGCCTTGCCCTCATAGATCTGGCGGCGGCGAGCCACGGTCGAGCATCACTCCGAGGAAAACGGGAAGAAGCGGCGGCTATAGGCGAGGCGCAGCCGCACCGCAATTGAACCGCTGGCCTGATCCTTGAATGTAATCCGCCGGCCCCGTTTGTGGCGGGACCGGCGGGAAGCCGGGAGCAAGCAGCAAGGCCCGGCATTCGATTTTGGTGAGGAGCGCGGCGCGTGCCTCCGCGCTCCTCGGGGGGCAATCAGTTGCAGCGGGCCCGCTTCGGCTTCGAAGTCCAGGGCGCGTCATATTCGATCTTGTTCAGCACTTCGAACGCATTGCCGAACGCGCGCCCGAACCGCGCGAATGCGCTGGCGATGGACTCGTTCAGCGCATCCCTGCCTGCCTGATAATGACGGTCGAAAATCTCGTCGATCATGGTGACCATCTCCTGTTTCCTCGATGCTTCCTAGAGTGCGATCGGATATCCGTCGGTCCGGTCGTTTGCCGCGCGAAGCGCCTGCTCGATGGCGGCGAGCCTGCAGCTCTCGCTCAGCGCCCGCCACGACCGCGCCGTCGTGCGGCTCGACTCCGCCCTGGCGACCTGTTCCACAGGTCCGTCTTCAATGAACGCACGGGTGCTGAGGCCATAAGCCATGGCGAGTCTCCTTCCTGTTTGATGGCCGCCGGCGAGGCGGGCTGTTAGGGGAGGGTCTGGTCCTCGCCGGCGACTTGATTTCCAATTAGATATTCTGCATTCGTTCCGCCAATCAAACGCCCCGCGGTTTCCATAAATTGCGCTTATGATCTTCCGGCGCAGAAGGTGCTGGCTCGGCGGGGTCTGGACGGAAACGGGGAGAGATGATGAGGCGGCTTCCTCCACTGGCGGCGATCCGGGCTTTCGAGGCGGCGGCGCGGACCGAGAATTTCACCGCGGCCGCGGCGGAGCTCGGAATGACTCAGGCTGCCGTTTCCTATCAGGTTAAAAGCCTCGAGGAGCGCCTGGGCGCCCCCTTGTTCGTCCGTGAGAAGGGGCGCGCCCGGCTGACCATTCTCGGACAACGGCTGCTTCCCCCGCTGTCCACCGCCTTCGACCAGATCGAGGCGGCATTCGCGAGCCACCGGGAAGAAGATGATTCGCTGCTGACGGTCACGACCACGCATACATTCGCGAACTCCTGGCTCGCCTGGCGGCTCGGCGCCTTTCAGATGGAGCATCCCGATCTCGCCGTGCGCATGACGACGAGTAACGAGTTATGCGATTTGAAGAGCGGAGACGCCGACGTCGCGATCCGCGCCGGCAGCGGCGGTTGGGAGGGTCTCGAGGAACATCGGCTGTTCGAATCCGCCTTCACTCCGATGGCTAGTCCCGAGTGCATTGCCGAAGTCGAACGGCGTCTCGGCCGCAAGATCGAGCCGGACGATCTGCCCGGCCAGAACCGCATCAGTCCGACCGACGACTGGTGGCAGCAATGGTTTGCGGACAATGGCGTGCCGGCCGACGAAGCGATCCTCCGTCGCGGAGGCATCCGGCTGGATAATCAGGCGAACGAAGGCCACGCCGCGATGGGCGGGCAGGGGTTTGCGCTGCTGACACCGCTCTTGTGGAAGGGCGACGTTGCCGCCGACCGGCTGTGCGTCCCGTTTCCCGACCGCATCTCGGCCCGCGGCTGGGCCTATTGGCTGGTTTATCCGCGCGAGCGCCGCATGGTCCCCAAAGTGAAACGCTTCCGTGAATGGCTCGTCGCCGAGATGGAGCGGGCAGTCGTGGAGCAGGACGGCGGGTGGGGGACTCACGAGCCCGTTCCCACTGCGTTTCGACCAGCGGCGAACACGCCGTAAGCCTTCGCAACGAAGCCGAAAAATACTTAGAGAATAATGCCCTAGCACTGTTGTTTACGTATCGTTGTCCGAGCCCCGGTTAACGAATTTGCTTGCCTAATTAACCAACTTCGGGTTGGGGTCGCCTGTCCAGCCGACGTAATGGCCGAGTCGCGTCTCCTTAAAGGGGCGAAGGGAGCGCAGTGGTTCGTTTGGCGTTCAACGACCGACAATTTACGCGCGCTGGGGGGCGGGCAGCGCTGCTGTGCGCCTGCGCGGCGGCCGCCCTGATGGCGCAGCCCGCAATGGCGATGCCCGGCGTAGCGATTCACGCATCGCCAGCGCTCAGTGCGGACAACGCGCCTCTTCCGCCGATGGGAAACGGCCCATCCGTATTGACCATAAATAGCGGCACATTCGACATTCAGGTCAATGCGCCTCCGGGAGGCAAAGGCTCGGGCAATGATCCGAAGCCCGACTTGCCGTCGCAAACGGCGGTCTTGCCTCCTTTGCAGCCACCCAGCGCGTCTCAGGTCGAGCAGCTATTGCTAACCAAGCAGGCCTCGCCGCCAGCCGACCAGGCGCAGGTCGACAATGGCGTAATCGTCCTGACCGAGAGCAATAAGAAAACGCCCGTTCCGCCACCGCCGCCGCCACCACCTCCCGGAAATAATGGCAATGGGAATGGAAACGGGAACGGTAATACCGGCGGCAACGGAAATGGTGTGGGTAATGGAAAGGGCAACTCCGGCCCGCCTCCAGCGCTCCCACCTCCGCCGCCTCCGCCGCCTCCGCCGCCGCCTCCCGGAAATAATGGCAACGGGAACGGGAACGGGAACGGTTCTGGCAATGGGAATGGGAACGCCGGGGGTAACGGAAATGGCAATGGGAACGGCAATCCCAGTCCGCCACCCCCTCCGCCCCCTCCACCGCCGCCTCCTCCCGGAAACAACGGCAACGGGAACGGGAACGGGAACGGTTCCGGTATTGGCAATGGCGCGGGGAATGGGAACGGCAACGCCGGCGACCCATGTGCGATGGGAAATGGCAATCCCTGCAACGGCAACAACGGTAACGGTGGAGGTCAGGGCAATGCAGGTACACCGCCTCCGCCACCGCCTCCGCCTTCTCCGCCGCCTCCGCCTCCCCCTCCCGGAAATGGAAATGGCAACCCATGTGCGAAGGGGAATGGTAATCCGTGCGGTGGAAACAATGGGAATGGCGGAGGGCAGGGGAATGCCAATCCGCCACCTCCGCCTCCGCCACCTCCGCCCGGTGTAACTCCGCCTCCGCCTCCCCCGCAGCCTCCGGGTGACCCATGCGCGAAGGGGAATGGCAATCCGTGCAACGGAAATAACGGAAATGGTGGAGGCCAGGGCAACGCGAATCCGCCACCACCTCCTCCGCCGCCACCGCCTCCGCCGCCTCCGCCGCCTCCGCCGCCTCCGCCGCCTCCCCCTCCGGGCGATCCGTGCGCCAAGGGCAACGGCAACCCATGCAACGGCAACAACGGAAATGGTGGTGGGCAGGGCAATGCCGGCGGTCCGGTAGTTCCAACAACACCACCACCAACCCCAACCACCAACCCCCCAACAACCCCAACACCACCCCCACCCACCCCCACAACCACACCAACACCCCCAACAACACAACCACCAA
>JBQCCG010000287.1:0-6088 GCA_051962455.1 Sphingomicrobium sp. | reverse complement strand
CGAGCCCTCGTGCACCTCGCCGATCTTGTAGGACTTGCCGGTGTAATAGAGGATGCGCTCGGTCGTCGTCGTCTTGCCGGCGTCGATGTGGGCCATGATGCCGATGTTGCGATAGCGTTCGAGCGGATGGCTGCGGGCCATGGTCTTAAACTCCAATGTCGGAAGCGGGACCACTGCCCCGCCCTGACTATATAGGGACTGAATTTACCAGCGGTAATGGCTGAAGGCGCGGTTCGCTTCCGCCATGCGGTGCGTGTCCTCGCGCTTCTTCACGGCGTTGCCGCGGTTCTGCGAAGCGTCCATCAGCTCGCCCGAGAGGCGGCCGGACATCGTCTTCTCCGAGCGGCTGCGGGCCGCCGAAATCAGCCAACGGATGGCGAGCGCCTGGGCACGCTCGGGGCGAACCTCCACAGGCACCTGGTAGGTCGCGCCGCCGACGCGGCGGGAACGGACCTCGATGCCGGGCTTCACATTGTTGAGCGCGTCGTGGAACACGCGCAGTGGCTCGACCTTCATGCGAGCCTCGACATTGTCGAGGGCGCCATAGACGATGCCTTCGGCGACCGACTTCTTTCCGTCGAGCATGACGGAATTCATGAACTTGGAGAGCACGATGTCCCCGAATTTCGGATCGGGAAGGATCTCGCGCTTTTCGGGACGACGACGACGAGCCATTGGACTGTTCCTTTTCTCTCTTCAGCCTGGTCCGGGACTTCAGATGTGCCCGGGGCTTACTCTGGCCTGGTTATTTCGGACGCTTCGCACCGTACTTGGAACGGCTCTGCCTGCGGTCCTTGACGCCCTGCGTGTCGAGCACGCCGCGGAGCACGTGGTAGCGGACGCCCGGAAGGTCGCGCACACGGCCGCCGCGGATGAGCACGACGCTGTGCTCCTGGAGGTTGTGGCCCTCGCCGGGAATGTAGCTGATCACTTCGCGCTGGTTGGTCAGGCGGACCTTGGCCACCTTGCGAAGCGCCGAGTTCGGCTTCTTCGGGGTCGTGGTATAGACACGTGTGCAAACTCCCCGCTTCTGCGGGTTCTGCTCCATTGCAGGGACCTTCGACTTGGCCTTCTGCGGTTCGCGACCCTTGCGGATCAGCTGGTTGATCGTCGGCATGAAGCCCTTCACCTTGTTCAGTGCCAGAAGTCCCGGCGGTTACTTTGCTCAACAGAAAAAGCGCGGAGCCGAGACAGCCTGACGGCCGCCTGGCGACGCGCATGTTGAGCAATGTTCAGCTCTTGCCCGGCGAACAGCGAAGAATCCCTCTCGCTCGGACGGGCGGGCACATAGCGACGGGTCGGTTGAGCGTCAACCGGCGGCGGCGAACGGCGGAACGGATTATTGAGGCGGGTCGTTGGTCTGGCGCTTGCGGCCAGGAGGCCCGGCAATGACTCATCGATCATTGATTACCGCTGTTCCGGCTCTGGCGCTCATCGCACTGGCGAGCTGCGGGTCGAACAATCATGCCAACAACCAAGTGAACGGAGATGCCGCCGTGGAAAATGCGACACTGACGAAGCTCAACCTGGCCAGCGACGCCTTCAAGAACGGACAGCCCATTCCAAAGCAATTTACGTGCGATGGGGCGGACCAGACGCCGGTACTGAGGTGGGGCGCGCCGCCGGAGGGCACCAAGAGCTTCGCATTGGTGATCGACGATCCGGACGCGCCGAGCGGCACGTTCCGACACTGGGGCGTGTTCGACATTCCGGCCTCGGCGCGTTCAATCGGTGACGGAAAGCGGATCGGCACCGAGGTGATGAACGACTTCGGCAAGCCGGGCTACGGAGGTCCCTGCCCGCCCAAGGGCCACGGTCCTCACCACTATCACTTCAAGCTGTTTGCTTTGAACACCGACAAGCTCGGGCTCTCGAGCAGCGCGAAGGTGATCGACGTGGAAAACGCCACCAAGGCGCATACCATCGGCGAAGGGGAGATCATCGGAACCTACGAGCGGCCCTAACTCATGCGATGCGCGGCCAACCGCTCGTAATATGGCCGGCAACGATCCGCGAGCTGGCGCGCATCGCTCGGCAGGTCGACGGGACCGGTCTCGGGCGGACCGAATCCGGTGCTTCTTTCCACCGCGGCATACCAATGCGGAGCCCATGGGCCGTCGCTCTCCCGCCGGCCCGGAGCCCAGCTCAGCATCGCCGGGTCCCAGGCGATCCCGAGCGCCTCGCACAGCTTCGAGAGCACGGCCTCCGGATCGGCGAGTAAGTCCTTGGCATCGATCACCGGTGGCGCATGGCCCAGCCGATTGGACTCGCGCTCGAAGAATTCGGTCTGCCGCTCCAGCCCGAAATCTTCGAAATGCGCTGCCTCCCGCTTGCGCAGATAGGACGCAATCATCCGCTCGGGCTCGCGGATGAGAAAGGCATGGGTGAAGCCCGCGAAGTCATCATAACCGACCGGCCCGGCCATGTGGTGCCACATGTGCTTCTGGTACCAGATGGGAGAGCCGTTCGGCGGCGGCCCGCGCAGCGCTGCCACCACGCTTCGCCAGTCGCAGTTCATCGAGGTGATTACTTCCTCACGCATCGGATGATCGGCGCCCGTGGTCTTGAGGAAGCAGCCGTAGAAGGGCTCGTCGGACACGAACGTATCGGATCGGCTGCCGAAGCTGCGCATCATCGCGGTGGAGAGGTTTCGCGGCCCAGACCACATCGCGATGCGCAGGGTCATTGGCTCCCCTCCCTGCAAGGGAGGGGCTGGGGGTGGGTGCGTATGAAGCGGCTCAATGCCGCTGAATACGCTTCCTCACAGGCATCGAGGCTGCTTGTCAGCAACCCACCCCTTAATCCCCTCCCTTGCAGGGAGGGGAAGAGAGACGAAGCAGTCACGGACGCGGCCGCTCCACGACTTCCTGCCGCACCCGTTCGGCGTAGAGCTTCTGCAGCCGCTCGACGATCGGTCCGCGTCCGTCGGTCAGCTTGCGACCGTCGAGCTCTCGGACGGGGACGATCCCGGCGAAGGTGCCGGTGACGAACGCCTCGTCGGCGCCGTAGACGTCGGTCAGCGAGAAATCCTTCTCGATCGCCGTTATGCCGGCCTCCCGCGCGATATCGAGCGTCACCCCCCGCGTAATCCCGCCGAGGCAGTATTTTCCGCTCGAAGTCCAAACCTCGCCCTTGCGGACGATGAAGAAGTGCGTCGAGTTGCACGTCGCGACGAACCCATGCGGATCGAGCATCAACGCTTCATCGGCGCCAGCCTGCGTCGCCTGAATCGAGGCGAGAATGCAGTTGAGCTTCGAATGCGAGTTGATCTTCTGGTCCTGCACCGCCGGATCGCCCCGGCGCACATGGACGGTGAACAGCTTGAGGCCGCGCTCGTAAATCGCGGGGTCGGATTCCTTATACTCGGGGATGATCACGATCGTCGCTCCGCCGACCACGACACGCGGGTCCTGATACGGCGTCGAGCGAACGCCGCGCGTGACCATCAGCCGGACATGGACGCCCTCGCTCATGCCGTTCGCGTCGAGCGTGCCGTAAAGGCGCTTCGTCAGCTCCTCGCGCGACAAGCCGACGTCCATTGCGATCGCCTTCGCTCCCTCGAACAGCCGGTCGAGGTGCCGGTCGAGAAAGGCCGCCTTGCCGCGATGAACCCGCAGCCCCTCCCAGACGCCGTCGCCGAGCATGAAGCCGCTGTCGAAGACGGAAACAACCGCTTCATTCCGCGGCTTCAGCTCGCCGTTCACGTTGATCAGGATCGATGCGTTGCGCGGGTCCGAGACGTCATGCATCGACTTGGTCATCGGCTCGACGGTGAAGGCTCGACGCGATCTTGGCAACTGGCTTGCCTGCGCGTCGCCATAATGAATCTTAACCAAGCTTGTTCATGAAAGCCGGGTGAAACCGTTGCGCAGCGATTCATGGACAACCTCGGTCCGGCGGCCGCTCGTCACGATCTCGTGGCCGATCCAGCTCGCCGGGATCATCGCGCTCTCAATCTATCTTCACTCCGCCATGTGGTGGACGGAACCGCCGGACGTGACGTTGTTCCTTCGGCCCTGGTTCCAGCACATCATTCACTATGGTCCGATCGGAGCGTTCGCGCATCCGTTTAGCAACTACACCCCCGCCTACCTGTATTTGCTGGCGTTCCTGTCGCTGTTCCACGGGTGGATGGCGACGTTGTTCCTGATCAAGCTGCTTTCGATCGTGGGCACCGTATTTGCAGCTTTCGCGCTTGCCGACCTCATCAAGGCGACCGGAGGGCAGCCGCGATACGCATTCCTGCTCTTCATCCTGCCTTCTGCCGTCATCAACACCGCACTTCTTGCACAATGTGACGCACTCTGGGCCGGTGCCTGCCTGTTTGCGGTGGCGGCGATGATCCGCGGCTCGACCGTTCGCTCGCTGCTGTGGTGCGGCGTGGCAATTGCCTTCAAAGCCCAGGCCGTCTTTATCGCGCCCTTCATCATCGGTGCGCTGATCGGCCGCCGGGCGGCGTGGTGGGAATGGCCGATCCCGGCCATCGTGTTCGTCGCTACGATGGTGCCGGCGTGGCTCGCAGGTTGGCCGGCATTGCAGTTGGCGATGATCTACCCAGCGCAATCCGCGGCTTACGATTTTCCGGGCAGCCTCGCGAACCCATGGATCATCGGCACCATATGGGCGCCGGACACAGCGAAGCTTCTCTACCCGATTGGAATGGTCGGCGCCCTAGTGGCATCCTTTGGGATCGCCATCTTGAGCGCGAACTCGGTGCGTCGGCCAAAGGCAATGCTGCTCCTGGGATTACTGTCAGCGCTCACATTACCGTTTCTCCTTCCGAAGATGCACGAGCGCTACTTCTTCCTCGCCGACCTGCTCTCACTCGCGGCCGCGGTTTCTTGCGCGCGCCGATCGACGATCATGATCGCCGTCGGCGTACAGCTTGCGTCACTTTCTTCGCTTCTGACCTACATGTATTTCTCTTCCCGGCCGTACCTCGCTTTATTGGGTGCGGCAGTGGCGGCTGCGACCCTCTTCGCGATCTGTCGCCTCGCCAGGAAGAGCGGTGTCGAGTGGCCGCGGGTCGGTACGCCTCGATCGTCAGCTGCGGAACGCCTCGAACCTGGCGACGCTAAGCTGGGGTGACCTCGAGATCGACCGGGCTGCGCGGCCTCAAGTAAAGCCGTCTCACCATTGGGAAGCGCTGAGCCGCCTCCCGTTCGATGCTCCAAACCAATGCCTCCACGTCGCGCGCGGTGATATCGTCGTCGAAATCGACCGACAGCATCGCGGTGATCTGGTCGGGCGCGCTGTGGATCGTCAGCACCTGGCCGACCGCAGTTACGCCCCTCTTCGATTCGACCATTTCGTGAAGCGCCGCGACGAGCTCCGGGTCCGCCGCTTCTCCGATCAGCAGCGCCTTGGATTCGTAGGCGAGCAGGCCCGCGGTGCAGCCCAGGATGATTCCGATCACGATCGATGCCGCGCCGTCGAAGAAGGGATTATGCATGAGCTGCGACAGAGCGAGGCCGATCGCCGCGGCAAAGATGCCGGCGATCGCCGCTCCGTTTTCGAGCAGGACGATGAACGCCGGCGGGTCCTTGGACTGACGCACCGCCTGAAACCAGCCAAGTTGTCCCTTGGCCTTGTTGAAATCGCGGAACGCTTCGAGGGTCGACCAGCCTTCGAGCAGGAACGCGACGAGCAGGACTGCATAAGCGACCACGGGCGACACCGCCGGCTCCGGGTGCGCAATGTGGATGATGCCTTCGTAGACCGACACTCCGGCCCCGAGCGAAAACACCAGGACGGCAACGACGAAGCTCCAGAAATAAAGCTCGCGGCCGTAGCCGAACGGGTGGAGCTTGTCGGGAGGGCGCTTGGACGCGCGCCGGCCCCACATCAGAAGCAGTTGGTTCGTGCAGTCGACAACGCTGTGCACGCCCTCGGTCAGCATTGCCGAGGAGCCGGTAATCGCCGCCGCGACGAACTTCGAAACCGCGATCCCGAGGTTCGCAAGTAGCGCGACGACCAAGGTCCGCGTGCTGGTGGTCGGAGTGCTCAAATGTGCAGCACTTTTCCGTCAGCCGCGAGCACGGCCTCGTGCATCATCTCGCTCAGTGTCGGATGCGGGAAGACGGTCTGG
>JBQCCG010000286.1:0-2336 GCA_051962455.1 Sphingomicrobium sp. | reverse complement strand
ACTGCCTCAGTCGTGTTGGTCTCGTGTCGCCGATAAATTGTCAAGCATTCGTCAATTACCGCCACACTGCCCGTTGTCGCGGCAATTAGACATGCCCAGGCATCGTGCGCCTCCGGCTCGCCTATCCAAGGTATATTTCGGTTGCTGAGGGGTATCTTATTCAGCAACGAGCGCCGAATGATTTGCCGAAAGCCTTGGACAAGCCACTCCGGCGGAAGACTCAAGCGGTCATAGAGGCCGGGTTTCGGCCAAGTCGTCCGAGTAATTTCCGCGAGGTTGCGATCGCCAACGATCGCGCCATGAACAATCAAGCCAAGATCGGCTGGGCCGGAGGCAATTGCTTCCGCACATCTGGCTAGCTTTGGCGAAAGCCAGACATCATCCTGATCGCAAAAGGCGATCCAATCTCCCGTGCATCGGCTCGCCGCCTGGATGAAGTTTTCTCCATACCCAAGTCGCTTCGGATTGCTGGTCACTCGAACTTGGAATGGAGCACGAACCGAGAATTCGCGCAATATCGCGAGCGTGTCATCGGTCGAACCGTCGTCTCCGACAACCAGTTCTAACGGAGCAAGATCTTGATTGAGAAGACTTTCAAGCTGCTCGGGTAAATATGTCGCGCCGTTGTATGTGCCCATCGCGATCGAAAAACTGGCCATTCGTGATCGAGACTTTCACATCTGTAACCGTCGTGGTCGGGGAGCCGCCATCGCAACGGCCGCTGAGATTCAAGCAACGCTATCATGATAACGTGCTTTTCCCCTATGCAAAATCGGGCTCGGCTTACACTCAGACCTGATTTATCCGCCTGCGGAACGGTTGCGGCGCACAAATCGCTGTCCTAAAGCGCGCCCAAGTTTTCTTGCCCCCGGAGTTTCCCTTGGCCAGCGTCGCCGCAGGCTATCTGCCGATCCTCTTGTTCCTGATCGTCGCATTGGGCCTCAGCACGGCCTTCGTCGTGCTGCCGATGATCGTCGCGCGGTTCACCGGCGCTCACCAGCCCGACCCGGCGAAGCTCAGCGAATATGAATGCGGCTTCCCCGCCTTCGAGGATGCGCGCGCCGAATTTGACGTCCGCTTCTACCTCGTCGCCATCCTGTTCATCGTCTTCGACCTCGAGGCGGCATTTCTGTTCCCCTGGGCGGTCAGCCTCAGCTCCACCAAATGGACCGGGTGGGCGGCGATGATCGTCTTCCTGATCGAGCTTGGCCTCGGCCTTGCCTATGCGTGGAAGAAAGGGGCGCTCGAATGGGAGTGATGCTGAGCCCCAATGAAGACCGGATGCCGAGCGAGGAAGAACTCGCGCGCATTTCTGGCCTGATTCCCGGCGAGGTCGACCGGACGAAGCTGGAGGAGCTCCGCCAGTCGCTCAACGAAAAAGGGTTCATGGTCACCACGGCCGAGGACCTGTTCACCTGGGCACGGACCGGCTCTTTGTGGTGGATGACTTTCGGCCTCGCCTGCTGCGCGGTCGAGATGATCCATGTGAACATGCCGCGCTATGATCTTGAAAGATTTGGCGCAGCGCCGCGCGCTTCGCCCCGCCAGTCGGACGTGATGATCGTCGCCGGGACGCTCTGCAACAAGATGGCTCCGGCGCTTCGCCGCGTCTACGACCAGATGAGCGAGCCGCGCTACGTCATCTCGATGGGCAGCTGCGCCAACGGCGGCGGCTATTATCACTACAGCTATTCGGTTGTTCGCGGTTGCGACCGCATCGTCCCGGTGGACATCTACGTGCCGGGCTGCCCGCCCACGGCGGAAGCTTTGCTCTACGGAATCCTTCAGCTTCAGCGGAAGATCCGCCGCGAAGGGACGATCGAGCGATAATGGCCGTCCAGCTCGCCAGCCATGTGCCGAAGATGGCTTCGGATGAAGGTGTCATCGACGCCGCGAAGAAGGTTATCGGCGAGGCGCTGATCGAAGCGCGCGATCTCGTCGGCGAAGTCACGTTGGTCGTGAAGCGCGAAGAAATCGTCAATGTCCTCAAGGTTCTGCGGGATACTCCTGGCCTCGAATATCAACAATTGATGGAGATGGCGGGGGTCGACTATCCCGACCGGCCCGAGCGGTTCGAGGTCGCCTATCACCTGCTCTCGCTAACGAAGAACCGGCGAATCCGCGTGAAGGTCTCGACCGACGAAGCAACTCCTGTGCCGAGCGTCACGGGCCTGTGGCCGGTCGCCGGCTGGCTCGAGCGCGAAGTCTACGACATGTACGGCGTCACCTTCGCCGGCAATCCGGACCTTCGCCGGCTGCTCACCGACTATGGCTTCGAGGGCTATCCGCAGCGCAAGGACTTCCCGCTCACCGGTCATGTCGAGCTGCGCTACTCG
>JBQCCG010000285.1:0-19604 GCA_051962455.1 Sphingomicrobium sp. | reverse complement strand
CTGTTCATCTGACTCTCGTGGCTCATCGTCTCCGTCGGACATGGGCAGGGAACAAATCACGACCTTCAGGCCGGTGGCATCGATGAGCAGGATCAGGATGACGCAGGTTCAGGATCGAGGATCGCGACCTTGCGAGCGCGTTCCCATAGCTCGCAATTGACGGGGAGTTTCATCCGCTGCGCAATCATGAGGGCTTCCGCGTCACCGGTCGAAGCGATCTCGTGCATCTTCGTGAATCGGCCATCGCCTGCGAGACAATAGAGTCGATATTCCCGCATCGCCGCCGCCCAGCATGCACCGGTCGGCTTTACCACGTTCAAAAACGGCAACAGCTGATTTACGTTAGCCATAGCCGAATGGGTGCGTAAGAATTGCGGTTCACGCATTCGGCCGCGCCGCTCCCGACACCGCGCCGACCGGGGCTCTCCGGCCCATTCATGCCGGATCGGACCGAAGCTTTACGATCTGTTCTCCATGATGCCTTACTCCTCAAGGCCAGGGCGCCGCCCCGGGCGCCATGCATGGATAAGGCACGGGGCATCAATGCTGTCACGCTTAAGAGACCTGCTTCAGCTTCGCGTGGACGCGGATCTTTCGACGGCGTCGGGACGTGCGGTGGTGGAGGAGCGATACTGGTCGCTCCGCCGCCAGGTCCCGATCATTTATCTGCTCGGCCTGGTGAACCTTTCCGCGATGGAGCTGGCGACCGGCGGCACACTCGGGATTGGCATGAACCTGCCGACCTTTGTCGCGGCATGCGGAGTGCTCCGTCTCATTCAGTGGTTCGGTCCCTCCAATCACGTACCGCATTCGACAATGGTCAGTCGGATGCGCCAGACCGTGTGGTTTGCGACGGCGGTTTGCACCGCGGTCTGCCTCCGCTGCCTTTATCTGCTTCAGGTCGGCGATGCCGCCTCGCACATGGCGGTCATGCTGTTCGGGGGACTGACAGCGATCGGGGTCGCTTATGGCCTGACCGCATTACCGGCGGCCGGCCGAATCCCGCTGCTGCTGATCATCGCACCGATCTCGATTGCGGCGCTCGTCTCAAAGGAGCCGGAATTCGCCGGCGCCGCGTTCGGCCTGGTCGTTGTCGCGGCACTCACCATGCGCCTCCTGAATGCCCACAGCGCCCACTTCACCGACGTCATCCTGTCGCGCTCGCGAATCGCGCATGAGCAGCAAAAAGTCGAACATGCGCATCAGGAGGCGGTCGTCGCCGCCACCACCGACTTCCTCACGGGGCTTCCGAACCGCCGAGCGTTCGTCGCGGCGCTCGAAGCCGCGGCGAACGAGGAACATCGCCGCTTCGTGGTGGCGATTCTCGACCTCGACCGCTTCAAGGCGGTCAATGACACGTTCGGCCACGCGGCCGGCGACCAGCTGCTGAAATGTGTCGCCGATCGTCTGATACGCGTGATCGGCACTCGAGGGATCGTTTCCCGGCTCGGCGGGGATGAGTTCGGGATCCTGGTCCCCAACATCAAAGGCTCCAGGCACGTCCAGTTGCTCGGCAGCGAAATCCTCGAAGGCGTGAACGGCTCGGTCCACATCGATGGGCGGCGGCTTGTCATTTCCGCATGCTGCGGCCTCGCCCTGTCGCGGCCGACCGAAGGCTCGCCGTCCCGGATCATGGCCGATGCCGACCTCGCGCTCTACCAGGCGAAGGAAAATCCCGCCGACCGGAAGGCCGTGTTCGAAGAGCGCATGGAGGCGCCGCGGCGGCGCCGCACGCAAATCGAAAGCGCTCTTCTGGCGCCCGGAGTCGACGTGAATTTCAGCGTCGTGTTCCAGCCGATCTTCGATCTCAGGAGTGGCCGGGTCCTTGCCCACGAGGCCCTCGCGAGATGGATTCATCCGGTGCTCGGACCGGTATCTCCGTCGGAATTCGTTCCGATCGCCGAGCATTTGAATCTGATCGAAGACCTGACCGCGAGGCTGATGAGACGCGCTTTCGAGAAGGCGCGCGAGTGGCCGGATCAAGTAAAGCTGTCATTCAACCTCAGCGCGATCCAGCTTTGCTCGAGGGATTCCGCGCGCTCGGTCCTGCGCGCGTTGCGTCGAAGCGCGCTCAGTCCCGCGCGCCTCCAGGTCGAAGTCACCGAAACCGCGCTGCTCGCGGATTTCGAATGCGCGAGGGACAATTTGAACGCGCTCAGGAAAGCCGGAGCAACCATCGTCCTCGACGATTTCGGGGCGGGCTATGCATCGATCGGCTATCTTCGCGAGCTGAGATTCGACCAGATCAAGCTGGATGGCGGGCTGGTCACGGCCGCACAGCACAGCGTCGACGGCAAGCGCCTGCTGAGGGCGGTGGTCGGTCTGTGCGACATGCTCGACGTTGCGACGGTCGCCGAGCATGTCGAAAGCGAGGAGCTGTTGACGCTTGTCAGGGATCTCGGATGCAGCGCCGGTCAGGGATTCTGGCTGGGGCGTCCTGTCCCTGCCGAGGAACTTGACCAGCCTTCGGCCGCCGCATGGCCGTTGCTCAACGAGCATCGACGGCGCCGCGCCGCCTGATCTGCAGGTCGGGAAGATTGCCGCTTCACGGTCGGCAAGCGTCGTTCACGGCCGAGCGGGTGCCCGCCCGACGCGAAGTCAACCCTGACCGTCGTGCGGCATGTTGAGGCCGTTCCACAATGCGATCGGCCCTCCGGCGATCGTGGGAATGTCGACGCGCTGCTGGCCGAGCATCGCGGCGCCGGCAATTCCGCACAGGAGCCAAACGCAGATCGCACCGATGACATAAGGCTTCATCGTTCGTCTCCCGGCCCGATCCAGCCGATGACGGAGCATCGAGCCACGATCGCGGTTCATACGAGCGAAACCCTTTATAATGGATATCCGGGCTGCCCGACGGGTGAGCGCGAGGGGATATTGATTCACCGGCGCCAGGGAGTTGTACCCCAGGATCCTGTCGAGGTTCAGCCCTTCGCATCGACCGACGGCGCCCGGCCGGACTTAACCGCTTCTTAGCCATGGCCATTTGGCAAGAGTTAAACCCGCTGCGCTAAATCGTCATTCGGGCGCGGAAATCCTGTGCTGTTCGCCGCCCCGTTTTCGGTGGAGTGATCGTGCCGCGAGTCGCGTTGGAATGCCCAGACTATTTGCGGGGAAGGGAGGCGAGCGTCCTTCTCCGCGAACTTCATGATGCTCACGACGCCGTGCGCAAATGTTTGCGCGATCTCGACAAGGTCCTCGCGGGGCAATCGCTCGACGCGAGCGCCCTCACCTCGGTCCGCCTGAGACTGGCAGGCGTTCGACTGACGCGGGGGCCGCTGATCACCAGGGCATCCGAATTCCTGTCCGGCCATGTGACGGCGGCCGAAAAAGCGATGCTGGAGAACCTCCGCTCCTCGCATCTTGAACTGCTCCAGGCCGCGACGATCCACACCGCAAAATGGACCCTCGAATCGATTTCCAGGAACTGGACGCAATATCGTCGCGAGACCCGCGACCTGGTCCGAAAATGGGAGGCGAAGGCAGAGCATGAGCAAAGGTTCGTCCATCCGCTCATCGAGCGGTGCGCGGGCAACGTTCATCGCTCTTTCGATGGAGGCCAGGAGACGCGTGGGCCTTGTGCGGAAACAATCGGTCGCCGGGAGTAACTTTATGTCCGAATTGACGAAGTTGCGTGAGGATCATGCAAAGCTCGCCTTGATGTTCAAGCGGCTCGGCGAAATCGTCGACGGGCCGTCGCCGCCTCCTCAGCTCGAGCTCTTCGATCTTCGGCGGGAGCTGGTCTCGACGCTGCTCGCCCATTTGAAGCTTGAAGATTGGGCGCTTTATCCGCGGCTGATGGAAAGCGACCAGCCGGACGTTGCCCTTGCCGGCCGGATGTTCAAGGACGAGCTGGGTGGTCTTGCTCCTGCATTCCTCGCTTATTCGGATAAATGGAATGCCGACAGCATCAGCGCGGACTGGTCCGGATATTGCGCGGATACACGCGGGATTCTCCAGGCCCTGACGACCCGGCTTACGCGTGAGAATCGCGAGCTTCTGCCGTTGCTGGAAGGTCTCGACCGGGCCGCCTGACTTTCCCCCCACTGCCGAGGCTGAAGCTTTCAACCGCGGCGATGCGACTATTGACTCGCATCAACTTGCCTGCGCTCCGGACCGCCGTATTTCGATGCGCGTGCAGGAAGATGCGGTCGTCCGAATGCGTGTCCGAATTGAGCAGCTTCGGAAGATCCTGAGCTTTGCGCATGATCCGCGAATCGTCGACGCAATCCAGAGAGTCATCGCGGCCGGCGAAGCCGACATTCGAAAACTGGAGACGCGTCGGACGCAAATGGGCCGAGACAAAGACAGCTGCTGAAGCGGCAGCGGCGCCAAGCGCGGACGGAGCTCGGCTCCGCCTCAATCACAGCTGCCCCGGCACCGGTCAGGCGCAAGGTGAAGGAAAAGAGACGGCTCTCGTCGGTAACGCTCATCTCCAAGTCGCAATGATTCCGGGATCCCTGAATGCGCGTGGCCAGCTTGCCGCTTCGCGGCGCAACATCCGCCTGGCCCTCGACCATAAGCTCCGTTCAGTACCGGCCGAGAAATCGGTCGATCCTGGCAATCGCCTTGCTCATCTGCTTCTCGACGCCCTTGGCGCTGAGGCCGGTCCGCTCGGCGATTTCGGCATAGGTGAAACCCTGGATGCGCTGCGCGAGAAAGATCTCCCGAGTCCTGGGTTTGAGCTTGCCGATGACTTTCTCGAGCCCGCGCAGGGTGTCGCGCGCTTCGAGCGCGGCAATCTGATCGAACTGGCCATCCGACGGGAGTTCGGCGTCGGTCGGGAGCCGGTGTCTCGGAGCAGCCGCCCTGCCCCATTCCCGAAGAAGGTTGATCGAGGCGCGGCGAAGATAGGCATCGGGTTGCTCGATCCCGCAGACCTTGCCCGGAGCCATCCGAAGGAGCCGCAGAAAAGTCTCATTGGCGAGCTCGCGGGCGAGCTCGCGGCACCCGGTCCTCCGCGTCAGCTGCCGCACCAGGGACGACCAATTTTCGCGGTAGAGCTGCTGCACTCGGACCCGGTCGTCATGATCGCCGCCGCTCGGGACGCTGGTCGGCAGCGGCTCCGGCGGGCCGGAGGATGAGGCGCTCATCCACGCCTCCAGCTTTCGCGACGTTTCCCGAATCCGCTCGATTGTCCCGTCGCAACTGAATTGCACGCTCGCGAACGCATCCCCGTCTCCCTTACGACGTGCGCCGGTGAGCCGGGTGTTGAGAACATGCTTGGACATGCGCCGCCGCCTTTAGCCGCGAGCGGCCTGGACATGCGCGGCGGCCACCCGGCCCGAAGCAGGAGATGCGTTCGGCAGGCTCACCAAGACGGGGTTCTCACGCCCCGGCGCCGTCATCGCCGGCGCCCCCGAAACTTACCGCGGAATGCTCGAACCGCAAGCCGCCACTGCGGCGCCGGATGCGCCGGCAATCCGTCAAACGATAGGGTCTCCCGCCTCCGGCCATGAGAATCCACGCGATCGGCGCAGCCAGCGCCGCGGTCAGTCATTGGTGAAACATTGGCGATGGATGCCGCGGCGCGAGGAAATAGCGGCATTTTCGCGCCGATGATCGCATAATGGGGGCATAGGGCGGGAGTCGGACTTTGACGACGGACCATCGATCGGAATGGAGATCCAATGTCTTCCTGACCGCCGTGCTTGTCACCAGCGAGTCATCCGCGCCTGTCCACATTCGCAACCTTTCTCCGTTCGGAGTGCTGATCGAAGGCGCGCCTCTTCCGTCCGTCGGCACCCGGGTACGTCTGCTCCGAGGCCAGCTCAGCGCCGAGGGGCAGCTTGCCTGGGAAGGACAGGGCCACGCGGGCGTCAAGTTCGAGTCGGCCATCGACGTGAACGAGTGGGTGCGCCGCGTCGGCAACCCCGGTCAGCAGCGGGTCGACGCGGTCATTTGCGCCCTCCGGGCCGGCGAACATGTTCATGACGAGACGAGCGACGAACGATCGCAGTCACTCGCCGCCATCAGCGCCGCCCTTGACGAATCCTGCGCGCGCCTTTGCGGGTTCGCGGGCACGTCGGTCCTGTTCGGCGAGGAGATCCTGAAGCTCGACGCAATCGCCCGGTCGCTGCGCGATATGGCCATGCGGCCAAAGGCCTGAAAATCGCGAAAGTCCCGGAGGGCGTTCCCGGAGGAGTCGGGCTTGGCTGCCTCGCGCAGCGGCCCAAAGATCGGGCGATCGATTTCCGGGCCCGCTTGCACATTTCGTGCTTGCAATGTTGGAAAATCTTGCCGAACGAGCGCCGGTCAGCTTGCCGGGTCAGGAGAGCGGGCGTAGCTCGGACGCCCGCTTCCATGGAGCCTCCAGAGCCGATTGAACCGATCGGCGCGAAACGATTGATTTCCTCGCGCTGAAGCGCTGTAGGCAGTAGGCAGTAGGCAGTAGGCAGTAGGCAGTAGGCAGTAGGCGATTGCTTCGGAGACGATGATGACCACCGCGAAAAAGACCTGGTCAAAGCCACAAGTCAAAAAGCTGACGGACAGCGAAATCCAGTCGCTGGCCGAAAGCCATCAGCCAGTCAGGGACATGCTCAAGCGCAGTCCCCGCAGCGCCTAGGCGCCATCGCGCCGATCGGCGGAGTAAGGCTCGCGATTGACCTGCAGGCGGCAGGCAGTTCCGCCGAACCGAACGGAAGCCCTGTCGATGGGCGCCCCGCAGGCGCACTGACCTGGCGTCATTCCGGAACGATCAGCAGCATCGAGGGAACGAGCTGCCGCGAGGGCGTCGGGAGCCGATATCCCGAGGCAGTTTCGGACGCCGCATTTGCGGCCGACGACCGGCAAGCGGCGGTGGCCGCCTCGTCGGCCTGAAGAGCCACGCTCGAGCGGCCGGATGGCTGGATGTCGGATGACTGGAGCATCAATGTGAAGTTGCGCGAATCCTCGCCCGGAAACAGGCAAACGCCCTGCGAGGAGTCGAGCGCGACGGCTGGAGAATTTTGGGGCTGCCCGGGGATGCTGACGGACGAAATCTGAACTCGCGGCCTGACGGAAACGGAAATCCCGATCGATCCCGTCGAGGTCTCGCCCAATCGTCCGGCCGGAAGCGCCTGCGCCGCGCCGCCGTGCGCTTCGATCCCAAGTCCGGCAATGATCAGGAGCAGCAAGGCTCGCATTCTGACCTCCATCGGCGGTCGCGGTGCCAACGTTCCGGCCCCGCCAGGGTTCATCGATTGTTCGGCGCTAGTTGATGCACGGCAAAACGCGAGGCTCTCGCCGAACCGCGTCGGCTAGCTCGAGACCCCAAGCCGTTCGTTGACCCAGCCGGCGATGATCTGAATTGGAATGGGCGCGTCGAAGGAAAGCCCGAGCTCGCGTTCGTCCGTCCAGCGCACATGAGCCCTGATCGTCGGCATTCCGGGAAGATCGAGCAGGACCCATGGCCCGGGATCGATCACCCTTCTCGTTCGGACCTTGGCCCCCGAGGTCGAGATATCGCAAAGCTCGGCGGTAAAGGTATGCCCGCCGGTTCTCAGCACTGCACGGGCATCGGTATTGACGCGCGGCGAGGAGCGTCTCTTGCTCGAGGCGAGCTTCTGGGTCACTCGAAGCAGCGTCTTCGGCTCGAGCGCTGTGTCGAACTCGATTCCTCCAAGCTGATCCTGGACCCAGATGAGGCGGCCCTCGAGCGGACGCTCGTCTCCAACCTTCAGCGACACCGGCCGGCCCGCCGGCATCATGCCGTAGATCTTCACCTGAACGCCCGCCGGCGAGATGTTCTTGACCAGGCAGAAGGAGCTTTTCCCCTCCGATTCAAGCAAGCCGACGCGGAGCACCATCGTCTCCCGCTCAAGCGCGCGGCGTTCGTCCCGTTTCGGTGCTGCCGCTCGAACCATCCTGGGCATTCCCATCTCCTTTACTGTCGGTATTGCCTGAATGAGTTACCGCGATTTGAATTATTGGTCCGGAGTGGACATGATCCTTGCGGTCGGCTGAAGCGGGCGGCGGTATTAGCCGGCGCCATTCCGATCGCAGGCGACGCTCGGCGCCGCGCTTTCCACCCAAACGAGCGAATTCGGCTCTTCAGGCCAGGCGCAATCCTGAACGGACGATCCGGAAATAGGATTCCATTTTCAACTCGCCCTTGCGGGTGAGCTCGAGCGCGGTTCGGCGAGCGTCGAGCGGGTCGCCCTGACGCTGCAGCAGTCCTGCGCTCTCGAGCCGGTCGATCCACCTGAGGGCGGTTGTCGCGGGAACGGCGGAGGCCTTGCACAGATCGGACGTGGCGACCTTCGTCTGCACCAGGGCCGCGGCATAGAGCTCGAGAAGAATGTCCCACGCCGGATCGGCAAAAAGCTCGTCGCCGATGATCGCTTCGCGGGCGCGCCGGGCGGCGATGATGAATCGCACCGTTGCAAGGGTTTCCGCGAGTTCGCTTCCCGAACAACCACCATCAAGGGTTTCGTTCGAGTCCGGCTGGGACTGGTTCCATGTGTGTCCGGCACCGGCTCTCGCGAAAGAAAGATTGTGTTGTTCCATCGGCATCGCTCCGAATTGAATTGGTTCGAAATGAACAGACGAGGCTTTGGAAACCATGAAAAATAGGTCCGAATTGGAGCAGATGCAGCGCCCGGCAAATGCGGATGGACCGGCGACGAAGCCTCGCGAAGAAGCGAATTGCGCGACTGATCGCCTCTGGCGACGAGGCGGGACTCGCCGGCATTTGGCGCAACGGACGATGAGCGGCCGAACCGGTGGAAATTCCATCCGAATCGGCGCGACCCCTGTCGCAACCAGAGAAACGAGTCGTTAACCATTATCGATCAAATGTTGTTCGGCTCGGTATCTTGTTGCGGGAATTGAAGAAAATGGATCATCAGATCGCTGCCACCCCCCGGTCGATCCTGCTCGGAAGCCCTGCGCTTGCGCCTTGCCCGGAGACCAGGCCGGCGGTGCGCCAGCCGAATGACTCGTGCTCTCCGCCCTCGTTCGTGCACGGCGCCGCCGGTTCGCTGCAGATGGTAAGATCGATTATCAAGGCGCGGGCGCTGAGACGGCAATCCTTTGCTGCCGACCTGTTTGCCGATCCCGCGTGGGATATGCTGCTCGAACTCTACGCGATCAAATGCGAAGGCCGGCGAATCTCGATTTCGAAGTTGAGCATGGCCGCGGGAGTACCAGGGACGACTGCGCTCAGGTGGATCGACAAGCTCGACGCCGAAGGTCTGGTCGTTCGGACCGAGGATCCGACCGATGCGCGGCGCGTGTGGATCACGATCTCGCCGTCGGGACTCGCGGCGATGGACTCATACCTGCAGCAGATTCCGCTCCAGCAATCCATCGTCTAGCGCCCAGCCTAAACCTTCGCTGCGCGACGTTCTCGACCGCTGCGCGGCTCCCGATCCGATGGCGAGGACACAGCTCCCATCACCGACCACCGCAAGCGCCGGGTCGCCGGGCATGTCGCGCAAAGGATCGGCTGACGTCCGCGCCGCATCATGGATCGATCGAAACGAATTCTTCATCGAGCGCTGGTTATGATGGCAGGCGCCAATCGTCGCGGGAGCGGACAAGACGATCGGGGTTCACGTCTCTCGCATCGAATTGCTGTGCGCGCGTTTGTATGGGCCGCCGAGCGGCCGCGTCCGAAGACTTGGGGATGCTCTCCCGATTTTTGCTGCACGGGCGGGGGCCGATGCGAAAGATCGATCTGAACAATTCACGGAAGCTCGTCGGACCGCTCGTCTCCGCAGCGGTGACGATCATTGCCGTGACCAACTTCTGCCTGTTCAGGATCCTCGATGTACACCGGTCACCACGAGAGGCCTTTGCCCTGATCTGGCCGATGGCCGTACCCGCCACCGTCACGGTGATCCTCGTCATGTCCGCCTTGTACCAGCTGCTCGAGGAAGCCTTTGGGCAGCTCGAGGAACGGCGCAGCGAAATGGCCGACAAGGCGCAACGGGACTCACTGACGGGCCTCGCCAGCCGCGAACTGTTCAACGAGCGTCTTTCGCAGGCGCTTGCCCGAAACAGGAGGACTAGGGAACGCTTCGCGGTGATCATGCTCGATCTCGACCATTTCAAGCGGGTCAACGATCTTCATGGCCATCAGAATGGCGACGAGCTTCTGAAACAGGCGTCGCAGCGGCTGCAGTCGCTCGTTCGCGCCACCGATACGGTCGCTCGCTTCGGCGGTGACGAATTCCTCATTCTTCAATCGGAGCTTCCAAGACCCAGCGAAGTTCGGCGGCTCTGCGAACGAATCTGCGCCGGACTTCACCTGCCCTATGAAATCGGGACGCTTCGACTGCAGCTGGCGACGAGCATCGGCGCGGTGGTCGCGAGCAAGGAGCTGGTCAGCCCCGACGATTATGTCCGCGCCGCGGACATGGCGCTCTACGAGGCCAAGCGGAGCGGCCGGGGCTGCTTTCGGTTCTTTTCCCCGGAGCTCGATGAGCAATTACGGCGACGCGACCGGCTCGAACGGGACCTCCGGCACGCGCTCCTCGCCCGCAGCGACGTCGCGGTCCATTACCAGCCGCAGATCGACAGCTCCGGCAAGCTCGCCGGAGTCGAGGCCCTGTTCCGCTGGTCGCACCCGGTACTCGGCAACATTCCCGCCTGCGAAGCGATCGAGATCGCGGAGGAATCCGACCTCATCGACCTGCTCGGGGATTTCGTGTTCCGGGAGGCCGCGGCGATCGCGCGCCGCTATCCCCATCTGTCGGTCGCAGTGAATCTGTCGCCGGCGCAATTTTCGCGTTCGGACAATCTTTCCGCCCAGATGCGCGAACTCGCCCGACAGGAGCGCGTCGCACCCGGGCAGATCGAGTTCGAGATTACCGAACGCCTGTTCATGCAGGCGGACAGCGGGTCCGATTCCCAGGTTCAGGCGTTGCGCGATCTCGGCTTTCGAGTTGCCCTCGATGATTTCGGCACGGGTTATTCTTCGCTGAGCTATTTACGGCGGTTCAAGGTCGACCGTCTGAAACTCGATAAATCGTTCATCGCGCATGGGGACCTTGAGGAAAATATCAGCGTCATTCGAGCGGCGGTCAGCCTTGCCCACATGCTCGGCCTGGACGTGATTGCCGAAGGCGTGGAAACTGAAGCTCAGGAGGCTGTCGCGCTGGAGAGTGGATGCGACGCCCTGCAGGGCCATCGTTATGGATTGCCGATGCCCGCCGAGCAATTCTCTTCATATATGGAAGAGGCCGCTCGGAAAGCCGCCTGAGGAGGTTCGGCGGGACGATCCGGTCAGGTCCGCCGGCCCGGCCTGCGGGCCTGTCAGTTCGAAGCCTCGGCTGGAGCGACGCCGTCTACCGCAAGGGTCCATCACGTGAAGGACCGGTAATATTCGCATGGTAAAATTTTCATTAGACCTTGGATATTTCGACGTTAGATAAGGTCCGATCCCACGACAACAGCCATGGAAACAGTATGACGAGAGGTTCTCTTCCAGTCAGCAGGCCCATGCTTCGTCAGGCGCTCACTTCCATGCAGTCCGCGCTCGACCTTCTCGACGAGGCGCAGGCGCCGGCGCATATCGGAGCCCATCTCGATCTCGCGATCTGCGAACTGCGGAGCGCGATCAGCGCGGCTCAACCGCCATCCGATTCCGGGACGCTCAAGCGCTCCGCCTAGCCCCGGTGCGGCACTGGCGGCGCCATTCCGCCTTCATTCGTGCTCGATCAACCGCAACAGGCTTGTCCGCCCGTCAGGTTCCCTGACGATAAGCTCGCGCGCGTGTCCGCCGTCTGCCGAACGGTTGCGGCTGGCGGCGTTCCAGTCTTTCGCCGACGCCGAGCTTCCCTGGACGATACGGATCGTGGCGGTGGCCTGGACGGACGCGGCTGGCGGCGCCTGGGGCGCCGAAGCGATGAGGGCAAGGGCGGGGACCGCGAGCATGTCTCACCGCAAGTGCAGCCGAACTGTCTAACCAAAAGCTGAGCATTGGTCCGGAACGGTTCGGATTGCAGCGGCAGCGGATGATCGGCAGGGCCAGGTCCAAACCGGCCGCGCAAGGGGCGGCGAGGAGATGGAATGCGGTCTGCTAACCAGGAATCTTAAGCGGCCGTCATTGACCGGTTGTTAACCGCCCGCGACCTATTGGTCCATTTCGGATCGATTTTCCTCGATCTCCAAGTGGGGTGGGATCATGAAAGCATTTCTTCGCAGCGCAGCGGCGGCCGCAGCCGCGCTCACGCTGGTTGTTGGATCGGCCGCCGGAGCGGCCACCCAGGGCAGTCTCGGCTCGACCTCGACCGGCAGTCTCTCGGTCAGCGTCTCGGTCCCCAATCGGGTCCAGCTGTCGGGACTGAGCGACGTCGCCTTCACCAATCAGGACCCGAGCGTCGCGGCTTCGAGCGCCCAGAATGTGTGCGTCTGGAGCAATACCAAGACCAGGGGCTATAATGTGGACGCGACCGGAAGCGGCACTGGCGGCGCATTCACGCTGGCCAACGCGACTCTGACGGTCCCTTATTCGGTCGAGTGGTCCGGAAGCTCCGGCGCGACGTCTGGCACTGCGCTGACTGCGGGCACCGCCCTCACCGGCCTGACCTCGACGGCGACCGACGCCAGCTGCAGCGCTGGGCCGCCGAGCTCGGCAAGCCTCATCGTGAAGATCGCGGCGAGCGACCTTCAGTCGATGCAGGCGTCGACCAGCTATACGGGTACCCTCACCCTCGTCGTCGCACCGGAATAAAGAGCGGCAGTCGTGGCAGGGCGTTGCTGGAGTCCCGGTAGCCGGGGTCCCCGGCGAGCCGGCGCGAACGCCGTCGGTCGAAGAATCCCGGTCCGGCTGCTCGGCCCGGCGCTGTTGCTGCTCGGAGCCACGTCTCCGGCGCGGGCCGCGAGCAACAATGTCCGGATCTCGAGCCTCGCCGATGTCGCGTTCGGCCTGCTGACCAATCTGTCGGCCGATGCCGTCAGCAGTCAAAGCGTCTGCGTTTATGCCAATACCGCGACCAACGGCTATAATGTGCGCGCCAGCGGCTCCGGACCGGGAGGCGCCTTCTCGCTCGCTTCGGCGGGGGGCAGCCTGCCCTTCGCCGTCGAATGGAACGGCTCCTCCGGGCAGAGCAGCGGAGCCCAGCTGACCCCCAATGTGGCGCTCTCCGGCGAGGTCAGCAGCGCGACGCAGCAGACCTGCAACAGCGGTCCCGCCACATCGGCGAGCCTGATCGTCATCCTTCGGGCCGCGGCGCTCTCGAGCGCGACGGCCGGATCGTACAACGGTTCCCTGACCCTCGTCATCGGTCCCGAATGATCGATCGTGGCAATGCTCCGTCCTGTGGCCTGCATCGCCGCGCTGATCGCCGGCTCGATTGTCGCGGACAGCGCCGCGGCGGCGACCCATGCGATCGAATCGATCGGTCCTCCTCCAGGATTTGAAGAGCTCGCTCGGCCCCACGAGATCCTCGTCGACGTCTATTTCGGAGGGAACAAGATCGGAGAGGCGAAGGCCCTCGCGGCACCCGGCACCCTGCAATTCACCGAGCCCGGAAAGCTGCTCGAGCTGATTCCCGACGTCATCCCCTCCCCCGAACTCGCCGCCGAGCTTGCCCGCCCCCTGCCCGCACATGCCGAACTCGTCTGTTCGAGCGGCAATGCCGGACAATGCGGCGTCCTTTCCCCGGCCGGCGCCGGAATCATCTTCGACGAGGACCGCTTTCGAGTCACCCTGTTCCTTGCTCCCGGAATGCTTCGCCTCGCGCGGGCGGTCCCCGACACCTATCTCAGTCCGACACGCGCGCCCGCTGCGCTGACCAGCTCCATCGGACTTGCCGTTTCCGGCTCGAGTTCGAGCGCTCCCGGCTACAATTTCCAGAACCGCACGATCCTCTCCCTGGGGAGTGCGCGAATCCGCGCGGACGCCTCTTATGCGTCCAGCCTCGGCCTCGTCGTCGACGATCTCGCGGCCGAAGTGGACCGCCGGGACCTGCGCTATTCCGCGGGACTGTTCTGGGCCCCCGGGCTCGACCTCACCGGACAGCGGCGGATCGTCGGGATCGGCCTCGGCACCCAGTTCGACACAAGGGCGGACCGCGACATCCTCGAGGGAACGCCGCTGGTGCTGTTCCTGCAGACCGCGTCGCAGGTCGACCTCGTCGTCGACGGGCGGCTCGTCGCCTCGCGTTCCTACGGCGCCGGAAACATTGTCCTCGATACGTCGGCCCTCCCCGACGGCTCCTACCCCGTCGTGCTGCGCATCCGCGAGGAAAACGGTAGCGTTCACGAGGAGCAGAGGTTCTTCGTCAAGAATGCGCAGATCGCACCCGTCGGAGAGCCGCTCTATTTTGCCTATGCGGGAATGCTTGCGAACACTAGGCCCGGGCATCCGGTCAGCCTGTCGCGGACCTTTTATTATCAGGTCGGGACCGCGCGACGCCTGAGCCGGTCCCTCGCGCTCGACCTTTCGGCGATCGGCGCCGGCGGCAAGTCGATGATCGAGGCGGGCGCATGGCTGGTCACCCGCCGCGGGAGCGCCAGGATTGCGGGGCTCGCCTCGATTTCAGGCGACAAAGGCGTTCTCGTGCAACTGGGCTCGAGCGGCCACGGTCCGATCAATTTCAACCTCGACCTGCGGCGAGTCTGGAGCAGCGACGGAAGGCCACTCATCCCGATCTCCGCTTATGCGGGCAATTTCGGGTCGGGAATCCCGACCGGTGCGCAGGTCGGGGCGGGCTCTTATACCCAGCTCAGCGGGAGCGTCGGAGTCAGTTTCGGCCAGGCTTATCTATCGGTAATCGGCTCCCTGCGGCACGACGATGGCCATGGCGGCGATTATACGATCGGCCCCGGCATCAGCTGGCCGGTCCTCTCACGCAACGGCCTCCAGCTGATCCTCCAGGCCGATGCGCAGCGCACTCGAAGCACGACGGCAGCCTACGTCACCGCGCGATTCCAGTTCACCTCGAAGCGCCTGTCGCTGCTGGCCACCGCCGGCGCTGCGACCCGGCGAAGCGGCGATCGCCCCGAAATCGACCAGACCAAGGCGGTCGGCAGCATCAGCGGCGAATATTTCTACCAGGGCGAAGACCGGACTCAGATCTCCGCCGACGCGGGACTCGACCGGAGCCTCGATTCAAGCGATGTCCATGCCGGCGGCGCCGTTTATTCGCGGCTCGGAAGCGCACGGGCCGACCTGCTTCATCCCTTTGGGGGGCAAGGCGGCGTGCAATATGCGCTGACCCTCCAGACCGGCGCGGCAGTCGACCTGCACCATCTTGCGGTCGGCGGGCGCGACATCGAGGAGAGCGCATTGCTGGTCGCGTTGAAGGGGGAGCCGGGCGCCTCGGCCTTCGACGTCCTCGTGGACGGGCAGGTCCGAGCGCGGCTGACCGGCAAGGCCCCGGTGCCAATCTTCCTCCAGCCCTACCGGTCGTACAAGGTCAGGCTGAAGCCCGTCGGCTCGAGTTCGACCGATTATGATTCAGCGACCCGCACGGTCACCCTTTATCCGGGCAATGTCGACCGCCTGAGCTGGGACGTGCGATCGCTGTTCACGGTCTTCGGCCAGGCCTTCCGTCCGGACGGGCGCCCCCTTGCAAATGCGTCGGTCCAGTCGGGACGCGGAATCGGCGAGACGGACGGCGAAGGCTATTTCCAGATCGATGTCACCAGCGGCGATCGCCTCTCGTTCACCAGCGGCGCCGATGGATCGTGCCACGTCCCGCTCGGCGCGATAGGGTCCGCGAAATATTTCGAGAAGATCGGAAAGGTGATTTGCCGATGATCCGCCGACGTTCCGCTGCAGCGCTTGCACTCCTGGCGATTGCATCATTCATCGTGCCCGGCGGAAGCGCTCGCGCCGACATCGTCCTCAGCGAGCTGATCGTCGATCTCCAGCCGGGCAAGCATGCCCGTGAGGATATCGAAATATGGAATAACGGCCCGGACCGCGCCTATGTCGCAATCGACCCCGCCGAGATCGTCGATCCGGGGCTTCCCGACCAGGCGCGCCGCGAGGTTCCCGACCCGGAACAGCTCGGCCTGCTCGTCTCGCCGGCGCGGATGATCCTCGAGCACGGCGAGCGCAAGCTGCTGCGCATCGCCAGCATTGCCCCGGCCGCCAGCCGCGAGCGCGTCTATCGAGTGACCGTGAAGCCGGTTGCCGGACCGCTCTCGTCTGCCCAGTCGGGCCTGAAGGTGCTGGTCGGCTACGACATGCTGGTGCTCGTCCAGCCCGCCGAGCTCCACCCGGCAGTCGCGTCAAGCCGAGGCGGAGGCGGCCTCGTCATCCATAATGAAGGCAATGTCAGCCTCGAGCTGACCGACGGTCACCAATGCGATTCCGATCATCGTCATTGCGTCGGTCTGCCGGGCAAGCGGCTCTACGCCGGGGCGAGCTGGGCGCCGCCCGTGAAGGGTGATGGACCGGTCGATTATCTGGTCACGTCCCCCGCGGGAGCAGTGCGAACGATATTCTAGAATCAGGAAGCCATCGGGCTGTGCCGGCGTTTCGCTTTCGCCTGAGCGGCGGCGCCGGACGGACCGGGGTCTCTCTACCGGTCCATATCGGAGCGAGTCTCAACCCTCGGCTAATCGACCGCCCCTACCGCAGTTGAGGATGGACGGCCACGAAAAGCATAGATCGAGGCGGACCGCTCCGCCCGGCGATCGAGCCCCGTTCGCCGGAAAAGTCGAGACGATGCAGGAGTGCTTTTCATTGACCCCGCAGCCCCATAAAAGCCGGCGGGAGCCGCTGCCAGTGAGGCGGCCGACACCGGGGGGCAAGGTGTTCATTTGCAAAGGCGCTGAAATCAGGGTGGTCCGGTACGGCCGCGCTTCACCGGACCTGCAGCGACGGCATGCTCGCCGCGGCTATCGGGCCGATGCAGTCGAGCGGCGACCGCTGACCTTGCTCGCTTCCCGGAACGGCGCATGAGGTCCAGCAACATGACCGCAGTTGAGCCGCTTCCCCTCACACACAGCTGGCCGCTCTGGGAGCAGCCGCGCCATTTCGAGCTTGGACACCTACTCAACTCCGCCATATCGGATCAGCTGGAGCCGGACAGAATCGGTGAGGTCGGGCCACATCATGCAGGATGCTGGGAATGCGACCTCAGCGATAATTCCCTGCTCTGGTCCGGAGGCGTGTACGACATCTTCGGCCTTCCGAGATGGACTCCGGTAAGACGCGAGGAGACCGTCGCTTTATATAGCGAACAGTCGCGCGCGGTCATGGAGCGGCTGCGAGCCCATGCGATCAAGCACCGTCGCGGATTCACCGTCGACGTGAACATCCGCCCGGCGGCCGGAGAAAGCCGGTGGGTGCGGCTGATGGCTGCTCCGGTATGCGTCGGCGGCAAAGTCGTCCGTCTCCACGGCCTGAAGCTGGTCGTCTGACGGTCGAGCGATCGGCGCCAGCAGGCTCGCGCCATTCACCGGCCCCGGCGGCCTTCCCGAGCGAAGGCGCTCCTAAACGGGCCTGATCGGCAGGTTCCTGAAATAATCGTGCATCGCAATCGAAGCGCGCCGGGTGAGGACCACACGCATCCGGGCGAGATCCGACGGATGGCCGATCGTCCTGACCCAGCCTTCTTCCTCGAGCGTCGCGATCCAGCGTATGATTGTCGATGAAGGCATGCTCGTCGCGCGGCATGCGCTTTGGATCGACAGTGGCTGCCCTTTCCATTCCGCGTCATAGAGCTCCAGGAGAAGGTCCCAGGCCGGTTCGCCGAATATCTGATCCCCGAAAATCCTCTCGCGCCGCCTCCTCGATTCGAGGACCTCCCGAACGAGCCGGTTGAGAGCTCCTTCGTCGCTCAGCGGCTGTTCAGCGTCGGGCGCTTCCAACAGGCGCTCGCGAAGCTCGTTCAACCGGGCCTGCAGAGGCGAAGGCTCGCAGGACGGCGACGGATCGTCTTCCCGCTTGGGGCGGATCGGGGAATGATCCATCTCGCATTCTCCATGCCACAAGGCTGGGCGCCAGTGCAGCCCCCTCCGGCAAACGCGGAAAAGAATTCTTCCGCGAGATGCGGCACGCTGACTCCTTTGTTCATCCTTGAAGAGCAGTTGAGTTTCAAGCGGATTTTATGCGCCGCGGAACCGGCGCGGCCCGGTCCGAACAGACATCGGCCCTTATGGTTGACTCGCGGTCGAGCAGGTGCCGCAATGCCAATTCTTCAAAGGGTGGACGAAGATCTTCGCGATCGGCCGAATGAGGCGCGCTAGCAGGCCCCGCCGGCCCACGACTTCAGAAGCGCCGGGTCAATCCAAGCCGGCCCATCACATAACTATAATGCGCGCCCGCCCCCGCGAGCGAGCTGTTCGAATATTGAACCTCGGCGAACGCCTGCAGCTTTCTCGATGAGCGCGGGCTCTCAATACGGACGTCCGCAAGCCGCGCGCTCTGCCAACTGCTTCCGGTCGCCTTCTGCGCACCGTAGCCGCCGGCCACCAGAACCATCCAGCCGGAGCGAGTGAACCGGCGCATCTGCACGACCGGAATCAATTGGGCGAAGTCGCGCGGCGAATAATAATCGAACTCGCCCGGAACGGTCGAATGGAAGTAGCGGGCGCGAAGCTGGATACTGATCCCGAGGCGGGGGTCGACGACGTGGACGAATGTGCCGCGAAGATGAAGACGATCGTTTCTGCCGGTGAACTTCTGAAAGCCCGCAACCAGATTGATCGTGTTGGCCCGCGTCGAGAGGACGTCCGCGCTGGCGCCCGCAAATGTATAATAGATCCCCTCGTCGACGCCGCGGGGAGTTTCGACGATCTCCCGCTCGACGAACAATTCCTTCGACCAGTCGTCCGAGCGGACCGAGGCCGAACCGAGCACGGTATCGCCGTTGGTGCCGACCCGGACGGACCATTTCCATTTGCCGCCGAGGCTGTCGGCGAGGTCCAGATAGACCCGGGTCTGCCTGCGCGCATGCTGGCCGTCGGGCGCGAACCAGGCGCGCTCGACGTCGATGCCTCCGTACTTCGCCGGTCCCTCGAAATCCCACAGGGCCCGGCCGAGCAGCTTCACGACGCTCGTCTTGTCCGAATCCGTGCTCGCCCAGATTTCAACTCCGGCGCCGGGCTGGAAGGAGCTGGCTGGCCCTTCATCCGCCGCGCGGGCGGGGGCGATCGCCGCTGCCGAAAGCACGCCGGCGAAGCAACCGAGCGCAAGGATGTTCATTTGGTTCCCCATTTCTTGCGCTGCCCGGTCAGCTCCGAGATATAGCCCCACAGGCAAATCGGCTGCATGACGATCGCATAAGCGAGCACGTAGAAAAGCGCGCCCGTGGTGTTCCGACGAACATGGAGACCCTTGGCCCGGAACATCTTCCGCTGGATGTTGAAGATCACCGCGTTCCAGATGAGCGCGAGCGGTAGAAGAAGGAGCGTTTGCGGGCCCGCGAGCCAGAAATAGCCGAGTAGGGCCGCAATCAGTCCCGGAATGAACAGGAAGGTAAAGGTAAGGTCGAGCGGCAGGAACAGACAGTTCCACCAGACGAAAAAGGTGGAAAGCCGGGGCTTGAACAACAAGGAGCGATGGGCGCCCAGCGCTTCGATGAGGCCGCGCGACCACCTCTTCCGCTGCTGGTAGAATTGCCGGAAGGTCGTCGGGGCGTCGGTGAACACGATCGCATCTTCGGCATAGCCGATCCGATAGCCTCGCCCGAGCATCGCCCAGGTCATGACGATGTCTT
>JBQCCG010000284.1:0-6126 GCA_051962455.1 Sphingomicrobium sp. | reverse complement strand
GTCGCGAAACGCCTCAAGGAAGCACAGAACACCGCCGCCATGCTGACGACGTTCAACGACGTCGACATGAGCGCGGTGATCGATGCCCGCGCCCGCTACAAGGATCTGTTCGAGAAGAAGCACGGCATCCGCCTCGGTTTCATGGGCTTCTTCGTGAAGGCCTGCGCTCTCGCCGCCAAGGACGTCCCGTCGGTCAACGCCAGCCTCGAAGGCGACGAGATCATCTACCATGACTATCTCGACGTCTCGATCGCGGTCAGCGCTCCGAAGGGCCTCGTGGTTCCAGTCATCCGCAACGCGGACCGGATGAGCTTCGCCGAAATCGAGAAGACGATCGCCGACTTCGGCAAGCGCGCGAAGGAAGGCACGCTCGGCATCGAGGATATGCAGGGCGGCACCTTCACCATCTCCAATGGTGGCGTATTCGGCTCGCTGCTCTCGACCCCGATCCTCAACCCCCCGCAGTCGGCGGTGCTCGGAATGCACCGCATCGAGGAGCGGCCAGTGGTGAAGGGCGGTCAGATCGTCGCCCGGCCGATGATGTACCTGGCTTTGTCCTACGACCACCGGATCATCGACGGCCGCGAGGCGGTGACCTTCCTCGTGCGCGTCAAGGAAGCGATCGAGGACCCGACCAGAATTCTGATCGATCTCTAACCTGTTCCCCGGCAAAGCCGGGGCGCAGGCGGCGCTCCCGCGCCGTCTCTTGTTTTTTCGGACTGGACCCCGACCTTCGTCGGGGAACGAGGTGTGAATGGCTGATTACGATTTCGACGTCCTGGTCATCGGCGCCGGCCCCGGCGGCTACGTCGCCGCGATCCGCGCGGCCCAGCTCGGCCTCAAGACCGCCTGCGCGGAGAGCCGGGAAACGCTCGGTGGCACGTGCCTCAACGTCGGCTGCATCCCCTCTAAGGCGCTGCTCCACGCGTCGGAGCTGTTCGAGGAAGCGCGTGACGGGACCCTCGCCAAATGGGGCGTGAAGCTGCCGCAAATTGAGCTGGATCTCGGCCAAATGCATGCGACCCGCCTGGAAGCGGTGAAGGGGCTGACCCAGGGCATCGAGTTCCTGTTCAAGAAGAACAAGGTTGAATGGGTGAAGGGCCGCGCGAGCTTCGTCGACGCGCATACGGTGCAGGTCGGCGACAAAAAGGTGACGGCGAAGAACATCGTCATCGCCACCGGCTCGTCCGTGACGCCGCTCCCCGGCATCATCATCGACCAGGAACGGATCGTGGACTCCACCGGCGCCCTGGAGCTGCCGCAGGTGCCCAAGCGCATGGTGGTTATCGGCGGCGGTGTGATCGGGCTCGAGCTGGGCTCGGTGTGGCGCCGCCTGGGCGCTGAGGTCACGGTCGTCGAGTTCCTCGACCAGATCCTGCCGGGCTTCGACGGCGATGTCCGCAAGGAGGCCAACAAGATTCTCAAGAAGCAGGGCTTCGAGTTCAAGCTCTCGACCAAGGTCACCAAGGCCGAGCGCAATGGGGACACGGTCACCCTCACGGCCGAACCCGCGGCCGGCGGCGCTTCCGAGACCATCGAAGCCGACGTCGTTCTCGTCTCGATCGGCCGCAGGCCGAACACCGAAGGCCTCGCGCTGGACAAGGCCGGCCTTTCGACCAACCAGCGCGGTCAGATCGAGACCGACCACGAGTTCCGAACCAAGGTGCCCGGCATCTGGGCGATCGGCGACGTGATCCCGGGTCCGATGCTCGCCCACAAGGCCGAGGACGAAGGCATCGCGGTAGCGGAGAATATCGCCGGCCTAACGGGGATCGTGAACGAGAACGTGATTCCCTCGGTCGTCTATACCATGCCCGAGATAGCCGGCGTCGGCCTCACCGAAGAGGAGGCGCGCGAATCAGGCGAGGTGAAGGTCGGCAAGTTCCCGATGCTCGCCAACAGCCGCGCCAAGACCAACCGCGAACCCGACGGCTTCGTGAAGGTCATCGCCGACGCCAAGACCGACCGAGTGCTCGGCGTCTGGATGATCGCCTCCGTTGCCGGGACGATGATCGGCGAAGCCGCGCTGGCGATGGAGTTCGGCGCCACATCAGAGGACATTGCCTACACCTGCCACGCGCATCCGACCCATGAGGAGGCGCTCAAGGAGGCGGCGATGGCGGTGCAGGGCAAACCGATTCACATCTGATTTCGGTTCCGCTCATCCTGAGTAGCCGCTGAGCTTGTCGAAGCCGCGTATCGAACGACGGTCCTTCGATACGGGTCTTCGATTCGCTTCGCTCACTCAGCCCCAATCAGGATGAGCGGAAGGTGCTCAGCTCAGCCATTCCTTGATCAACCCAAGCAGGCCCAGGTCCTTCTGATCGATCCGGGTGGGCGCAACCGGCGGGCATTCGAGGCACCGCGCCTGGATACTCGGACCGGAGATGATCGACTTGACCTCCGCCAGCACGCTCGCGATCTGCTGCTGAGGCTGCTGCGCAAGCATGGCGAATGCATCGGCAGGAGCGCTCGTCTCGTCATTCCCATTGGCGATCGAAGCGATCAGCCGGTCGCGGAAGCTCGGCGCCGGCTCGAGATAGCGGACGCCGCGCTCGTTGCCGAGCCCGGCAAGCTGAGCCGCCTTGGCGACTGCATCATCGAGACCGCCGAAGCCGTCGACCAGCCCGAGCTGACGAGCCGTGCCGCCATCCCAGACCCGGCCCTGCGCGATCTGGTCGACTTGCTGCGGAGTTTTGTGACGTGATGCAGCAACGACCCCTAGGAAGCGCGCGTACATCGCGTTGACTCCGGTCTGAATCAGCTGGCTCGCTTCGGGCGATGGACCCTTGAGCAAGTCGGGCTCGCCCGAAAGCGGCGTCGTCTTCACGCCATCCGCTCCCAGGCCAAGCTTCTGCAATGTCCCCTGGAAGCTTGGAAGAACGCCAAAGACTCCGATTGATCCGGTGATGGTCGACGGCTCGGCGTAGATGAAGTCGGCCGGAGTCGAGACCCAGTATCCGCCCGACGCGGCGACGCTGCCCATAGACACGACAACGGGAATCTTCTTCGCCTTGGCCGCGAGCTCGGCCTGCCGAATGCGCTCCGACGCGAGGACCGATCCACCCGGGCTATCCACCCGCACCACGAGCGCCTTGATGCCCTTGTTGACGCCGTCATCGATCTCCTTGGAGATCGTGTCTCCGCCAGCGGTGCCGGGGCCGGCTTTGCCGTCGACGATCATTCCGGCGATCGTGACGATCCCGATCGGTCCGTTCGGCTTCTGGTCGACCACATCGGCGACATAGGAGCCGAGCTTCACTCGCTTGAACGGGGCTCCGTTCGATCCCTCGCCGCCTCCGAGCTGCGCCAACCGCGCCTCGAAGTCGCGCCGGTCGCCGATACGGTCCACCAGGCCGGCGTTCAGCGCGGCCTTGGCCATATCCCCGCCCGCAGCGGCGACCGCGCCGTTCATATTCGTCAGAAACAGGTCGATGTTCGCCTTTGGCCGCGCCTGCTTGATCTCCTGTTTCCAGCTTTCGAGCGTCGCCTGGTCGAGCGCCTGCGCATTTTCTCTGGCCGCAGGCGACATGTCGTTGCGGATGAACGGCTCGACCGCCGCCTTGTAGGTCCCGACGCGATAGACGTTCGCGGTCACTCCGAGCTTGTCGAGCAGGCCCTTGTAGTAAAGGTTCGATCCGCCCGGACCGGCGATCAGTACGCCGCCGAGCGGGTTCAGCCAGATCTCCGATGCCGCCGATGCCAGTGCGTAGCTGTCGTCGGTAAAGCCAACACCGTAAGCGATCACCGGCTTGCCGGCCGCGCGCACCCGCCGAACCGCGTCGGCCAGATCGCCGATCGCCGTCTGCCCGCCGCCGGTGAACCCGTCGAGATCGAGCGCGACGGCCTTGATGCGGCTGTCGTACTTTGCCTTGTCGAGCGCCTGGACGAGGTCGCGCAGCCGATATTGCTCCGGCCGGGCAGATCCGGCGACGTCCGACCAGCTGAGCCGCGCCGGCTGCTCGACGACGCTGCCGTTGAGGTTGAGGTCGAGGACGCCTTCCTTGACGGGGGCGGGGCGCGCGGAGAGCGCGCCATAGAGGCCGCCGAAAAAGATGATGAGCAGGATGAGGACCAAGGCATCCTTGATCCCGACGAGCAGCTTCCAGATTGCGCGCACGAACTTCATTGGTCAGGCCTTCGAAAATTTACTGCTGCACAGCTAGCGGACGAGCGGCCCCGGGGCCAAACCTTTTCGACGCGCGGACCAACGGCTACGGCCCGGCGGATGGAAGCGGCGCCCAAATTCGGGAGCGACGAGGGCGCCCACGCCTGGCGGAGAGAAGTGCGCGGCACGCTCGCGCTCGCCTGGCCGCTGATCCTCGCGAACCTCACCCAGCAGGCGATCCAGGCGACCGACGTGCTGCTCATGGGGCGGCTTGGTTCGACCCAGCTCGCAGCGGCGACATTGGCGCTGAATCTCACCTGGACCTTCAGCATCTTCCTCCTCGGCCTGATCACGGCTTCCTCGCCGATGATGGCGACCGCTCTCGGCGAGCGGTTCAATGCCGTGCGCGACGTCCGGCGGACCTTCCGCGCAGGCCTTTGGCTGATCGCGATCGTCATGCCGCCCTATTGGCTGCTGATGTGGAACGTGGGTGGGATCATGCTTGCCTTCGGCCAGTCGCCCGAGCTCGCGGAGCAGGGTCAGAAATTCCTCCGCGCCTACATGTGGCTCGTTGCGCCCTGGTTGCTCTTCCAGCTGCTCCGCAATTTCGTTGCCGCCCTGGAGCGGCCTCGGGTCGTGTTGTGGCTCAGCATCGGCGGGATCGTCCTCAATGCCCTCGTCAGCTGGTCCCTGATTTTCGGGCATTTCGGGCTTCCAGCGCTCGGAATCGTCGGTAGCGGTCTCGGGAGCACGATCACGTGGCTGATCCTGTGCGCTGCGATGATCCTCGTGGTGTCGACGGATCGTCGGTTTCGGCGCTTCCATCTGTTCGGCCACTGGTGGCGGTTCGATCGCCATCGGACCGCTGCGATGATCCGGCTCGGATGGCCGATCGGAGCCACTATGGGGCTGGAGATCGGCGTCTTCGCGCTTGCCGCTTATTTCATGGGCTGGATCGGTGCGCCGGCAGTCGCCGCGCACGCGGTCGCGCTGCAGCTTGCAGCGATCACGTTCATGGTCCCGCTCGGCCTCGGCCAAGCGGCGACGGTACGCGTTGGCCTTGCGCTGGGCCGCGGCGATCAAGTCGGAATCACCCGCGCCGGGTGGACCTCCTGGGTCATGGGAGTTGCGTTCATGGGCGCGATGGCCCTGGGCATGTGGAGCTTCCCGCGCCAGCTTGTCACTCTGTTCCTCGACGATGTCCCGCGGAACGCGGTCGTAATCGGCCTCTCGGTCAGCTTCCTCCGCGTCGCCGCAGCCTTCCAGCTGGTTGACGGCGCGCAGGTGATCGGCGCCGGCATGCTTCGCGGCCTTCACGACACACGATGGCCGCTGCTGTTCGCGCTCTTCGGTTATTGGGTGGTTGGATTGGGAATTGGCGCGTGGCTGGCGTTTGGCCGCGATTGGAAGGGCGTTGGCATCTGGGTCGGCCTTGCGAGCGGCCTCGCAGCCGTCGCCGTGCTGATGCTGACGCGATGGATCTTGCGTGGGCGGCTCGGGCTGACACGAGCGCTGCACTCGTAACCGTTACAGGCTGAAAAATCCTCTTCGGGAAGCGTTGACGGATGAATGGTGCACAACCATATGCGCGCAATCGCTGGCACTCTCATGTGCAGAGTGCCAACGGGGAAGTTCAACCAACCTGATCAAAGAGGGTTCAACCTATGGGTTTCAGGCCACTTCATGACCGCGTTCTCGTCCGCCGAGTCGAGGCTGATGAGAAGACCGTCGGAGGAATTATCATTCCCGACACCGCCAAGGAAAAGCCGCAGGAGGGCGAAGTCGTCGCCGTCGGCACCGGCACCCGCGCCGAAGACGGCAAGGTCACGCCGCTCGATGTCAAGGCCGGCGACAAGATCCTGTTCGGCAAATGGTCCGGCACCGAAGTGAAGATCGGCGGCGAAGAGCTGATCATCATGAAGGAAAGCGACATCCTCGGGATCGTCGCCTGACTTTCGCGCGGTGCCTTAGCGTCACACAAAAGGCGCCGCTCTCCGTGACTTCAGTGACTTTAACGA
>JBQCCG010000283.1:0-8077 GCA_051962455.1 Sphingomicrobium sp. | reverse complement strand
GGCGCGGCTCACCGCGCTGGTCGAAGGCTGCGGGTTGCGCGCCCGTCCGCTACGGGTCGCCCGCGGCTGGGGCTATCAGCGCATGTCGGCGCTCGGAACGATCCTCGTCATCGATGCGGCCCCGCCGCCCCCGCAGAAAATGGCGGAACAGGGATCAGCCTCGACCCTCGCATTTGAGCTGTCGGACGGTGGCCAGCGGCTGATCGTCAATTGCGGTGGGCCAGGACCCGTTCCGTCCGACCTTCCCGAAGAGCTCGTCCAGGGCCTGAGGACGACAGCCGCGCACAGCACGCTCGTCCTCTCCGACACCAATTCGACCAACATCCTCGACGACGGTTCGCTGGGGAAGGGAGTTGAGGATGTCACCATCGAGCGGAGCGAAGACAATGATGCGAGCCGGCTTGAGGCGAGTCACGACGGCTACGTCCGCGCGTTCGGTTTGATCCACAAGCGCAGCCTCATGCTCGGCAATGACGGCAAGGAATTGCGCGGAGCCGATCAGCTGATCTCCAAGGGGCGAAAGAAGATTCGCGAATCCGCGCCTTATGCTGTGCGTTTCCACCTCGCGCCCGGAGTGGAAGCGACGATCACCGCCGACGGGATGGGCGCGATCCTGCGCTCGAAGGGCGCTCCGCCATGGAATTTTCGCTGTCGCGGCGGAAACCTCACGACTGAGGAAAGTTTGTGGATCGGCGGCCGGGGCAGTCCCGACCGCACGACCCAGCTTGTCATCGTCGGGGAAGTTTCGGCATTGGGCGGCGAAATCGGCTGGCAGTTCCGCCGCACAAGCTAAAGAAAATTGGTTCACGCAAAGGCGCTAAGCCGCGAAGGAAGGCATTTCTTCTTTGTGCCTTTGCGCCTTAGCGTGAGAAATCTTGCTTCCTCGCTCACTCGGCGGCAGGGAAAGCGCAATTCCGAAAATCGAGGAAAACATGACTGACCTGGTCCCGGTCAAACGGGCGCTGATTTCGCTTTCGGACAAAAGCAGCCTCGCCGAGCTCGCGTCAGGCCTGGCGCGCCATGGAATCGAGATCGTCTCGACCGGAGGCACAGCCTCCTTATTGCGGCAAAAAGGCGCCGCTGTCCGTGACATTAGTGACCTTACGGGCTTTCCTGAGATGATGGACGGCCGCGTCAAGACCTTGCACCCGAAGGTCCACGGTGGCTTGCTCGGCGTGCGCGACAATCCTGAGCATAGGGCAGCGATGGAGCAGCACGGCATCGCGCCGATCGATCTCGTCATCGTCAATCTATACCCGTTCCTAAATACCGTGATGAGCGGCGCCGACCGCGACACGGTGATCGAGAATATCGACATCGGCGGCCCATCGATGGTCCGCTCGTCGGCCAAGAACCACGCGCACGTTGCGATCGTGACTGACCCGGATGATTATTCCGAGCTTCTCGCCGAGCTGGACGCAAATGGCGGATCGACGACGATGGAGCTTCGCAAAAGGCTGGCGGCCAAGGCGTTCGCCCTCACCGCCGAATATGATTCGCTCATTTCGCAGTGGTTCGCTTTTTCCGACCGGGGGGAGCGCTGGCCCGAGACCTGGACGCTGTCCGCGCGGCTCAAGATGCCGCTCCGCTACGGCGAGAACCCGCACCAGTCCGCCGCGCTCTATCTGCCGGTCGGCCCCGCTCCTCACGGCGTCGCCCAGGCCGAGCAGGTGCAGGGCAAGGAGCTGAGCTACAACAATCTGAATGACGCCAACGCCGGGCTCGAGCTGGTCTCCGAATTCCGCGATGGCGAACCGACGATTGTGATCGTGAAGCATGCGAACCCCTGCGGAGTAGCAACTCGCGGCAGCCTCATTGACGCCTGGCGGGAAGCGCTCGCCTGCGACAGCGTCTCGGCGTTCGGCGGAATCGTCGCCAGCAACCGGCTGCTTGACGCCGAGACAGCGGCAGCGATCACCGAGATTTTCACGGAAGTCGTCGTCGCGCCCGAGGCCGATGAGGAGGCGAAGGCGATTTTCGCGAAAAAGAAGAACCTGAGACTGCTGCTCACCGGCACGTTGCCCGATCCGGCGCGCGGCGGCACCAGCCTCGCGCTGATCGCCGGCGGCCTCCTCGTCCAGGACCGCGACAACGGAATGGTTTCAGCCGATCAGCTCAAGTGCGTGACCAGGCGTCAGCCGACGGAGCAGGAGCTGAAGGACTGCCTGTTCGCCTGGACAGTCGCCAAGCACGTCAAGTCGAATGCGATCGTCTACGCAAAGGATGGCGTCACCGCCGGCATCGGCGCCGGCCAGATGAACCGCCGCGACAGCGCCCGGATCGCCGCAATTCGTGCCCGCGAAGCCGCCGAGGCGAACGGCTGGCCAGAGCCTCGGACGGTCGGTTCGGCGGTGGCGTCGGACGCTTTCTTTCCGTTCGCCGACGGACTGCTTGCAGCGGCGGAAGCCGGCGCGACCGCAGTCATTCAGCCGGGCGGCTCGATTCGCGACGATGAAGTCATCGCTGCTGCCGACGAGGCCGGGCTCGCCATGCTGTTCACGGGAATGAGACATTTCCGACACTGAGGGCGGTGTCGAGAAATGGCTCATCACGTCCGGCACTAGAACGCCCGCAGCTTCCGCCGTGCGCAGGTCACACGATGTCGTTCTGAATTCGGTCGCGCGCCTCGGCCGCTTCTGCGTCTCGGAGACCCTGCACCTCTTCCTTCCTCAGCCGGAACAGCTCGCGATCCTCGGGACCGAAGCCCTTGGTCCACAGCACCGCCCCGAAGGCGATCATGATCGCCGGGATTCCGATGATCAACTGCAACGTCTGCGGCAGTAGGAATCGTACGGCTGCTCCGACGACCACCCCGGCCGAGGTCGCCCAGGCGAGGTCCCAGCGCCAGCCGGATACGGCCGCGCCGAGTTTCCTGGATAGTAGCAGCGACTTGGCGATCGACGCGAACGCCAGCGCAACGCAGAGACCGATCGCCGGACCGGTTGCCTGGAACGTCAACGGAAGTCCTTGTCCGCGCATCGCCAGGATCAGCCCCGCCGCAAGTCCGGCTTCCAGGGCTAGCATGACCAGGCTGATGATCATGTTCTGCGTCCGGGCGACGTAGATCAGCGCGGATTCGCTGACCACAGCCATCGCCGCAATGACTTCGGCGGCGAGCAGGAAGCCGAGCATTGCGGTGCCGCCGGTGAACCCCGAGCCGACCAAGCCCATCACCGCATGGCCTGGGATTCCGAGCGCGAGCGCAATCCCGAGCTGCGCGGCGATGATCCAGTACGTGACCTGGCGCACCTGCTTGGCGACCGACAGCCGGTCACCCGCGGCGATCTTGCGCGCGATCGCCGGTCCCAGCACCGGCTCGAAGCTGGTCTTGAGCTTGGCCGGCAGCGTCGCAACCTGCTGCGCTGCGTAATAGATGCCGACATAGGCCGCGGGCAGGAATGCACCGAGCACCGCGAGGTCGATCCGCCGCGACGCCCATTCGACCGCATCGGCGGCGGCGACAGGAACGTTGCGCCATGCCGTGGTCCATGAGGTCGACAGGTCGGGCTTCCAGCCGCGCGGGAGTCCGTAGCATTTCGCGAGCGGGATCAAGGCCGTGATCAGCGCGGCCACCATCGAGAAGACGTAAGCGACGATCAGTCCGTCATCGAGCGAGACATAAGACCAGCCGAACGCAACGATGGTGATCGTCCATGGCTGGACAACCGATCGCGCGCGCACCGTCGATGCAACGTCGTTGTGATAAGCAAGCGCCGCGAGCGCGATATCGGTCCAGCTGATGGCCAATACGGTGATGGCGAGCAGCCGGTCCAGGCCGTGAACCTGGGTAGTGGGGTACATGGCCTTGGGGAACAGCACGAGGATAGCCGTGCCAACCGCCGATGCGATCGCCGCAACCAGCATCGCGTCCGCGACGATCCATGCCTGCGGCTTCTTCCCGTTGGCGAGCAGCTGCGCGAGCCCGCGTCGGAGGCCCAGCGCGGACACCTGCGCGGCGAACTCGACCGCCAAGACTGCATAAGCGAAGCGGCCGAGCGCGGCCGGGCCGTAGATTCGGCCGCCGATGAACAGGAACGGCACCATCCCCGCCAGGCGAAGCACGAAGCCGAACACATTGAGCCGGCCGCCTCGGGCGAGCGACGCCATGTCCGCATCGGGAGCAGCTGTGGCCGCCGTCCCGATCCGATCGCCGTTCGTCAATGCGCTTCGCCCCAATGCGCTCCCCAGCCGACCTCGACGTCGAGCGGCACGTCGAGCTTCATGGCAGGTTCCGCGGCATTTGCCATCACTTGGCTGATGACGGCGGCCGCATCCTCCTCCTGCCCGTCGGGCACTTCGAAGACCAGCTCATCATGGACCTGGAGCAGCATTTTGACACCGGGGAGCCCGGCGGCGGCAAGCTCCTCGTCCATCCGTCCCATCGCGCGCTTGATGAGGTCTGCGCTGGTGCCCTGGATCGGCGCATTGATCGCCGCGCGCTCGGCACCGCCGCGGATCGACGGGTTGGGCGAGCGAATGTTCGGCTCGAAATGAGTCTTCCGGCCGAACAAAGTTCGGGTGAAGCCGTGCTCGCGTGCAAACGCCAGCGTGGCGTGCGAGAAAGCGCGGATTCCGGGGAAGCGCTCATAATAGCGGTCGATGATCGCCTTGCCTTCGTCCTTCGGAAGGCCGAGCCGCCCGGCGATGCCCCAGGCGGAACTGCCGTACAGAATCGCGAAGTTGATCGTCTTCGCCTGGTTGCGCGTGTCGCGGTCGACGCGACCGAACAGCTCTTCCGCGGTCATGCTGTGGATGTCGACGCCGCTTCTGAACGCTTCCTTGAGCTGCGGGACATCGGCCATGTGCGCGGCGAGCCTCAGCTCGATCTGACTGTAGTCGGCGCTCAACAGCTTATGCCCCTCGTCCGCGATGAATGCGTCGCGGATCTTGCGCCCGACCTCGGTCCGGATCGGGATGTTCTGCAGATTGGGATCGTTCGACGACAGGCGCCCGGTCTGCGCGCCAGTCAGGCTGAAGCTGGTGTGAACTCGCCCGGTCTCGGGGTTGATCTGCTGCTGCAGCGCATCGGTGTAGGTGCTCTTCAGCTTGGTCAGCTGCCGCCAGTCGAGCACCAGCGTAGCGCATTCGACACCCTCGGAAGCGAGCCGCTCGAGCTCGTTCACGTCGGTCGAATATTGGCCGCTCTTTCCCTTGCGGCCGCCCTTCAGGCCGAGGCGCCCGTAGAGGACTTCGCCGAGCTGCTGCGGTGAGCCGATCGTGAACGGACCGCACGCCGCCTCGTAGATCTTCTCCTCGAGCGCCTGGATGTCGCGCCCGAACTCGGCCGAGAGCCGCGCCAGATAATCGCGGTCGACCTTGATCCCGCGCCGCTCCATTCGGCTGATCACCGGCACCAGCGGCTTGTCGACCCGCTCATAAACCCGCGCGACATTCTCGGCCGCAAGACGCGGTTTCAACCGAAGCCAGAGGCGGAGCGTGATGTCGGCATCCTCGCCCGCATATTCCGTCGCCGGCCCCAGCGGCACCTTGTCGAAGGTGATCTGCTTCGCGCCCGTGCCGCACAGCGACTTGTAGCTGATGCACTCGTGGTCGAAGTGCGCCTTGGCCAGGTCATTGAGATTGTGACCGAAACTCTTCCCCGCATCGAGGTCGAAGCTCATCACCATCGTGTCGTCGACCGGCGCGACATTGATGCCGCCCTTGTCGAACATCACCCAGTCATATTTGAAATTGTGCCCGATCTTGAGGACCGCCGGGTCCTCCAGCAGCGGTTTCAGCTTTTCGAGCACCAACTGCGTCGGCAGCTGGTTCGGCGCGTCGGAATAAAGGTCCGCGCCGCTGTGACCGACCGGGATGTAGCAGGCGCAGTTGGGAGCGGTCGCCAGGCTGACGCCGGCGAGTCGGGCCATGATGCAGTCGATGCAGTCGGTCTCGGTATCGACCGCGACATAGCCCTGCGCCGCTGCTTCCGCGATCCAGCGGTCGAGCGCCGCCTCCTCGGTCACCGTCTCGTACTTCGACCGGTCGATCTCTATCTTCTCGGGCTCGGCGGGCGCGACGGCGGGCTTGCGGTCGAGCGCCGCCATGACGTCATTCCTGACGGTCGCGCCGGTCTGCGTCGCTCCGCCTGTGCCGCTCATCAGCCTCGCATGGAGGGTCTTGAACCCCTGGTCGGCGAGGAACTCGGCGAGCGGCTCCTTCGGAATGTTCTTGAGCTCCAGGGCTTCGAGCGGCTCGGGCAGGTTCGCGTCGCACACCAGCCGCACCAGCTCGCGCGACAGCCGCGCCGCATCGGCATGGTCGACCAGCGACTGCTTGAGCTTGGGCTTGGTCATCTGGTCGGTACTCGCCAGCACCGTCTCCAGGTCGCCGAAGGTCTGGATCAGCTGGCTCGCGGTTTTCGGTCCGATGCCTGGCACTCCCGGCACATTGTCGACGCTGTCGCCCATCAGCGCGAGCACGTCGCCGACTTTCTCCGGCGGCACTCCGAACTTCTCCAGCACCTGCTCGCGCCCGATCCGCCGGTCGTTCATCGTGTCGAGCATGTCGATCCCGGCATCCTCGTCGATCAGCTGCATCAGGTCCTTGTCGGAGCTGACGATCGTCACCTTCCAGCCCGCCGCCTTCGCCGCCGTCACGTAGCAGGAGATGATGTCGTCCGCCTCCAGTCCATCCTCCTCGATGCTGGGGTTGGAAAAGGCGCGGGTGGCAACTCGGATCAGCGGGAATTGCGGTACCAAATCCTCGGGCGGAGGCGGCCGGTGCGCCTTGTACTGGTCGTACATCTCGTTGCGGTGCGTATGCTCGCTCGCATCGAGGATCACCGCCATGTGCGTCGGCCCGTCGGCCTTGGAGAGCCCGTCGGCGAGCTTCCACAGCATGGTCGTATAGCCATAGACCGCGCCCGCGGGCTGGCCATGGCGGTTGGTCAGCGGCGGGAGCCGGTGATAGGCGCGGAAGATGTAGCTCGACCCATCGACCAGATAGAGGTGGTTTTGGGCAGCAGGCGTGGAAGCGTCAGGCATGAACAGCTGGATTTAGCAGGGTGGCGGCTGGAAGGAAGCTGAATGGAATGTGGGGTGCCGCAATGCCGTTTTCGAGCGGGTTGCGGATGTTAAGCTAGAGCGCTCAGAGACCGTTCCCGCTTACGAGCCAAAGACCAGCAAAAGATAGCTGCGACGAAGACAGCGAATGCCGCGAGAATTGACCAGAAGACAGCTTCAGAGCCGTCGACCAGGAACGTGAGAACGGCAGAAGTGCCTGTGCAGATAATCAGAATAAAAGCAGCCGTGAGCCAGACATTTCCCTGCAATCGCGACACATCCGATCTCTGACCATTGGCATAGGCACGAAATTGACGCCCGAGTGCGCCGAAGAGACTCGCCGCCGCGATTCCTATCGCTGCAACCACGACTGGACTGGTCATCGAGCTGTTCCTTCTCGAGATAAGACTAGATGAGCCGTCGTTCCCATGCCAGCCATGCCGACAAACGAGAGGGCGGCTGACATTTGAGCGAGCACGACATCGGCCGGATCTGGTTTGGCTGCGGCAATTTCGGCGGGATCGGCTCGTCGCCGAAGCTGCGCAGCGTGGGCGACAGTGAAGAGGAAGCCCTTCGTCTGCTCGACCATGCGCGGCGTGTAGGACTTCGGCGGTTCGACACCGCGAACACCTATGGCGGCGGAGCAAGCGAGATCATCCTCGGCAAATGGCTCCGGTCCCAGGACGCTTCCTTCGTCCAGCGAGCGCAGATCGCGACCAAGGTCGGCAATCCGAACGGCTGCCCGCCGGGCGAGACGCCGCTCAGCGGGACGCAGATCGCCCATCATCTCGATGAATCGTTGCGCCGCCTCGGGCTCGAGCGGATTGATCTCTATTACATTCACGAGCTCGACCGGGTGACGCCGCTCGAAGAAACGCTGGAGGCGATGTCGGCAGCAGTGGACGCGGGCAAGATCGATCGCTTCGGCATCTCCAACGCCTCACTGTCAGACGTGCAGGAGGTCAGGCGTCTGGCCGGCGTATCGCGAGGGTGGCGCGTGGAAAATTTGCAGAAACAGTTAAGCCAACTAGCGACCCGCGATGCCAACGCGCTGATCACCAACTGCGCCGGGC
>JBQCCG010000282.1:0-41239 GCA_051962455.1 Sphingomicrobium sp. | reverse complement strand
TACGAGCATCAGTACATATTTATGCGGGATACCGTCACTGGCGAGACCGTGATCTCTCGTGCTGGTCCAAGCGCGAACTATGGGGGCGGCAGTATTGCTGCTATCGCTGCAAGTCGCGATAAACCAGCCACTGACCCGGGGACCGGTCGAACCGAGACACTTGTCACTCAACTTCGGCCCGCCAGTCAGAGCATCGATTCCGATCCGAAGACAGGACAGCCATTAGGAACACCAGTTGCTGGCAGCACTATCGTTCTGAAGGAGCCGATTGGCTTGGCAGTGAGCACTTTGCAGAGATTTAATGGTGCCGTTGACTCGGCAAATATCACATATCGCCCGCAGTCAACCAACTCCAACGCTTATGCCGGAACAGGATATCTGGTATTGACGGGTAAGACGCCCCCGAGTTCCAGTTCCTTGCCTGGTTCAAACCTGAACTTGAAGCCCCAAATTCCGCAGTGCTCCAATCCGAAGGTGTGCGGCGAATGACACGGTATGGGAAGCCGATAATCCATTTAGCCGGAATTGCCGCACTAATGGGCTCGTGCAGTGACCGTAAAGTGACAGTGCAGAACCAGGACACACCTAGGATTGTCGCCGGATATGGTGAACAATCATTCACCCAGCGATACAAGATTGGACTCAAGCTTCCAGTTCCGGAATCGCAGTTCCTCGCGCTGGTGCGAAAGCTCGGTTTGTACTACCAACTCTGCGGCGAAAGGGGCAAGGACGTCGGCATTCCGTCTCCGAGGCAAAAGACATCAATCGATCTGTCGCATGCAAAAAAATGTTATGAGATTGATGGTGATCGAGACATCAAGAAGCACACAGCTGAATCGTGGCGGGCGTTTACTGACAGCCAAGATCAAGTGATCTACATTGAAAATGCCTTCGTTTACACCGGTACGTGAATCATGATCGCCCGAACTGCAACGGCGGTCGATACGGACATCACCAACCTCACCGTCTCTGCCGTCACGGCGTAAATATCGCATCCCGCGTTCACCGTTCGACGCCGCGTCCCCTGCTCCAACCTATCCACTGCGGCAGCGCCTGGGAGAGCGGCCGGTCCAGGTAGCTTGGCAAGCTCAATTCGCTCGTGCGATTGCGCAACAAGGATTCGAGCTGCGGATCCCGCTCCAGGCTCTTCGCGAGCCCCGTCATTTGAGCAGCAATCCGCCGTGCGGCAGCGTCATCGCCGCGCCGTTCATGCATTTCGTGCCGATCCCCAAGCTGCCTCCACTCCTTTACAAAATGGTCGGCCCGGAACGGCGGCTCGGTCCGGTATCGCCGCTCCCACTCCATCGCACGGATGGCATTGGCCGGGCTGCCCTCGGAGGCTTCTGCCAGAAGCCCGATGTCGCGGACGAACGCGGTCCTGAGGTCGCGTGCGGCGTTCGGCCGTACTGTATCGAGCACTTGGCGAGCTCTGTCGAACGCCGCGCGATCGGAGCCGCTCTCTGCGATTCCCCGCTCGCGCTTGCGCACAATCTCGCGTGTCGCGCGAGCAAAGCGCTCCACGGCTTTCTCCATGGAGAGTCTGGCGGCTGATTCGGGCGTGTCGATACGATTCCCTGAAGCCGGCGCGCCAAACATCTCCAGCTGTCGCATCGGCGCAGGCCGCACCGGCAGTACGATCGCCCGCCGATCGGCGAACTCGCGCGCATAGTCGGACGCGAGATCCTTGTGGCGCTCGCGCGACAGCGTTCGGATCAGGCGATCCCGGCCGGCAAAGTCGTCCTCGCCATAGTGCAGCTGCACCGTGTCCCGATGCCGCGACAGCGCGACGTAAGCGGCGTGCCGATCCAGGCCTGGAGTTGCGAGCACATAGGCTCGATCGATGGTGACACCCTGCGCCTTGTGGATGGTCGCGGCGTAGCCGTGATCGACATCGGCATAGTCCTTCAGGTCGAACGCGATTCTACGGTCGTCGTCCAATTGAACAGCCATTCTGACGGCCGAAATGCTCTCGACCCGTCCAAGCGAGCCGTTCTTCACGCCAAGGCTCCGCTCGTTCTTCAGGAATATGATGCGGTCGCCGGCCGCAAAGTCCCGCTCGCCGCGCTTGGTCCTGATGGTCACGTCCTCGCCGAGCTCGCCCTCCTCGCGGAGCTTGTCTCTGGCAAGGCGGTTGAGTTCGCGGACCTCGTCGCGCGTGTGAGTAAGGATCAGGCTCGAACAACCTGGGTCCGTCTTCCGGTCGCGATCCCATTGCTGGACCAACTCGGCCCTGGCGGCTTCTCTGGTCGGCGCGGCATGGAGCAGGCCATGTTCGTCGTAGGTCTGGACCGCTTCCGCGGTCCGGCCGGTAGCGAGCTGCCTGGTCGCGTCGCGCTGCCACTGTTCGCGTTGGCGACGAACCTCCGTAATGTCGATTGCGCCGTGCCGCTCGGCGATCGAGCGGAACGCGGCTCCCGCCTCGATCGCCTGAAGCTGTTCGGGATCGCCCACGAGCACCAGCTTTGCGCGGCGCTTCTCTGCCTCCGAAACGATCCGCTCCATCTGGCGCGAGCCGATCATCCCGGCCTCGTCGATGACCAGCACGTCGTTGGCCGACAGCTGCTCGCGTCCTTGCGCCCATTGATGCTCGAGGCTGGCGATCGTTCGCGAAGCGATGCCGGAGCCGGCCTCCAGATTCTCGGCGGCGATGCCGGAGAGGGCGAGCCCCTGCACGCGATAGCCCGCCTCCTCCCAAGCCTCGCGCGCGACGCCGAGCAACGCGGATTTTCCGGTGCCGGCATAGCCGACGATGCTGGCAAGATCGCGGGCGCCGGTGATATGCTGAAGCGCGGCCTGCTGCTCTACCCCCAGATGCAGTCCGCGGGTCTCGGCGGCGGCGACCGCAGAATCGCGCGCCGCCGCCGGGACGCCATGTCCGACACGCTCCGCCAGCGCTTCCGAGGCCCTCTCCAGGCAGTGCTCGGTCTGAAGCATCTCGCGCGACGTGAACCGCTCCTCGCCCCGCCGGTCTTTGCCCAGTAGGATCAGGTTGGGCGAGGCCCGGACCTTTGCCATCGCACGGTCGAACTGTTCCTTATCGATGCTGTGCCGATGGATGAACCGCGCCACGTCCCGAAGGGTGAACGTCGCCTGTTGGTGTGTGATCGCCTCAAGCGCCAGTAGCGGCCGCGCGATAATGCGTTCGCCGTTCTCGCGAGCGATAGCCAGATGTTCGCTGAGGCGCTCCGACGCGAGGCCCTGGCCTGCCATCCGCGACGCCGCCGGTCCGATCTTGTTTTGAGGCTCGAGCGCGATGCCTTGGGCCTCAAGGCTGCGGTGATCGACGCGCGCATCGATGTCGAGCTCGGCCAGGCGTCGGTTGACGTGTTCGGCCCAGCGCTCGCGCCACTGCTCAAGAAGCTCGGTGCGGTTCCAGTCGCGGACCTTCGCGCCGAAGCCGTTCTCGTCGACGGCCCGCATTGTCAGCATCACATGGGCGTGGGGCCTGGGCTCGCCGTCCGCGCCGATTTCGCGGTGCACGTTCAAGTCGGCGATCATGCCGACCGCAACAAACTCGCGTGCGACAAAGTCGCGGGAGAGCGTGATGCCCTCTTCCGCGGACAGCTCGCGCGGGATCGCAAACTCCACTTCCCGCGAGAGCTGCGAGTCCTTCCTCACTTCAGCGTCTTCGACCGCGTTCCATAACTGCTCGCGATCCGACAGATGCTCGGGCGCACCGTCCGGCAGCATCACTTCGGAATGGACGACACCAGCCTTGTTGGAGAAGTCGTGGTGACGATCGAGGCGCTGATCGTGAAGCCGCGATGCCGAACGGTAGGCCGCTGCGGCGAGCGCGCTGGAGCCGCAGCTGCGGGAAATCACTTTTGCCGAGAAGTGATAGAGCGCCATTGCGAGCGATCGAATGCGCCTCTGGCGCTGGGCCTTACAGTGCCTCTCCGCCGCACGTCGCATCGCGACGTATAAGCGCGCCCTCAAAAGAATACCTTCTTTCTCGGGACCTGTTGGTCCCAGAGCATTTCACGCCATTGAGCAGGGCTCGAGCGCCCGATAGCTGGTTCGTCCTCTTCTTCACGAGAGCAACAGACTCATGCGCAAGCCGCGAGACTATGATGCGGAATTGAAAGCCCTCGAAGACAGGGCCAAACAGCTAAGGCAACGCAAGGTCCAGCAGTTCGGCGAACTGGTCGTTGCCTGCGGTGCGGACGTACTGTCGCCGGACTATCTGGCCGGTGCGCTGCTCGGAATTGCCGAGGTCAAAGATGCCGCAACGAAGGAGGGCTGGCGCAAACGCGGCGCGGCCTTCTTTCAGGGGCCGTCACGAAAGCCTGCAGGCAATCCTGGCGGCAAGTCTGAAGGCACTTTGCCGTTGTGAAGCGGCGCGGCGCCGCCTCGAAGCGCAACGTGCGCGGCATGACACACGCGAGTGGATCGTGAAGCGCCGCGAACGCACACGCCACCTGATCGAGCTCGGTGGGCTTGTCGTCAAAGCCGGCCTGGTCGAGCTGACTAATGACGATCGCGCGACACTCTACGGCGCGTTCCTGGCCACTGCGGTGATGCTTCGGAGCGAGCAGCGCGAAGAAGCGCTTGCCGCATGGCGAAGGCGGGGCAAGCGTGCGTTCGAGGCCGAAGCCGATGCGAGCGACTAGCGTAGAAATAGTTCAAAAGCGGCCGCGACCCAGTCAAGCATATGCCGCGGTGGTGGTTTTCGATTCGGGGAGATCCACGGCGCGAGGCAGCGGTCTCCTTCCCGTTTACGTGCGGCCGCCCAGGCGTCGCGGTATGGCAAAAGCGCACGCCGGATGCATCCGGCTATGCTCCGCCGACGATACATCGCGCGATCGATTCCGAGCAATGCATCGGCAATGCGAACGCTAACTTCGTCGACGGTAATGCCGCATCGCCAGCCGATCTCGACATAGGAGAGATCGTCGCGGGCGCTCAGCAGGAAGGCCGCGCGAGTGAGAAGAGGAAGCGTTTCGAGCGCCTCCACGAATCGGCGCTGCTCCAGCTCATCCATTGCGCCGGCTTCTTCCGCGCGGCCGCGGATGGCCGGTGACTTCGCGCACGCGCTCCAGAAGCCCGCGCGTGAGGCGGCAAATCTGTTCGTGCGAGAACGGGCAAGCGTCGGGGGCCGCCGAAGCGTCAGCATTGCGCCAACGTCCGTAAGGCGAAAGAAACTTAGCAAGCCATTTTAGTTCCGGAGAGTCGTGCCCGAGCCCGGTCGTGTTGGCGAGCTCAAGCGACCGGTCGAGGTAAAGGCCGATGTTCTGCGCGCACCACGCGTCGTCAAAGCCGACGTCAAGAAGATGCGCGCTCAGAGCGAGCTGCAGAACAATGCCGAGCTGGTAGAGTTCGTCGCTGCGCCGGGACGGAAAGCCGTGTTTGATCGGGACGAAGAAGCTTTCAGCTCTTTGGTACCTGATACGGCTGAGATTCCGGCCCTCCTTGGTTCGACGAAGCGGCGGGAGTTCACTTTGGACATCGATGGGCGCTTCTAAGCGGGCCACCTCGGCAATCGACAACGCTCCCAATGGTGCGGATGCTAGAGCACCCAACAGGTGGCGACGTGTTGTGGAGCTGGGAGCCTCAAGCAGCTCCGCTGCGGCTACCCCGTCGCGAATCGCTACTCCCGCAATCCGCATTCTTGATGGAGTTTCTACGCGGGAGCGGGACTTGGCGGCCATATACGACACCGTTTAAACTATATACGATGGCGTAAACTCAATAAACGATAGCGTCAACTATGAAGGCGTTGGACAACAGTAGCGAGCCGGATACGCAAGCGGCGATGGGACGCCCGCCTCTTGGAATGAAGCCGACAACAGTCAGGCTGCCGGTCGAGACGATCCGGAAAATCGAGGCTCTGGTAGGTAACCGCAGAATCGCGGGCTTCATCCGTGAGGCCGTTGAGAACGAGCTGCGCCGGCGCGAAACGCCCGATCAATAGCTCTCTAGTCGTACCTGTCCGCGGCACGTCGGACACGCTCGCCGAATCTGACGCCGCAGCATCTTGAGCTCGTGCAGCTGTATCCCAATCCTGCGCCTGACATTCCAGATTGTCGCTCGGAGCGCAGGACCGGATCATGACCACAGATAGCAACGACCGTATTCTTCGTATCGGTACGGTGCTCGACCGAACGGGTCTTTCGCGCTCGACACTCTATCGGAAGATCGAGAACGGAACGTTCCCGCGGCAGGTCCGGATCAGCACACGCTGCGCCGGTTGGCGCGAGTCCGCCGTCAATGCCTGGATGCGAAATCCGATGTTCTTCAGCGTCGATGATGTTTGACGCGCAGGAATAAAGTCGGCTGCGGTCGTTTCATCAGACGGTTCGAAGTTATCCGTCTGTTGACTTCAGGCCGCGAGCTGATTTTGTTCGGTTTCTCGTGAGCAACCCGCACGCTTGGCCGAAACCATTGCTGGCGATGATTGAGGCATCGCATTCACGCGGAGCGATGGAGCGATTTCGCGACTACGAGACCGATGACCGCGCCTTTACGATCCTTCGGGATATGGTCCAGGGCATGCTGCACGTCGTGCCACCGGCGGGCAGCAGCTGCGTCATCATGAGCGCCCTATTGGCGGTTGCGCTCGAGGAGCCGCTCGGTACCCTGGTCCCAGTCGTTGCCGGCGCACTGAAACTCGACGGTGCCTATGTGTACGGGAGCAATCGTGGGTTCGACGGCAGGCGAGTCTTCTCGGGCCAGGAAGGCGACGATTGGGACGGCCACTGCTGGATCCTATTTGGTGGATACATCGTCGACATCTCGCTCGGCCGCACTGCTCGCGAGGGGCATTGTCGCGCCCCGCTGGCACAGCGAATCGTTTCTGAGTTCGGGCCGCATGCCGGGATGATAGCGCTCACCGAAAACGGCGCGCGCAAAGCCGGGCTGCACTACTTGCCGCGCTATGTTCTCACACCGGACCAGGTGCTCGCCAACGCCGGAGGCGCAATGCAAAAATTCGGTCTGATGAAAGAGTGAAAATCGGCCGGCCGCGCTGGCGATCTTTAGACCGTCGCCGTGAGCCGGTGACATATCGCTCGCAGGAATTCCACCATCTCGATGCTGGTGTCCGGTCCTGATAATGCATATTGGAGGTCCGCTCGGCAAAGGCGGAGCCGCTCGGTCGCGATCGCCAGCAGGAACTCGGCCGCGGCACCGCCGCGATTGTGAGCTGCGGCGTTCACGATACGGTTGATCAGGCGCCCGAGCTCGCGGCTCGCCGCTGGCGTGTCAGCCAGGTTCATTTCGAAGGGATAGGCGGCACGGAGAATGCTCGCCTGGATGATGTCGTCGTTGAAGCGGCCGAAATTCTCCGGCGCTAGGATCGTCTGCTGAAACCAGTTGCTCTTGATCGCTGACTTGCCGCCGCGGTGGGCATTTGCGCGAAGCTGCTGGAGGACCGAGGCGATCGTGAAGAAGACGTCGGCTTCCGAATGGCGGCCCACGACGCCTTCTGGCCAGAAAACGAAACCAGGTTGAAGGGTCAGTTGTCGACCGGCCGCATTCGGAACGAACAGATCATCGACTAGGGGTTCAGAGGACCGCCGCAGGCGGGCGACGCGAGCATCAATGACCGTCTTAAGCGTGGACGGAATCAGCTCCGCGAGATTGGGATCGATCAACAGCTTGAGCTCAGCCGCCCAAGCGCTGCCTTCAAGCGAAACGGGCAGCACCATACGCTCGATCTCGATCACTTCATACGGATAAGGATTGACGGTCTGGACCAGAGTCTTGGCGAGCGCCTCGCGACGCGGTTCGCCCGTGGTTTTCGAAAAGCCGGTGAGATAGAGAAGCGGAGCTTCAGGGGCGATGCTGCGAAGGTCACGGCTGATATCGAGGAGGCTTCGCCCACTCTCGATGACCGAAGCGGCAATTACGATAGCAGTACGGGTCGCAGCCGGAATTGCATCCAGGTTGTCGCGCGCAATGATGACTGCAGAGCTGTCCGAGAAGGCGGCAATCTGTTTGGCAAAGGGCAGGGACCATTCGTCGATAGCGACGATGTGCCCCATGCTTGAAGGAAGCGAGCGCCGAAGGACGTAGTCTAGCCTTTCAGTGAAGCGCGGATGCGCCAGCAGCACTGACGCGGCGACGTTAAACTGCTTGGGCTGTCGGCCTGTAGCGGTACCGAGCCCGACGCCAAACAGGCGATGACCAGCGAACCGCTCCATCAAACGGCCTAGTCCCGACGGAGCGTCATTCATGCCGATCAGCAACGGTTCCTGTTGCGGCCCGGCGAATTCAAATTGGTCCCCTTGCAGCTTGATCGCATGCGAGCCGCTTGCGCACAGACGGCAGCTCGTCGCTTCGTACACGGACGGCGCATTGACGATGCCCTCAGGATTCTGGCGCTCGTCCTTCCGCAAATCGCACACGAGATTCGATCCGCTCTTGTCGCTACCGAGGAACAGCAGGTGCGTCACGGCATCGGCGGCGAACCGTTGATCGTCGATGAGCTCCTTTGCCAGCGTGCCGCTCGACGAGGCCGAAATCAGGACGACCGCATCCGCAATCTGTGTGAAGCGGTATGTTCCGACGCCGGCATAAGACGAAAAATTGTCGGCAAGGATCGGTCCGGCGTCCTCGAAAGAAGCACGTTGATCATTGATGGCTGCGACGACAGCATAAAGGGACGGCGTATCAAGGTACGCAATCGCGGTTTCCCGCGGAACGAACGGCAGCGTGCAGAACCCGATGAAGGCGATCTCCGCGCCGCGCACTAGGATATTCGACAACCGAATGAAGCGTTCGGTGTGGCGCCCGGAGGGATTCTCAAAATGGTAGGTTGCGGTAGATTCGACGAAGCCGTGCCGTCCGTTGAAGATGCTGGTCATCGCTCGCCGGCGAAAATCCTCGAACTTGACGACCCGCGCAGCCGCCGGGCCGGCCACATGAGTCCGTCCAGTCTCGCTTCCGGTCGAATCGTATCCAACAAGCGTCACGGTGGCACGGTCACGAAGCCGCGCCAGCGTCGCGACGTTCTGTGAGTCGCTCGACAGATCCGACAATGTATCTGCGAAGGCTGGGTCGCGGACAATGATCAGGAGTTCGTCGGGAACTAGGTTGCGCTCGATTTCATCCTCGACAACCGTCGCGAACTCCTCGGGATCGAGCGAAGGGGTCGCGGCAAACAGCATGAGGACGTCGTGCGATGACTTCGCGCGCTGAATTTCGAAGCGGTGCGAATAGATCGAGTTCATTGGTCGCGCCGCATCGGAATGAGGATGGTAAGAAGGCTGCCGGCGACGTTCGCGAGCGCAGGTGAGTCAGCGCCGTCGAAGCGGCGAAGAACGGCCGAACCTTCCGCAGGCTGGGTCTCGGCCGCGAAATCCACGTAGAAGGACAAACGGCCGGTCCGAAGGCGCAAGAAGCCTCGCTGGCGGCTGAGGATGCGCAGAACGTGCGGCAATCCCTCGCCAAACCGGCTCTGGCCCTTAGCGCTGCCGCTTGCAAAGCATGCCCTGACGGCTTCTTCCTCTCGATCGAGCGGGAGCGCTCCGGGCGCAGTGCCGGTCCAGGTAGCAGCGAACCCCGGGCCTGAATCGAGCACCGAAAGTTCGAACAGATGCGTTTGGGCGGCACCCGCGGGGGGTGTGAGGGTTCCGCAATAGCCGGCGAGCGGAGGGAACTGATCGACTATGCGGGCCAGCGCCTCTGGCGTGACTGCATGATGGTTAGTCTTGATGGCCCGGATCGAAACGTCGAGCAGGTTACCCGCGGCATCAACCAAGGCGTGGTCCTGCGTATTCTTGAACATCTCATAGAGCATGGCCCCCAAAGCGTCTGACGCTTCGGGATCGAACAGCCCGAGGTACTCCCTTGGAACTGTGCACTGGATTAGCCAGCGGGCGAGGTCACGGAAGTTTTCGCGAGGGCGGAGGCGGGAACCGCCGCGCTGGTCTGGCAAATACAACAGATACGGAGAGTCGCGGCCCAGATGATCGGCGCACACAATTTCCGCGGAGGACCCTCTGAAGCCCAACCTTGCGCGGGGTCCTTGAAGCTGGTCGAGGCGCTTCAAGGCGGCCGATTTTAGCCTGCCTGAATCAGTCTGGCCGGCGACATCGATAACCTCGTCCGACGACAATGCTGCGGCAAGTCCCGGCAGCCGGCGAACGAAATCCTCGGCCCTCGCTTCGCTGGTTGCGAACGTCTCGAGCGTAGCCGGCTGCTTCGCCTGGGCCCAGGTGACCACCGCTTGCGCGAGCGCGGTCTCGGCGCCGCCGACCAGATGCCGCAAGTTCGTGGGAAGCCGCAAGGGATCGTCTGCCGGTCCTTCGCCGATGGCACGCAGCGCCTGCTCGATCGCACTGAAGGTCGCCTGGGCTGCGATTCGCACTGAAATCCCCTTTCCGGTGCTCGCTCTGCGGCACCGACACGCGCCCGTCCAGTTCGGCACGCCTCTCGACCTGAGCGCACTTACTTCTCGAATATTTCCAGTGAGGCTCTGCAACAGATCGGCACCGAAGCATGGTGCTTAGTGCCCGTTGGGCACATCCATTGATCTCAGTACATCCCAGCACAGCGCATGTTGCCGTGGGACCAAAATGTGGGACGGAACTGCGGGCATTTGCGCAAGGGCGCAGAAAACTAGGAAAAATTTTGCTTGAATGGTGGAGCCGAGGGGGATCGAACCCCTGACCTTCGCAATGCCATTGCGACGCTCTCCCAGCTGAGCTACGGCCCCACGTCCTTCGCGCCTTAGGCGAAACTTCCCCCGCTGGAAAAGGGGAAATAGGCCGCCTCGGGCGAATTCCTGCCTAGCTCTCGTCGTCCTCGCCGGCGGTTTCGACGCCGAGATCGGAGTCGCCGGTCTCGAGATCGACTTCCTCGTCGGGACTGATCTCCTCGTCCTCGTCGATCGCGAGATCGTCGGCAGCAAGCTCCTTATCTTCTGCAGGCTCCTTCGCCTGGGCGGGAGCCGCCTCGAACGTCAGCGGCTGCTTCGATTTGAGCACCGGCTCCGGCATGAAGTCGGTGCCGCAGTTGATGCAATGCACCGGGTCTTCATGCCCAAGGTCATAGAAACGCGTCGAGCACTTGGGGCAAGTGCGCTTGGTGCCCCATTCGGGCTTCACCATGAGGGTCTCAACTCCAGTAGAATGTCGTATTGCGCGGCTCTCCCACGCGTTCGGCGGCGCGCCTTGCCATAGGCATATGCCCCTGTCAAAGCAGCGCCCGTCAAGCCAAGGATGTGGGTGTGAGCGACGGCAAAGAGAAGGGGCCGGTGATCGCCGTCGACGGGCCCGCAGCGAGCGGCAAGGGCACGATCGCCCGAGCGCTCGCGAGGCATTTCGGATTGCCGCACATGGACACCGGCCTGCTCTACCGCGCCGTCGCGCTGAACCTCTGGCAATGGGGCGGCGATCCGTCGAGCGAGTTCGAGGCGTTGAGGGCCTGCGACGAGCTCAATCTCGATTCAAGCAATCCCGATCTGCGGAGCGAGCCGGTTTCCAAGCTGGCATCGCTGATCTCGGCCTATCCGTCGGTTCGCACCGCCCTTTTCAAGCGGCAGCGCGATTTCGCGCGACAGCCCGGCGGCGCGGTGCTCGACGGACGCGATATCGGGACGGTCATCGCTCCGGATGCGGACGTAAAGTTGTTCGTGACGGCAACGCCCGAAGTGCGCGCCGAGCGGCGGCTGAAGGAACTCATCGAGCGCGGCATGAACGCGCATTATGAGGATGTGCTCGCCGATATTCGCGCGAGGGACGCGAGGGACTCCGGCCGGGACATCGCCCCGCTGAAGGCGGCGGCCGATGCCATCCTGCTCGACACGAGCGAACTGGGTCCTGACGAGGCGATCGCCGAAGCCCTCCGGCTTACCGAAGAGCGGCTGGAGATGGTCCGCGCGAAGTAGCGCCGCGGACAGTCACTGACTTGGTGTATTGACACTATAATACACGTGAGATAACCTTGTCGCGAGAGGAGGATAGCCGATGTATAGCCAGCAGGAGCTCGACGACGCTGTCGCGTCCGGGGTGATCACCGCCGAAGCCGCGAACGCGCTCCGCGCCTTTATCCAGCAGCAGCGGACTACCGTCATTCCCGATGAGGAGCAGTTCAGGCTGCTCACCGGCTTCAACGATATCTTCGTGTCGATCGCGGCTGCTATCCTCTTGTTCGCGGTCGGCTGGATTGGCCAGAGCATCGGGCAGGCGACCGGGCTGTACATCAGCGATCACGGCGACGTCGGACCGAGCTTCCTCGCACCCTTGTTCGTCGGGGCGACTTCATGGGGCCTCGCACTTTATTTCACGGCGAAGCGGCGCATGGCGCTGCCGTCGATCCTTCTCCTGCTCGCCATCGTCGGGGGAGTGCTGGCCACGACCGCTTTCCTGCTGGTCGAGATTATCGGCACGCAATATTTCAACGGCCCGAACGATGTCATCGCTGCCACTGTTGGCGCAGTCAGCGCGGCCATCGCTGCGGTTGCCGCCTGGTTCCACTGGCGCCGCTTCCACGTGCCGATCACGATCGCCGCCGGCGCTGCCGCGGTTGCAGGGCTGTTCCTCGCCGTCGTCATCGGAATCGTTCAACCGGCCGACAGCCAGACCGCCAAGGACCTGATCCTCGGCTTCGTCCTCCTGCTCGGGATCGGCATGTTCCTTTTCGCCATGTGGTGGGACTCGTCCGACCGGGCGAGGCTGACGCGCCGTTCGGACGTCGCCTTCTGGCTTCATCTGCTTGCCGCGCCGATGATCGCTCACCCGATCTTCGCACTGCTGGGCGTCACGAGCGGAAAGGTCGGAACGGCCGAAGGGCTGGTGGTCGTCGCTCTCTACATCCTCTTCGGCCTGACGGCGCTGGCGGTGGACCGCCGTGCGCTGCTGGTGTCCGCGCTCGCCTACGTGCTCTATGCGTTGACCGAGCTGTTCAAACAGTTCGGCGCGGTCGAGCTCAACATCGCGCTGACCGCGCTGGTGATCGGCTCGGCGCTCCTGCTCCTGTCAGCCTACTGGCACCAGGCGCGGAGGCTCGTAGTCAGCCATCTGCCGACGAACCTGCAAGCGCGGCTGCCGAACCTCGACCGGCCAGCGGCAGTCGCTACCGAACAAGCCGCATAAGACGGCGCTCGAGCGGGGCCAGCACGCCGCCAAGCTCATGGCCCCGCTTGAGCACCACGCCATGCTCGCCGACCAGCGCAAACGCCCCCTGCTTCAGCCGAAGCGCGGGGCGTTTTTCTATGCGGACCTCGGGATGTTCGCTGTGGCGGCGGAATGCGGCGAATATCGCAACGTCGGGATCGATCCTCAGCGCATAGTCTTTCCAGTGACCCGCGGCGACCATCCGGCCGTAGAGATCGAGGATCCGGCTCAATTCCTTCCGATCGAACGTGGCGATTGGGCGCCGGTCCCAGGCACTGGGGAACGGCGCGACGACGCTCAAGCGGACTTGACCTTCGCCCGAGGTTGCGGCTCTCGCTGCGGCTGCCGCGCCGCCTTCATCCGGTGGATCTCGGCGCGAAGCTCCTCGATTTCATGCTCGAGCTCGAGCAGCCGCGCTCGAGATGGATCGCAATCCTCCCCGCACGGTGTGCCGTAAGGCACGAACCCGGGGCTGTAGTGGACCGCATCGACCGGCACCGGCTTGGCCGGAATGCCGACAACCGTCTGCCCCGCGGCGACATCCTTGGTCACGACGGAGTTCGCGCCGATCTTTGCACCTTCTCCGATTTCGATCGGTCCGAGGATTTGTGCGCCTGAACCCACAACCACGCCGTCACAAAGAGTAGGGTGGCGCTTTCCGCCCACCCCGGCCGTCGGGTTGGTCCCGCCGAGCGTCACATGCTGGTAGATGGTCACGTCGTCGCCGATCTCGGCGCTTTCACCGATCACGCTGAAGCCGTGGTCGAGAAAGAAGCGCCTTCCGATCTTCGCGCCGGGATGGATGTCGATCCCGGTCAGGAAGCGCGCCAGATGATTGATCAGCCGCGCGATGAAGAACAGGCGGCCTTCCCATAGCCAGTGCGCCACCCGGTGAAATGCGAGTGCGGTGACGCCCGGATAAAAGAGCACGTCCCAACGCGACCGCGCCGCGGGATCGCGCGATTTCACCGAATCGAGATAATCAATGAAGGTCGACTGCAAAGCGCCGCTGTTCCTTGCCGTTGGACGCCCAATCTAAGTGCGGGCCGTTAAGAATTCCAGCCGGATGGAGCGGGCACACCAAGCATCCCTCTTGGCGAACCCCAGTCTATCAGCGAAAGCGGCAGGCGCTGAAGATTAGCGATTGAGGGGCCAGGAAGATCTTCTCCAGCTATAACCCGCTCTATTCGGCTACCGGATTCCTTGTCGGAATGCTGATCGGCATGACGGGGGTCGGCGGCGGCTCGCTGATGACTCCGCTGCTGGTGCTGCTCTTCGGGTTCCATCCAGTGACGGCGGTCGGCACCGACCTCCTCTACGCCTCGGTGACGAAGACCGTTGGAACCGCGGTCCACGGAAAGCAGGGCACGGTCGACTGGCGGATCGTCGGCGCGCTTGCCTCCGGAAGCGCACCTGCGGCGATCCTGACAATATTCATCATGAGTCGCGTCGGAACCCTCGCCGCCAATGCGGCGGGCGTGCTCGACCTGCTGCTCGGCATCTCGCTGCTGGTGACCAGCATCTCGGTGTTCTTCCGTCCGCAGATCCTGAAGTGGGCGGGCCATCATATCCACGAAATGGAGAGAGGGCGGCGTCGGCGCTGGACGGTGCTGCTCGGCATTGCGCTCGGCGTGCTGGTTTCGGTCACTTCCGTAGGCGCCGGAGCGCTGGGGACGACCGCGCTGCTGATTCTCTATCCGCGTCTCTCTGTCGCGCGGGTCGCGGCAAGCGATATTGCGCACGCGGTTCCGCTGACGCTGATTGCCGGGATTGGCCATTGGCTCCTGGGATCGGTCGACTTCAGCCTGATGCTGGCGCTTCTCGTCGGCTCGATCCCGGGGATCGTCGTCGGAAGTGTGGTGGCCGCTCGCGCGTCGGACAGCCTGCTCCGCCCGGTGCTGGCGATCACTTTGTTCGTCGTCGCCGTGCGCCTGTTGATGGTCGTCTAGAGCGTCGCGTGAACGGTCGCGATTGCCTTCATGACTGCGGCGATTCGAACCGCGGACTGGATCACGTCCGATTTCACCCCATGTTCGAGCAGCACCCGCTCATGGCTGTCGATGCACATGCCGCAGCCGTTCATCGCTGAAACCGCAAGCGAGAAAAGCTCGAAATCGTCCTTTGAGATCCCGTGCTGGCCGATGAAGTTCATCCTCAAGCGCGCCGGCTTGGTCCCATATTCCGGGTTCGCGACCAGATGGACGAAGCGGTAATAGACGTTGTTCATCGCCATCACCGCGGCCGCGCCGCGCGCCGCATTGGCGACTTTTTCGTCGAGCTGGCCGGCGATCTCCGCCTCAGCGGCCGCGACCAGCGGCCGGTATCCGGACCCGTGGGCGCAAGCGAGCAGGAGCCCGAGCTTGCGTTGCTCGCCGATCAGCTGATCGCTCAGGATCGAGCCGAGGTTGAGCCGCAGGTCCTTGGCATAATCGGGCAGGGTCTCCGCGAAGAGCTTGAGCGACATGAGATCTCCTGTTGAAATCCTCCCCGGAACGGGGAGGTGGTAGTCCCGCGCAGCGAGGCTGACGGAGAGCCCCCCCCCTCCACCACTTCGCTTCGCTGCGTGGTCCCCCTCCCCGTTCCGGGGAGGACCTAAAAGAAAAGGGGCGGGCCTGGGGAAGCAAACCCGCCCCTTTGTTTAGGTCGGCAAGGGGGCTGGCCGACCCGAAGCCCTCCGGAGGGGAGAGGGAGGGCTTGTCTTAAATGGTTACGCGGCGACGGGCTTCAACACCTGTTCGCCGGGCGTCCAGTTGCACGGGCAGAGCTCGTCCGTCTGAAGCGCATCCAGAACGCGCAGCGCCTCAGCCGGGTTACGGCCAACATTCAAGCCGTTAACGGTGACATGTTGGATCACGTTGTCGGGATCGACGATGAAGGTGGCGCGAAGCGCGACGCCCTCGTCCTTGTCGAGGATGCCCAAAGCTTCGGCGAGTTCCTTCTTGTTGTCGGCAATCCATGGGAAATCCGCCTGCGCCAGCTGTTCGTCGGAGCGGCGCCAGGCGAAGTGGACGTGCGCGGTATCGGTCGAAGCGCCGATCAGGACCGCATCGCGGTCCTCGAAATCGGCCTTCAGCTCGCCATAGCCGACGATCTCCGTCGGGCAGACGAAGGTGAAGTCCTTCGGCCAATAGAAGAGGACCTTCCATTTGCCGTTGGTCTCGGCAAGGTCGATCGTCTCGCCGGCCGGCAGCGCGGACGTGCCCTGCTGCACGGGAAGCTCGAGCGAGGGAAGCTTGTCGCCAACGGTAAGCATCAGTCTGAATCTCCTGTTTGCTGCAGCGCAGCGTAAGTTTCGATGGAGGCCATCTAGGTGGCTGGCCTAAATCGTTCAAGTTCATTATACGGCTGTCAGTGATTGGATTTATCAATCAATGATCGTCCACCTTCCGACCGTCAAGCAGCTGCAATATCTGGTCGCGCTGCGGCGCTTCGGCCATTTCGGCAGGGCGGCGGACGCGTGCTTCGTTACGCAGTCCACGCTCTCTGCGGGGCTGCGAGAGCTGGAGACGTTGCTCGGCGTAACCCTGGTCGAGCGGACACGCCGGGTCGTGCGGTTCACCGCGCTCGGCGAAAAGATCGCCCACAAGGCAATCGCCGTTTTGCGCGAGACCGAGGAGCTGTCGGAAATGGCGCGCGCGCAGGGGCGCCCGCTCCATGGCGAGCTTCGGATGGGCGTCATTCCGACGATCGCTCCATTTCTTCTGCCGACGATGCTGCCGCGGCTCAGGAGCCAATGGCCGCAGCTCAAGCTGTATCTGAGAGAGGAGACCAGCGCCGCGGCCTGCGAGGCGCTCCATCGCGGGCAGCTCGACTGCGTCCTCCTCGCGCTGCCATTCTCCTGTGGCGAGGTCGACAGCGCGGCGCTGTTCGATGATCCCCTGTTCGTCGCCTACCCACGGGGCGAGGCGCCCCGGAGAGCGTCGATTGCCGCAGCGGAAATCGACGAAAACCGCCTGCTCCTGCTCGAGGACGGCCATTGCCTCAAGGATCATGCGCTGTCCGCCTGCAACCGCCCGGAATTGCGCGCCAACGCCGCGATGATGGGGACCTCGCTCCATACCCTGGTGCAGATGGTCGACAACGGATTGGGACTGACCTTCGTGCCTGGAATGGCGATCGAGGCGGGCATTCTCACCGGTACCGACGTCGACGCGAAGCCGCTGAAGTCGGAGCATCCCTATCGCCGCATCGCGCTGATCTGGCGCCGATCGAGCCCGCGCGAGAGCGAGTTTCAGCTGCTCGCGGCGACGCTTCGCCGGATTGCCGGCGACCTCATTCCCGATCTCGCCACGGTCGACACCGAAGCGCCTGCGCTCGAGCCCGCCTGCGGCTGACCCGAGCGCGATTGGTTCGCTATTCCGCCAGCGCGGGCTCGCGAACCTTTGCCGATGAAGCGCCCTTCGGCCGACGGAGGTCGAAGCGATCGGCGTTCATGACCTTGGTCCAGGCCGCGACAAAGTCGCGCACGAACTTCTCGCCCGCGTCGTCTGCGCCGTAGACTTCGGAAATGGCACGAAGCTGCGCATTCGACCCGAATACGAGGTCGGTCCGCGTCGCGGTCCATTTCCGCTGGTCGGTTCGGCGGTCGGTGCCGACGAACTCCTGGTCGCCGCTCTCGTCCACCGACTTCCACGCCGTGCCCATGTCGAGCAGGTTGCGGAAGAAGTCGTTGGTGAGCTGCCCAGGCCGATCGGTCAGCACACCATGCTTGCTGCCGCCGTGGTTGGCGCCGAGGACTCGAAGGCCGCCGACCAGCACCGTCATCTCCGGCGCGGTAAGCCCCAGCAGCTGCGCCCGATCGACCAGCAGCTCCTCGGTCGGAATGCTGAACCGGGTCGAAAGATAGTTGCGGAAGCCGTCGACCTTGGGTTCGAGATAGGCGAGGCCCTCGACATCGGTCTGCTCCTGGCTCGCGTCGCCGCGGCCGCCGGTGAAGGGCACCGCGACGCTGTATCCCGCGTCCTTCGCCGCTTTCTCGACCGCCGCCGACCCGCCGAGAACGATCGCATCGGCGAGCGAGATCTTGCCGCGCAGCTCCTCGAGCTTGGAAAGGACCTTCTGCAGCTCGGCCGGCTCGTTCACTGCCCAATCTTTCTGCGGAGCAAGGCGTATTCGAGCGCCATTGGCACCGCCGCGGTGGTCCGACTGGCGGTAGGTCGAGGCGGAAGCCCAGGCAGTCTTGACCAGCTCGCTGATGGTCAGTCCGCTATCGAGGATCTTCGCCTTGAGGTCCGCGACTTCGGCGTCTGTCGGCTTGTAACCGGCCGGCACGGGATCCTGCCAGATGAGGTCCTCTTCCGGGACCTCCGGGCCCAGGTACCGCGACTTCGGCCCCATGTCGCGGTGGCAGAGCTTGAACCAGGCCCGCGCCGCCATGTCCGCGAAATGGTCCGGGTCGTCGCGGAACCGCTCCGCATATTTGCGGAACTCCGGATCGACCTTGAACGCCATGTCGGCGGTGGTCATCATCGTCGGGACGCGCTTGCCGGGAGTGTGCGCCGCGGGGGCAAGATCCTCGGGCTTCGGGTTGACCGGCTGCCACTGCTTCGCTCCGGCCGGGCTCCTCACCAGCTCGTATTCGTAATCGAGCAGCATGTGCCAATAGTCCGAGCCCCACTTGGTGGGCTGCGGGGTCCATGCGCCTTCGAGGCCGCTGGTGATCGTGTCGTCGCCCATGCCGCTGGCGTGGCCGCTCTGCCATCCGAGGCCCATCTGAGCGATGTCCGCCCCTTCCGGCTCTGCCCCGACCTTCGAGGCATCGCCCGCGCCATGGCATTTGCCGAAGGTGTGGCCGGCCGCGGTCAACGCGACCGTTTCTTCATCCGTCATGCCCATGCGGTGGAAGGTCTCGCGGATCTCTCGCGCCGAGGCGAGCGCATCGGCGCTCCCCCCAGGGCCTTCGGGATTGACGTAGATGAGACCCATCTGGACCGCCGCGAGCGGGCTCTCGAGCACCTCTTCGGCCGCCTCCCCCATGCGCGGCTGCGCGCCCTGGCCGACCCATTCCTCCTCGGTGCCCCAATAGACGTCGTGCTCGGGCTCGTAGACGTCGGCCCGGCCGCCGCCGAAGCCGAACACCGGGGCGCCCATCGATTCGAACGCAACGTTGCCGGCGAAGATCATGAGGTCGGCCCAGCTCAATTTGCGGCCGTACTTCTGCTTGATCGGCCAGAGCAGCCGCCGCGCTTTGTCGAGATTGCCGTTGTCCGGCCAGCTGTTGAGCGGCGCGAATCGTTGCTGGCCCGAGTTGGCGCCGCCGCGTCCATCGCCGATGCGGTAGGTTCCGGCAGCGTGCCAGGCCATGCGGATGAAGAACGGGCCATAATGCCCGTAATCCGCCGGCCACCACGGCTGGCTGTCGGTCATCAGCGCGGTCAGGTCGCGCTTGACCGCCTGGTAATCGAGCGACTGGAATTCCTCGGCATAATTGAAATCCGGTCCCATCGGATCGGACGGCCGCGGAAGAATTTCGAGCGAGAGCTGGTTTGGCCACCAGTCCCGGTTGGTTCGACCGAGGAGCGATCGCAGCGCGGCGCCTTCCTCGCTTGGACTGCCATGCAGCGGATCACTGGTCTTTGCGTCCATCTCTCGGCTCCTCTCACATTGCGGCGAAGCGCGTTAGGCCGGGCACATGAGCCAAGGAAACGACTTCTTCTCGTCAGTGAGACCAAAGAAATCGATTAGTGCTGTTGGGAAGGTCAGGGGCCGCGGTGGAGGGCGGGGAGGGGAAACCGCCGCGGCCCCAATTCGGGAGGGCATGAAAAAAAACGACAGTGCCGAGGGGCGTCGGCCAGGACAAAGATAGGACTGACTGTTGGGCTGAGGAAACGATTAAAGTTCGTCAGTGTTAATTGGGAAATCGATTACTGCCGCTGGATTTACTCCATGTGCCTCAGCCCCGTTCGCAAATAGCTGTAACCGGTCATCAAGGTGAGCGCTGCGGCCGCCCAGAGGCAAAAGATGCCGACATCGTGAACCCACGGCTGCCGCGGCAGTGCGCCGCCGAGGATCAGTGCGCCGAGCGCGACAAGCTGCAACGTGGTCTTCCACTTGGCGAGCGCGCTCACCGGCACCGATACCCGCAGCCCGGCAAGATACTCGCGAAGTCCGGACACGATGATCTCGCGCAGCAGGATGATCAGTGCGGCGATGATGTTGAGTCCGGCTATCTCGGGCACCGGGTTCGAATTGCGGCTGGAGATCAGCATCACGAGCACGCCGGCGACCATGATCTTGTCAGCGATCGGATCGAGGAACTGGCCGAGCTTCGAGATGCTGCCCCAGGCGCGGGCGAGATAGCCGTCGAGATAATCGGTGATCCCGACCAGGCAGTAGAGGACGAAGGTGAACGCATAATCGATCGGCTGCGGACGCCACAGCAGGAACACGAGGATCGGCACCGCGAGAATCCGCGACAGGGTCAAAAGGTTCGGCAGCGACAGCATCGTTCCGGGACGATTGGTTAGAAGGGTTTGTCGGGACGCGCAAAGCTGGGCTATGCGCAAGCGGCTTTCCGATGACGACCCCCGCAGCCCAGGCTTGATTCAGAACGTTGCCCACCTGCTCCGTGCGCGGCGGTTCGTGCCTTTGTTCGCGACGCAATTTCTCGGAGCTTTCAACGACAGCCTGTTCAAGCAGGCGGTCGTGCTGTTCGTCACCTATCAGCTGTTCTCCAACCCCCATAAGGAATTCCAGTTCAGCGCGATCGCGCAGGCGCTGTTCATCCTTCCATTCTTCCTGTTCTCGGCGCTGTCCGGCCAGCTCGCCGACGACCACGACAAGGCGCGGCTGATCCGCATCATCAAGTTCGCGGAGATCGGGATCATGATCGTCGGCGGCGCGGGGCTAATGCTCGCGAACATCCCGCTGATGCTGGCGGCGGTGTTCGCCATGGGCATTCATTCGACCTTCTTCGGCCCGATCAAATATGCGATTCTTCCGCAGCACCTGCACCGCGATGAAGTGCTCGGCGGTACCGGCCTCGTGGAAGCAGGGACTTATATCGCCATCCTCCTCGGGACGATTCTCGCGGGCGTCCTCGCCTCGAAGCCTCAATCCGCCGCGGCCGCGGTCCTCATCTTTGCAGTGCTGGGGTTCCTGACCGGACGTCAGGTGCCTCCGGCACCGCCCGCGGCCGAACGGCTGCCGATCACCTGGCACATCGTGCACGCGTCGATCGAGCTGGTGAGCGCGACCATGCACATTCGCCGGCTGTTCCTCGCCATTCTCGCGATCAGCTTCTTCTGGACGATCGGCGCCGTGCTGATCATCATCTTCCCGCCGCTGGTGAAGAACGTGCTCGGCGCGAACGAGCAGGTCGCGAGCCTGTTCATCGCAATCTTCTCGATCGGGATCGCAATCGGTTCGGTGGCCATCAACCGACTACTCAAGAGCCAGGTCTCGGCGAGGTTCGCTCCGCCGTCGGTGATCGCGATGGGCGTGTTCGTGCTGCTGCTCCATTTCGTGACGCTGACGTGGAGCAAGCACGGGGGAGAGCTGACCACGCTGGGCAATTTCCTGTTCCGGCCGATGGCCTGGCCCTTGATCCTGTGCCTGCTCGGAGTCGCGATCACAGGCGGGATGTTCGTCGTGCCGCTCTACGCTTTTCTCACCACGACCGTGCCGAAGACTGAGACGGCTCGGACCGTCGCCGCCAACAATATCGTCAATTCAGGGGCGATGGTGATCGGAGCGCTTCTCGCCTTTGGACTCAGCAGCCTGGGCATCGGTCCCGTCGGCCAGCTGCTGCTGGTCGCCGCAATGTGCATCGTCTCCGCGTGGCTCGGCTGGAAGCTGCACCTGGCGTGCGACTAGCCAATTAGAATCGAAACGAAGAGAAAGCCGGCGAGAAAGGTCGCCGCGAACAGCTTGAGGTCGCTCGAGAGCAGCGTGGGCTGGACCGGCTCATCGGCCGTGCGCTCGGGTCCTCGGCCGAAGGCTTTCGGATGCGGAGCGAAGACCGGCCTGAGCAACTGCATGGCAAACTCCCTAACGCGGCGTTTACCATGATCAAAACCTGGGTCAGCGCAAGCGGATCCGGAATCCCGCAATGGGACGGAATCGAGCTAGCTCGCTATTCTATCGGCTGGCGGCGCTGCGTAGAGGAGCTTCGTCACTGTGAGCGCGAGTGGCGAGCAGTTCGCGCGCCTGCTCCGCAGGCATCGGCTTTCCGAAATACCAACCCTGGCCGATCTCGCATCCAAGGCGAATTACGGTCTGATATGAATCTTCGTTTTCGATGCCCTCGACGCAGACCGGCACCTGCAGCGCTGCAGCAAGCGTGGTCACCGCCCGAACGATCGCCGAGCTCTCGCGCTTCGAATTGATGTTGCTGACGAAGCTTCGATCGATCTTGATGATGTCGAACGGAAGCGAACGCAAATGAGCCAGCGACGAGAAGCCGGTCCCGAAGTCATCGAGAGCAAGCCGGATTCCCTGGTTCTTCAGGCTGGTGACGATCGTGCGGGCGAGGTCGAGGTCGGCGAACAGCGAACTCTCGGTGATTTCGATCACCAACCGTTCCGCCGGGAATCCAGTATCCGCGAGAGTTTTGACGATGCGCTGCGCCAGCCAGCCGTCGGCGAGTTGGAACGGGGAGATATTGACCGACACCTTGATCGTCGAATCCCAGTTCGACGCTTCGCGAAGCGCTTCGGCGATCACATGCTCCGACAAGCGGCCGATGAGCCCGACTTCTTCGGCCACCGGGATGAATACGTCCGGTCCAATCACCCCCGACAATGGATGAATCCAGCGAGCGAGCACTTCGAAGCCGACGATCTCGCCGGTCGAAAGATCGACCTGCGGCTCGAAATAAGGGACGAATTGCCCGTGCTCGAGCCCGACGCGGATTCCCTGCTCGATCTCGCTATGAGCGATGAGCGCGCGCTCCATTCCGGCATCAAACCAGACTGGGCGGGCGACCCGGCCGCTTCGGGCGTGGTCCATCGCCATGTCGGCGCGCCTCAGGACGTCCGGAATGCGGGCGCTCGCGGCCGGTGTAGAGGCGATCCCGGTGAAGGCGCCGACCTGAATGATGCGTTCTTCGAACAGCAGCGGCCGAGTCACGATTTGGAGGACCGCCTCGGCAAGTTCTTCGGCGCGGGCCATCTGGTCGGCAGGAAGCGCAAGCGCGACGGCAAATTCGTCTCCCCCCAGCCGGGCAATCACCGAATCGGGGCCGAGCGCATCGGCGAGTGCAACCGAGATCGATTTGAGCAGGCGGTCGCCCGTCTCGTAGCCGTGCTGGTCGTTGACCGATTTGAAGCGATGGATCTGGAAGGAAATGACGACGAGATTGTCGCCCCGCTCGGCCGCCGCGGCGCAGAGTTGCGCGCCTAAGTCGGCAAAGCCCTTCCGGTTGTACAGGCCCGTAACCACGTCGGTCGTGGCCAGCACCGTCGCTCGGCGTTCCTGCTCGGCGCGCATCTCCGCCTCGTGCTGGAGGTCGACGTAGCGGCGCCAGCCAAATAGGATCAGGGCGACATTCAGTGTCAGCGCGGTGCTCGCAATTCGAACGTCAGGCCCGAATTCCTCGTCCCCGATGCGCATATGGCTGAAGAATTCGCTGCCGTTCCAGATGAGCAGCATCACGGCGATGATGAGTACCGCCAGTACGACGGCGTCGCGGCGTGCGTTCAGCAACCTTGAGTTCGGGCTACTCGTCACTATGGTCCGCCACTACAGCCACAGCGTTCCTGACTAGTTGGAAACGCTTAATAAATTCCTCTCCAATTTGGAGGGAATGACTGGCTGTAAACGGCAATGCCAAGCGGCGGGTTAACGAATCGAGGTTCGCGGTCCGGGCGGCCGCACTACGACCGCGCCTTGGGAATGTCCCCCGGATATCCTGCGGGCAGAGCACCATGCTCGCTCGTTCCCCGGACGAACTGCGCGTGGTGCTGGTGCGGACGGCGGGATTTGAACCCGCACTCCCAAACGGGAAGAGGATTTTAAGTCCCCAGCGTCTACCGTTCCGCCACGTCCGCTCCCTTGAGCCTAGGCGACGGTAGTGCCAGCCGAGGCTATTCCGCGGTCACTTCCTTGAGATTTAAGCGCTCCCGCATTTCCTTGCCGGGTTTGAAATAGGGCACGCGCTTGGCGTTGACCGACACCGACTCGCCCGTGCGCGGGTTGCGGCCGACGCGGCCGTCGCGCTGCCGAGTCGAAAAGGCTCCGAATCCACGCAGCTCGACTCGGCCGCCATGCGCCAGCTGCTCGGTGATCGAATCGAAGATGGCGCTAACCACCCCTTCGACCTCGCGCTGGGTCAGGTCGGGAAAGTCGGTGCACAGTTTCTGCACCAGTTCGGAACGGATCATCGGTACCCCGCTACGGATTAATCGGCCCCGCCCCCAAATGGGCCGCATACATACTAGGCTGTCAGGAAAGTCGGAGCGAAGCAAGATGGATTTGCGCGGCGCCCCTCGAAAGGAACGCCGCGCATACAGTCACTTGGCTACTTCTTCTTAGTCGATTTTCCCGTCTGCGCTTCCTTGAGTGCGGCGCCGAGGATGTCGCCGAGCGAAGCGCCGGAGTCGGACGAGCCGTACTGCGCGACGGCCTGTTTCTCCTCGGCGATCTGCAGCGCCTTGATCGAGAAGTTCGGCTTCTTCGAACGGTCGAACCCGCTGACCATGGCATCGAGCTTCTGGCCAACCTGGAAGCGCTCAGGACGCTGCTCGTCGCGGTCGCGGCCGAGATCGCTGCGCTTGATGAACCCGGTGGCGCCGTCGTCGCCGACCTGCACGTCGAGGCCGGCATCCTGCACCGCACGAACGGTGACGGTCACCGTCTCGCCCTTCTTGACGCCGCCGGGGCCGGCCGTGCCCGCACCAGTCTTGCCGGTGCCCGTACCGCCGCCCTCGAGCTGCTTCATGCCGAGGCTGATGCGCTCCTTCTCGACATCGACGTCGAGCACCTGCGCCTTGACGGTCTCGCCTTTGCGATGGAGCTGCAGCGCTTCCTCGCCGGACACGCCCCAGGCGATGTCGGACATGTGGACCATGCCGTCGACGTCGCCCTCGAGGCCGACGAACAGGCCGAACTCGGTCGCATTCTTGACCTCGCCTTCGACAACCGAACCGACCGGGTGCTTCTCGGCGAACGCGGCCCAGGGATTCTCCTGCGCCTGCTTCAAACCGAGCGAAATGCGACGCTTCTCCTCGTCGACCTCGAGCACCTTCACGTCGACTTCCTGGCTAGTGCTGACGATCTTGCCCGGGTGCACGTTCTTCTTCGTCCAGCTCATCTCCGAGACGTGGACCAGGCCCTCGATGCCAGGCTCGAGCTCGACGAAGGCGCCATATTCGGTGATATTGGTCACCCGGCCGCGGAAGGTGCCGCCAACCGGGTACTTCGCCGCGGCGCCTTCCCACGGATCGCTCTCGAGCTGCTTCATGCCAAGGCTGATGCGTTGGGTGTCGCGGTTGATGCGGATGATCTGCACCTTCACCGTGTCCCCGATGTTGAGCACTTCGGACGGGTGGTTGACGCGCTTGTACGAAATGTCGGTGACGTGCAGCAGGCCGTCGATTCCGCCGAGGTCGACGAATGCGCCATAGTCGGTGATGTTCTTGACGACGCCATCGATCACCTGGCCTTCGGTGAGGCTCTGGATCAGGCCGCTGCGCTGTTCCGCGCGGGTCTCCTCGAGGATCGCACGGCGGGACACGACGATATTGCCGCGGCGCCGGTCCATCTTCAGAATCTGGAAGGGCTGAGGGAGGTCCATCAGCGGCTGGACGTCGCGCACGGGACGAATGTCGACCTGGCTGCCGGGGAGGAAGGCCACGGCGCCGCCAAGATCGACGGTGAAGCCGCCCTTCACGCGGCCGAAGATCACGCCCTCGACCCGGTTTCCAGCCTCGAATTCCTTCTCGAGCTTGTCCCACGCGGCCTCGCGGCGGGCGCGGTCGCGCGACAGCATCGCTTCGCCCTGGCTGTTCTCGACACGGTCGACATAGACCTCGACCTCGTCGCCAATCTTGATGTCGGCTTTCTGCCCGGGCGCCGCGAACTCACGGAGCGCAACTCGGCCTTCGCTCTTCAGGCCCACATCAATGACGGCCATGTCATTCTCGATGCCCGTAACGGTGCCCTTCACCACCTTGCCTTCGAAGGCTTCGTTCTCACCGCCGAGGCTCTTGTTTAGCAGCTCCGCAAAATCGTCGCGGGTCGGGAATGTCGTAGTCGCCATAAGGTTGTTGTGTCCTGGTCTTTCAATCGGGCCTGCCGCGAGCGCGCCACCATGGCGAGCCTTCCACATGCGGACCTGGTTGCATGTACTGCCGTGCCAGCCTCATGCCGGAGCGGCGTCCTTCAGATGACGTCTCGGAACAACCCATGGCAAAAAGCGCGTGGCGGCGCCGGGTCGGCCGGTTCACCGTACGCGCTCGCCGAAGGACGGGCTGTCCAGAGGGGATCGCCGCCTGCAGGACGGCGCGCGCCTTAGCTTAGAGGCTGTTGAAGGGCAAGCGCCGCGGCAGGCGCTTGCCCTTCGGAACAGTCGCCCCGCTTAGTTGCCGCGCTCAGGCGCTGGCGGAGGCGGCGGCGGCGGCGGAGGCGGCGCCGGACAGGTCGCCGTTGCCGGAATCACCGAGCCATCCGGGCACGTCTGCGTTGCCGGCGGCGGCGGCGGAGGAGGCGGAGGCGGAGGAGGCGGTGGAGGCGGCGGTGCTACAACTGCAGTGCCGAAATTGTATATCAGGCTCGCGAGCACGCTATTTGTTCGGTACTTGCCCCGCATGCGGAAGGGCGACGTATCGGGGCAGGTCGTCACACAGAACGGACCGAAGTTGAAATTGCCCGCCTCGAAGTGGCGGAATTTCACGCCCGCATCGAGATTTCCGCTGACCGGCACCCGCGCCTCGGCGAGGATCTGCCAAGCGAAGGAAGTTTCCCGACTCGTGATGCTGAACCTGCTGCTCGGAATCAATCCCGCTCGGACGTTTGCACGCGCTTCGCCGATGCCGCCGCCGATCGAGGCGCTCGGGCCGTTGCCCCGCCCAAAGTCCAGCAGCGCGTTCAGCATGCCCGACGTGACGCTGGCGCGGCCCGTCGCGTCATAGATAATTGCGCCTTGCATGGCGTTTGCCGCAGCCAGCGCACCTGTATCGAGCTGCGCGTGCTTGAACTTGGAATGCTTGTACCCGAGCTCACCTTCGAGGCGGAGCAGACCGAAGTCGTAGCCGACGACAGCATCCAGGTCGTAACCGAGCTTCTGCTTGATCACCTCTGCGTTGTTGATCGAAACGCTTGGGTTGCTGAAACGTAGTCTCAGACTCGAGGGGCTTTGGACGCCCGCATCGATGCCGACATAAGCAGAACCATCGCGTGCCAGAGCGGGTGTAGCCAGTGCTGTGGAAACAAGCGCCGCGGCAATCATGAACTTGCGCATGATTGGATCCCCTTTTTAAGTTCGAGCGATTCCTCGACTCTGGACTAAAACTACGGAAGTCCGTTTGTTCCAACAAGTCAGGACCGTTGCATTAAAGCCGCAGCGACGGAATTTAATCTCTCCGCAAACAGAAGTTTAATGGCGAGCCAGTAGGAAATTGCCTATTGCGAAAAGGGAACAGATAGGGAACATGGAGCTCTGGAGTCGCTGCCATGCTCGTTCTCGATCCCGCATTCCTGATTGCGCTGGCCGCATTGATCAGCAGCCTGTCGGCGTTCATCTGGGCGCTTCGGCGAAAGCCGTGATGCCCGCTGTCGAGTCCTTACCAGCGCTTGGCGTTGCGTCGCCCGGTCGTGCCGGATTCCGCGTCCTGCGCCTTGACCGCATCGCTTGAGCCCATCGCAAGAAAGCTGCGGACGGCCTCGGCCGAGATCGGCCGGCCGAACAGCCAACCCTGTGCTTCCGCGCAGCCGAAATCGGCAAGGGCATTGCGGATTTGCTCCGATTCGACGCCTTCAGCCGTGATTGGAACGTCGAGATTATGGCCGAGCCCCGCAATCGTATTCACGATCGCCGCAGTCTGCTCGCTCTTCACGATCGTGGTGATGAAGCTCTTGTCGATCTTGATCCGATCCAGCGGCAGCCGATTGACCTGAGCCAGGCTCGCATAACCGGTTCCGAAATCGTCGAGCGAGATGCTGACGCCGACATTCTTGAGGCTGCGGATGATCGTCAGCACCTGGTCGCGGTCCTCGAGCAACGATCCTTCGGTGATCTCCATCTCCAGTCGGTTCGCAGGGAAGCCTGCTGCAGACAGCAACTTGAGGATCTGCTCGGCAAGCATGGCGTCGCGGAACTGGACCGGGGAGACGTTGACGGCGAGCTTCAGGTGAGCGGGCCAGCTACGTGCTTCATCGAGAGCCTGCTCGAGAATGCACATGGTCAGCGGACCAATGAGGCCCGTGCGCTCCGCCGTTTCGATGAAGGCTTCGGCCTCCACAAACCCGCGGGTCGGCGAACGCCAGCGCGCGAGCGCTTCGAAGCCGATGATCTCGCGGCTGGTGAGATCGACCAGCGGCTGAAAGAAGGGCAGGAATTCCCCGGCCTTGATTCCGCGCCGGATGTCTTCCTCAACCTTCAGCCGATCGCTGAGCTCGCGTTCGAGGTCCTCGTCGAACCAGGCGAAGCCGTTCCGCCCCGAACGCTTCGCGGCGTACAGCGCCACGTCGCTATGTCTCAGCACTGCTTCGTCGTCCTTGCAATCGAGGAGTCGCACGAAGCCGATCGAGGCAGTGACCTGGATCTGTGCGCCTTCGATAAGCGCGGGCGCTGAAAGGGTGTTGAGGACCTTGCGGGCAATCTCCTCCGCGGCCTCGTTGCTGGCCGAAGGAAGGAGAATGGCGAACTCGTCGCCGCCGGTCCGGGCGCAGCAGGCGTCGGCCGGGGCCGCGAGCCTGGAGGCCTCGGCGACCCGCAGGAGCACCTTGTCGCCGGCCAGGTGGCCGTGAAGATCGTTGACGCGCTTGAAATGGTCGAGGTCGAGCACGAGGAATACGCCGTCCGCCTTGCCCTCCAGGGCGTCGCCGAGCGACTTCATCAGCTCGCGGCGGTTGGCGAGGCCGGTCGTCGGGTCCGTGTTGGCGTTGCGGTGCGCTAGGCGCTCCGCGGCTTCATAAGCCTCCAGCGCCTCCTTGAGGTCCCTCGACCGGCGCCAACCGAACAGGATGATCGCGATGTTGAGCAGGAAGGCGACCTTGAGCGTGCTCGCCGAATCGGGGAGTCTCATCCCGCGCAATGCCGCGGGGACGATCTGGCTGCCGAGCACCACGAACAGCAGGATCGCGGCAGCCGTCGCGCATGTGGTGATGAGGTGGCTGCCCGCGAGGCGGACGGCCTTGCTCTTTGCTGTACGCACTAGTCCAGTCCACTTCGGTCCGCCGCTGCTTATGCGCCCAAGAAGTGAATTTTATCCTACGCACGACCGCTGGGCTGCACGTGACCTTGCGGATACGGGGTGCGTCGCATGAGTTAAGCGTCGTAAGTCTCAGAACAGGAGCGAACAGTGATGGCGAAGAAAGCGACCGCGAAGAACGGAAAGGGCGCAAAAAAGACGGCGAACAGGCCGGGGACTGCGGTTGCGCGCGCGACTTCTGGCGGCGGCCGCTCTGGAAAGAAGGACGGGTTCGACGCCAGTGAAGCCTTCGTGAAATTGCTGCAGAGCCCGCTCGTCGCGGAGCTGGTCGCAGTTGCCGCGACCGCTGCGCTCGCCGCGCTCGCTGAGCAGGGTTTTACGAGCAGCAGCGGCAGTCGGGGCAAACGTGCGGGGAATGCGGTCAAGGCGGCCGGAAGGGCTGCCGCGGCGGCCGTTGGGCGGCGGCTTGGCACGGAGCTCGATGAGATCCGCGCCGCGGCCAAGACTAAGGGCGGCGCAAAAGCGTAAGCCGGGCGCGGCCAATGTTGCGCGTGGTCTCAACCGTCAGCTCGACAGGATCCACGCAATCGCCGCGCGCGGTTTCGACACTCATCCATCCACCTGGCGCGAGCCAGCCGGCCTGAATCACGGATTGCGCGACCACCGATCCGGAACCCGCGATGTAGGGCGGGTCAGCAAAAATCAGGTCGAACGGCTCGGACCGCGGGAGGGCGAGCGCCGAGCCGGAAAGGACTTGCGCGGATGCGCCCAGCTTCTCAGAATTTCGCCGGATCACGGCAGCGGCTGCCGGATCGTTCTCGACGAAGGTCGCGCAGGCGGCGCCCCGGGACAGCGCCTCGAAGCCCAGGGCGCCGCTGCCGGCGAAGAGATCGGCGACGCGGAGGTCTTCGAAGCTTCCCAGCCGACTGGCGAGCATCGAGAACAGGGTCTCGCGCACGCGGTCGGCAGTCGGACGCGTGGCGAGGCCGGAGGGCGCCTCGATCGTGCGCCCGCGCCACTTGCCGGCGATGATCCTCAATAGCTCCTCCCTGCGCGCGCAGCGCGTGGGGAGGGGGACCGCCGAGCGGAAGCTCGGGGGTGGAGGGGCCAGCTCGAAGCTGCGCGTGGCCCCTCCACCATGCAGTCTTTGCTGCATGGTTCCCCTCCCCATTGCTTCGCAACAGGGAGGAATTTTCTCATTTCAGTTCCCTCCTGAACGCTTCGAGCTGCCCTTCCGGCACCTCGTCCACATCCCCGGGCGCCAGGCCTTCGAGCGTCAGCGGGCCGTAGGCCGTCCGGATCAGCCGCGACACCTGAAGCCCAAGGTGGGCGAGCACGCGGCGGACCTCGCGGTTCTTGCCTTCAGTGAGGCTCATCTCGACCCAGCAATTGCTGCCCGTGCGCCGTTCGAGGTTCGCGTCGATCGAGCCATAATGAACCCCGTCGACGGTAATTCCCTCGGCGAGCCGCTCGAGCTGGTCCTGAGTCACATGGCCGTATGCGCGGGCGCGATAGGTCCGAACCACGCCGGTGCGGGGCAGCTCGAGCTTCCGCTTCAGCTCGCCGTCGTTCGTCAGCAGCAGCAGTCCCTCGGTCATGAAATCGAGTCGCCCGACCGGCATCAGCCGGGGCAAGCCTTTCGGCAGCCGGTCATAAATCGTTGCGCGCCCCTTCGGATCGTGCACGGCAGTCAGCGTCGCGGGCGGCTTGTAGAAGCGGTAGAGCCGTGTCGCCTTGGCGGCGCGGACCGGGCGGCCGTCGACCGTCAGCCCCTCGACCGTTTCCAGCAACGTCGCGGGGGTCGCGATCTTTTCGCCATTGAGCGCGATGCGCCCTTCGGCGATCATCCGCTCGACCTCGCGACGCGACGCGACTCCGGCGCGCGCGAGCAGTTTGGCGATGCGCTGCGGCCCCTCGTCGGTTTTTTTGGGCGCTGTGGCCGCGGGCGAGCGCCGATGCGGCACCCCTTGAGGCCTTGTTCGTTGCGGTCGCGAAGTCATTTGCCGTGTCTTGGGATCGGGAACGAGATGCTGTTCGGCAAGCGTAGGCAGGTCGTCAAGCGCATCCTCATCGTCGAGGATGAGCCGCTGACCGCATTCGACAATGAAAATATCCTGAGCGACGCAGGTTATGAGATCGTCGCAACGGTCGATGGTCTCGACGATGCGCTCGACGTGCTAGGGCGCGAAGCGGTCGATCTCATCCTCAGCGACGTTCGCCTGAAAAAGCAGCAGACGGGAATCAAGCTCGCCCATCACGCGAGAAAGAGTGGAGTTCCGACCCTGTTCGCGACCGGACATGCGTATCCGAGGGCATCGGAAATCGCGGTCGGCTGCCTCCTCAAACCCTATACTGATCGGCAATTGCTCAAGGCGATCGAATGCGTCGACCGGCACCTGCAAGGCGAAAAGGTGAAGCCGCCAAAGGGCCTTGAGCTGTTCCCCTCCGCGACCGACGCGGAATAGCGGACCCCTGTTCATGTCGGGGCTAGGCAGGCTGTGAAACCAGTCTAAGGTTCAGTCACGGCGGAGCGAGGGGACTAGGAATGGCAGGCGAGCGGCCGAAAGGTTGGAAGCTGCTCAAGGCGGCATTGGCGACGCGCAAGTCGGCGACCATGCTCGCGTTCGGCTTCTCGTCAGGGCTTCCCTTTGCCTTGCTGATCGGCACGCTCAATGCGTGGCTCGGCGACGCGAAGATCAATCTCGCGACGATCGGCGTGCTTTCGTGGATCGGGCTGGCCTACGCGTTCAAGTTCCTGTGGTCGCCGTTGGTCGACCGCGTGCACCTCCCGGTGCTCGGGATGCTCGGCCGGCGCACGAGCTGGATCGTGCTGTGCCAGGCGGGGCTGATCATCGCCTTCGTCGGCCTCGGCGCGACCAACCCGACAACAGCCATTGGCTGGTTCGCGATTTTCGCGGTGATCGGCGCCTTCTCGTCGGCGACTCAGGACATCGCGGTTGACGCCTGGCGTATCGACGTCGCCGACGAACGGACGACCGTCGAGCTGCTCTCGGCGGTTTACCAGTTCGGCTACCGGACGGCATCGATCGTCGGCGGCGCGTTCGCTCTGATCCTCGCGGCGCGGATGCCCTGGGGCGTCGTCTATTGGGTGATGGCGGCGCTGGTGCTGGCGATGATGATCGTCGCGATCACCGCGCCGGATACCGAGCGGCCGCCGAAGAACGCGATCGAGCACGCGCTCGAACAGGCGGGCGAGCTCAGCGTCCAGGTCCGCGTCGCCGCGCTCGCGATCGTTGGAGTCTGCTGGCTATGGGCCGTGGTTTCGCTCGGGCGATTCATGGTCTCGATGCTCTCGGCTCAGGAGACCGGGGGGAAGCTGCCCTCGGTCGCCGATTTCACGAGAGATGTGGGCCCGTGGATCATCGTCGCGACGGTGTTCGTGCCGCTGATCATCGCCGCGGGCGTGAACTGGCTGAAGGCGCACGGGAAAGGCGTCCAGCACGAAGCGCATCCGCACACCACGGGCGCCCGCGCCGCGATGAATCACATCTACGGGGCTTTGGTGTCGCCGCTCGCCGAGCTGTCGGAGCGCCTCCGCTGGGGCGTCCTGATCATCATCGGCTTCATCCTGACCTACGCGCTTTGCTACAATATCTGGTCGGCCTTCGCTTACCCCTTCTACCTGGATTACCTGCATTACACGAAGGACGAGGTCGCGTTCGCCTCGAAGATCTTCGGCATCTTCATGACCATGCTAGGCATCAGCCTTGGCGGTTATCTGTTCGCGAAGATCGGCAAGTTTCCGACCGTGCTGATCGGCGCGGCGATCACTCCGCTCGGGAATCTGGTGTTCGCGGACCTGGCAGGTGGTGCGCCGAATATCGATCGGGCGTTGAGATTCACCCACACCGAACAAATTGTAGATGCGGTTGGCCAACTCTGGGGCACCTTGGGCCACGTCCTCGGAAGTATTGCGAGTTTTCTGAACTTTGGGCCATTCTTCTACAATGAAAGGATGGCGCAGCTATTGGTCGCGATCTTCTGCGACAACGTCTTCATCGGCATCGCGCTGACCGCGTTCGTCGCCTATCTTTCCGGAATCATCAGCAAGAAGTTCACGGCGGTGCAATATGCGCTGCTGTCGTCGTTGACCTTCCTCGTCGGATCGCTCGGCCGAGGGGTGGCCGGCGAGGCCTTCGACAAATACGGCTATGCGCTGGTGTTTCGCTGGACGGCCGCGATCGGTCTCGTCGCCGTGCTTTTCGTGCTGCTCGAATGGGCGCGTGTTGCCGCGCAGGAAAGACGCGCCGTCGGCGAGGAGCCGCGCGACATCGGCGCGAAAGCAACCGAGGCGCTGGCCGAAAGCGGCCAGCCCGCGCGCTAGTCTGCACCGCTTGTCCGGCGTATCGAAGGACCGTCCTTCGATACGGGTCTTCGGCTTCGCTCAGCCCCTACTCAGGATGAGCGGTGAAGAGTTCGGCTACTCAATCCGGAATCTGCTCGTTCGCTTCCAGCACCACTCCCGCCAGATAGAGCGAACCAAAGATCAGTACGCGCGCATCGGGCGGGACCGCCGCGAGAGCGCCCTCGAGATCGTCATGGGCGTCCGCGGGAAAGCCGAGTTCGCCGGCAATATCGACGAGGTCGCTGGGCGTGAAGCAGGCGTGGCCAGGAATCGGCACCGCATGGACCGCGGCCGCAACCCCCTTGAACGGCTCAAGCATCCCAGGCGGGTCCTTAGTCGCGAGGCTGGCGAAGACGAGATGAAGCGGCTTGCCGTCGGCGAAATGGTGCTTGGCGAAAGCGGCGATCTGCCGCGCCGCCGAAGGATTGTGCCCGCCGTCGAGCCAAACCTCGCGCTCGCCGGAGATGGGGCCGGGGGCAAGCCGCTGCAACCTAGCGGGCCAATCGGCCCAGCCCAGTGCCGCCGTCAACGTCGAAGCGGGCGCTCGGAAGACATCCTGGTGCCGAAGCATTGCGATCGCGAGCGCGGCGTTCATCGCCTGGTGGCGGCCGGGCAGGCGCGGCATCGGCAGGTCGAGCGTGCCTTGCTCGTCGCGATAGTGGAGCTTGCCGCCGCTGCCGATCGCGTCCCAGACACCGCCGCGCGGGAGCCAGATTGCCCCGCGCTCGTGCGCGATCTCGCCGATCCGCGACGCGACCGGTGCGGGATAGAGCTGCGTCACCAGCGGAACGCCGGCCTTTGCGATCCCGGCCTTCTCGCCCGCGATGTCGACGAGCCCCGTGCCGAGAAACTGCTGATGATCGAGCGCCAGATTGGCGATGCCGGAAATCAGCGGGCGCTCGATCACGTTGGTCGCGTCGAGACGGCCGCCGAGCCCCACTTCGAGGATGCACGCGTCCGCCGGCGTGCGCGCAAAGGCGAGGATCGCGGCGGCCGTGGCGACTTCGAAGAAGCTCGGCTCGATTCCCGCGCCGGCGTCGAGCACTTCGCTCAAAAGCCCTGCGAGCGTCTCATCATCCACCAGCCGTCCCGCAACCCGGATCCGTTCATTGAAGCGGACGAGGTGGGGGCTGGTGAAGGCGTGCACCTCGTATCCGCCAGCCTCGAGCGCGGCGCGGAGAAAGGCGACCGTCGAACCTTTGCCGTTGGTCCCGGCGACGTGAAACACGGGCGGGAGCTTGTCCTGCGGCCGGCCGAGCCGATCGAGCACTCCGGAGATGCGTTCGATTCCGAGACGGTCGCCGGCCGGCGACAGCTTCGACAGCCGGTCGAGCTGCGACTGGACGCCGGGGTGCGTGGAGCGGGCGAAGTCGGGCATTAAATCCTCCCCGGAAGGGGTGGGGGACCGCGGAGCGCAGCGACGTGGTGGAGGGGGCCCCCTCCACCATCCGCCTTCGCGAGGCTCCGGCGGATGGTCCCCCTCCCCGTTCCGGGGAGGATTGTCCCGTCACGCCGCCTCCTTGGTCTCCGGGGCGAGGTACGAGACCAGCTGCGCCAGCCGTTCCCTGAGATCGCCGCGCGAAACGACCATGTCGATCATGCCGTGCTCCAGCAGATACTCGGCGCGCTGGAATCCCTCCGGCAGCTTCTCGCGGATGGTCTGCTCGATCACCCGCTGGCCGGCGAAGCCGATGAGCGCGCCCGGTTCGGCAATCTGCACGTCGCCAAGCATCGCATATGAGGCGGTGATTCCGCCCGTCGTAGGGTCGGTCAGCACGACAATGTAGGGCAGCCCCGCTTCGTTGAGCATCTGCACGCCGACGGTGGTCTTGGGCAGCTGCATCAGCGAGAGCGCGCCTTCCTGCATGCGCGCGCCCCCGCCCGCGGTGAAGATGATGTAGGGGCAGTGATCGGAGATGGCGCGTTCGATCGCGGCGATGAACGCCGCGCCGACGGCGGTGCCCATCGATCCGAGCATGAAGCCCGTATCCTGGACGCCGATGATGACGGGGTGGCCGTCGATCTTGCCCCTGGCGTTGACCAGCGCGTCGCGCTCGTTGGTCGCCGTGCGTGCCGCCTTCAGCCGCTCGGTATAGCGCTTGGCGTCCTTGAACCGGAGCGGGTCCTCGCGGACCTCGGGCGAAGGCAGCACCTCATATTCCGCAGCGTCGAACAATTGCTCAAAGCGCTTGGTCGGGCCGATGCGGTCATGGAAGTTGCAGCGCGGACAAACGTTGTAATTCTCCTCCCATTCCTTGACGAAGACCATCGTGCCGCACTTGCTGCACTTGTGCCAAAGCGTCTCGGTGGTCTGCCTTTTGGGCAGGAAGGGGATGCCGTTGCGCACCCTGCTGAGCCAACTCATGTCGTTAAATCCTTGTTTCGGCGGGAACTTGGGTAAGCTCGGCGGCGATTTCCATGATCGCTCGCCGAGGATCGGCCGCGCCCGTGATCGGACGGCCGATCACCAGCACCGAAGCTCCATCGGCGAGCGCCTGCGCCGGAGTCACCACGCGCTTCTGGTCGCCCACCTCCGCGCCGGCCGGCCGGATTCCCGGAACGACGAAAAAGCCGTCGGGCCATGCTCCGCGAGCGCCGGCGACTTCCGCGCCCGAACAGACAATCCCGTCAACGCCGGAGTCGCGCGCAACGCGGGTCAGTCGCCCGACCTGCTCGGCCGGCGAGCGGTCGATCCCGAGATCCGCCAGATCGCCGGCATCGAGGCTCGTCAGCAAGGTGACGGCGACAACCTTGGTCGAGGGAGGTGCGGCGCGTTTGGTCGCGACGAGCATCTCGCGACCGCCAGCGGCGTGAACGGTGAGGATCGCCGGCTGAAGCGGCGCGAGCGCCTCCATCGCCTTTGCGACCGTGTTCGGGATGTCGTGGAGCTTGAGGTCGAGGAAAATCGGCAGGCCAAATTCCCCGATCCGGCGGACTCCTTCGGGCCCTTGGGCGGAGAAGAATTCCAGGCCGAGCTTCAGCCCGCCCGCATGTTCACGCACCGCCTCGGCAATGTGCACAGCCCGCGCGAGATCCGGCGTGTCGATCGCGACGAAGATCGGGTTCAAATGACTGGCTCCCCTTCTTCGACACCGGCAGGCTCGGGCGGCAGCGCGGCCACCCGGTTGCGCTCCATGGCCTCGATCCGGCGGCGGTGCGTCCAGAGTCGCGTCCGCATCACCGACCAGGTCGGAACGAAGCCGATCAGGAAGACGATCAGGAGCAGGACCGGCAGCTTGATGTCCGCCTGGATGTCGCTCCACAGGTTGACCGTAACGTCAAACCAGTTGCGGCTGGCGAACAGGACGACGACGACCGCGATCAGGACCCAGAAAAGGGTCTTCAGGAATTGCATGGCGGTGCGTTTAGGCGAGCCGTGCGTTGAAGGCCAGAATTTCGCGTTCCGTCGCGCATGAGAGTCGCTTCGTCGCAAGCGGGTCGAGCGGCGCGTTGAGGCAAATGGCGCTCCAGTCCACACAGCCGTCTGGGTGGGGAGAAGAGTGATTTTGCAAAGAGCTCAGAAGGTTGGAATCGGCGCGTTCGTGCTGTTGATGGGCGCGTCGCTGTTGGCGATGCGGCCGCATGAGGGATCGAAAGGACCCGATCCAAAGGTTGTCGCTGCGCACCTGAAGCTCGCCGAGCTTTCACCCGCGTCGCGCCAGGACATCGACTACCGACTGCTCGATGCCCGTCTCCGCGAATTGATGAAGAAGCCGGCGATGGTCGGTCTCGCGGTGGGAATCGTCGAAAACGGGCGGATCACCTTCCTCCAGGGCTATGGCGAGACGCTCGAAGGATCGGGCGATCCCGTCACTCCGGAGACGGTGTTCCGCTGGGCGTCCTGCTCCAAAGGACTTGCCGCGACGATGGTCGCCAAGCTCGCAGAGCAGGGCAAGATCAACCTCAACGGGCCGGTCGCGGATTATGCCCCGGACCTGAAGCTTCCCAACGGCAATGAGCGGATCGCGACCGTCGGCGACCTGCTCTCGCACCGCCTCGGCATTTATCGCGACGCCTATGCCAACAAGCTCGAGGAGGGCGAGGACCCGAGCCTGCTCAGGACCGAGATCGGGCAGCTCAATGCGGTTTGTGCGCCGGGAACCTGCTGGGATTATCAGAACGTCGCCTATGACGCGTCGAGCGAGATGGTCTCGCGCATTACCCACCTGCCTTACGAAAAGGCGGTCAAGCGCTATCTGTTCAACCCGATCGGGATGACCAGCGGCAGCGTCTCGAGGGAGGGGCTGGAATCGAACAAGAGCTGGGCTCGGCCGCATAGCTCTGGCAAGCGGCCGTGGCCGATGGTCGACACCTATTACAAGGTCCCCGGCGCCGCGGGAATCAACAGCAACATCAAGGACATGGCGCTGTGGATGGAAGCGCAGATGGGCGAAATGCCCGACGTGGTCGACTCAAAAGTGCTCGACACCATCCACGGCCGCTACGTCAAGACCCCGACCGAGCGCGCGCGGATGCGCAAGTTCCTCGAGCGGCTCGGGACCGCCTGGTACGGCTACGGCTGGCGCAGCTATGATTACGCCGGGCACCAGATCATCGGGCACCGCGGCGGCATCAAGGGCTATCGCTCGCTGATCCTGTTCGATCCCCAGAAGAAGAGCGGTGTCGTCGCGCTGTGGAACAGCGACACGTGGCAGCCTGGCGGGCTCGAATTCGAAGTGATGGACCAGATTTATCATTTGCCGTTCCGGGACTGGCTGGAGCTCAACAAGTCGCCCGAGCAAGTGATTGCGGCAGCCGATTCCGAGCCCGACAGCGGCGGGCCATCCTGACCCTTTAGTGCTGCTCCGCTTCGCGCTTGGTCTGCTCGATTTCGCGGCGCTGTTTCAAATGCGCCATGTAGCGCAGAGCGAAGCCGATGATCGACGTCAGCACGCCGCCGCCGAGCGCGGGCCAGTACCACCAGGGGTCGCTCGGCTTGGGGATTGCCTCCGCGCCCAGCAGGAGCACGCCGGCAATCGAGAATAGATAGCCGATCGCCTTCCAGTCGATCCCGTTGCCGGCGGGTACGGTGACGCTTTCATGACGCATGCCAAGTCCAGGAACATCCCACCAGCGCAGTTGGTTTCGATTGCCTAGCACGGAGGATTGGCCAGATGGCGGAGACCAAATCGCAGGACGCAATCGCGCTTCTCAAGCATGAGCACCGGGAAGCCGAGGAAATGTTCAAGAAATTCGAGGACGCGAAGGGCGACGGAGCGAAGCAGAAGCTCGCGCACAAGCTCTGCCTGGCGCTGACCATCCATTTCGAGCTTGAGGAGCAGATCTTCTATCCGGCCTGCGAGGGAATCGTCGACGAAAGCGAGCTCAAGGAAGGGTATGTCGAGCACGACGCGGCCAAGCTGCTGGTCGCCGAGATCGAGGCGGCGGAAGACGGAACTCCGGACAGCTTCTTCGATACCAAGGTCCATGTGCTCTCGGAAGAGATCGAGCATCACATCAAGGAAGAGGAAAAACCCGGCGGTATCTTTGCCGAATCGCGCAAGGGCGACCTCGACATGAAGGCGCTCGGCGAGAAGATGGCACAGAGGAAGCAGGAGCTAACCGAGCGCTACAAAAAGGACGGCCTGCCCGAACCCGAGCTCAAGACAATGGACGAAGTCTCGGTCTGACGATCAGCGGGCAGCAAGCTGCCGCTTAGTGCAGCGCGGCGAATTCGGAATCGCGGCCGTAGACGTCATCGACGTAGCTGAGCTGCCCGTCATGCACCTGGGCGGTCAGATAGGTCACGTAGATCGGCACCGGCGACGGAAGCAGCACGTGCTGCTCCGGTTCGGTCGAGGCGGTTTCGGGATCGCGACCCATCAGCCAGCGGCCGAGCCGCTCGGCGTCCTGCAGCCGGATGCAGCCGTGGCTGAGGTCGCGGTCGTCCTGCGCGAACAGGTCCTTGTTCGGCGTGTCGTGCAAATAGATGTCGGAGCTGTTGGGGAAACCGATCTTGATATGGCCCATCGAGTTGCGCGGGCCCGGGAGCTGCCTCACATCGACCGTCTCGCTGCCGTCGGCGACGGCGTGCCAGTCGATTTTCGCCGGGTTGAGAAGCTCGCCCGAGCCGTCCGGCGAGAGAACCTGGTAACCCTGCCTCGTAAGATAGGAGAGTCCCTGGTCGAGCACGTTCTTGGCGATCAGCGACCGGACCAATGGGGCATCGACGTGCCAGTATGGATTGAGCGTCGCATAATAGATCGTGCTGGCGAGGAGCGGCGTCTCGGTCGACGGATCGGCCTTGCCGACGATGACCTTCATCGAATCGACGATGCGGCCGTCGTCGATCATGTACAGCCGCGCTCCGGCGGTATCGACGATCACGTAGCGGCCGGACGGCGGAATGTCGCGCACTCGGTCGAGGCTGGCGAGGACCCGCGGGTCGACCGATCCTCCATCGGCCTGCATCTGAGACCAGGCGGCGTCACGCAGCTGCGCGTATAGCGGGTTCACTTCGCTCACCTTGCGCACGTAAGCGGCGAGCGACGGCTGGGCAGCGGCCTCGGCGAGAATCGACCCCGCGCTTTTCCGGCGCGGCGCGACCCAGGAGTCGGCGTAGATCATGCCGCTCGGCGGCGTTTGCAGCGCCTCGACATATTGGACCCAGCCAGCCGACAGCAGGCGATCCGCGGCGGCGAGGGCGGCCGGGTCGCCCATCTGCGCCTGGGCGATCAGTGACTGGGCCTGGGCGGCGTAGCCGGGACCGCTCGGCAGACCGTCCAGCTGCGCCCGTGAGAGCACGCCGATGAGCTCGCGCGCCGCGGCACCGTCCGCGCCGCTCCTCAACCATAACGGAGCACCCTGGCGGGACGCATAAAATGCGTTCACCGCCTGATCGGCAGCGGCATCATAGTTGATCCCGTTCGGCATGGCGGGACTCGTGGTGGCCGCCGCCGCAGGCACGGAAAGGACCGTCAGCGCCGCACAGGCGGCGCCGGCAAACAACCGGGCTATCACGTTCAGAAACCTTCTAAATCTCTTTTCACGGCAACAACGCCGAAGCGGCTTCCAGGTTCAAATGGGGATTGACATTTCAGGGTCAACGTCCCGCGGCTGGACGGACCTTCAGCCGTTTCGAGTCGCGGCACGCCCTCATCGGTCGCGCGTTGATCGAGCAGACCATTGGAGGAGGCTGGCATGACGACCGGCGAAAAGGACCGTGGCGGTGGGATCGGCGGCTTTGGCGTCGCCGAGGAAGAAGAGAAGCCGCTCGGCGGCACCGGTGGCGGGGCCGGGGGCGGGACCCGTGCTGGAGAGGGTCAGCCATCCGGCGAGGGAATTGGCACCGACGACCTGACCGACAGTGAGGCAGCGCGAGAAGCGGCGGCACTCGGCGAGCTGGACGATCACGATGAAACCGCGGCGCTCGAATATGGCGAAGGCGACCGGCCGCGCGGTCCGACGATCGGCGAGGCCCTTGGAACCGGCGCCGGGACTCACGTCGGATCGGGGACTCCCGAGGACGAGCCGATCGGCGAAGGACCGTTCGAAGAAGAGGTGAA
>JBQCCG010000281.1:0-2613 GCA_051962455.1 Sphingomicrobium sp. | reverse complement strand
CGAGATCGAGGCCTTCGCGATGTATGGCGCGCTGATCGCTTCGGGTTACCTGTTGTTTGGCGCTGCGGTCATCCGGTCGATCTGGTTTCCGCTCGTCTACCTCGCGTTCACCCTCCCGCTTCCCGACACCGCCGTCGCGGCAGTGACTCAGCCAATCAAGATCGCAATCTCCAGCGGCACGGTTTCGCTATTGCACGAACTGGGCTATCCGGTCGCAAGTTCCGGCGTAATGATTTACATCGGCCAGTATCAACTGCTCGTGGCCGCGGCATGCGCCGGTCTCAATTCGATCGTGACTCTCGGAGCGCTCTGCCTCTTCTACGTGTACCTGCGGCACCGGTCCAACTTCACGGCGTTCCTGGTGATTTCGGTCGCGGCGATTCCAATCGCGATGTTTTCCAATTTCGTTCGGGTTCTCTCGCTTGTCTTGATCACTTATTATTTCGGCGAATCCGCGGCCCAGGGTTTCGTGCATGATTTCGCCGGCCTGCTGATGTTCGCGGTGGCGTTGCTGACGGTCTTTGCAATCGACCAGCTCGCGACGCCATTTTTTGTGCGCATGCAGCGGAAGGCAGAGTCATGAAGCTGGTCGTCGGCAGTTTCATGGCGCCTGAGATCGATCGGCGGAAGCTGCTTGTCGGTCTGCTCTTCTGCTCCGCCGCCGGCCTAGCCGCATGGCGGAAGCCGAACCGGCATCTCGACTATCTCGGGAGCGCCAAGCTGGACAACATCGTCCCGAAGGAGATCGGCCGATGGAAATTTGTCGCGGCGAGCGGTCTCGTGGTGCCTCCCGAAGACCAGATGGAGCGCGCGATTTACAGTCAGCTCCTGACCCGCGTCTACTCGGACGGCCAGAACGAACCGGTGATGCTCCTCCTGGCGCAGAGCGGCAGCGAGACCGGCATCCTCCAGATCCATCGTCCGGAGACCTGCTACACCGCCAGCGGCTATCACATTTCAGGTGTAACATCGCGCACGGTTGAAATCGGATCGCATGTCGTGCCAGCGAACGCCATGGACGCCACGTCCGACGGCGTCACTGAACATGTCCTCTACTGGACCCGGGTCGGCAACAAGATGCCGGCGAACTGGGGCGAACAAAGGATTGCCACCGCCGAGCAGAACCTGGAGGGCATTCTCCCCGATGCAATCCTGGTCCGTATTTCGACGGTTAGTAATGACCCGGCTCGCGCCTGGGCATCACTCGACGCCTTCACCCGCGCCTTCATCCAATCCGTGCCACCGGGCCGACGAAATGTATTCATCGCGTGATTAGCTGCGGAGCTTGAGCCGCGGGATTGATCAGGAATTCGGCCGGCCCTTGAACGGCTTCAGGTAAAAGAAGATGAACGCGAGCGTAGCCGCCAGGAGCGCAATCGCGACCACCTGTTGTCCCTGATTACCGAAATAGTTGGCGGCGCCGCAGCCTACGCCTGCGGCGAGATAGAACAGCAGCGGTGCGTCCTTTTCCGATCGATCGCTGGTTGACCGCTGGAGAAACAGCACGACCAAGCCGGCAAATATCGCGAGCGAGACCCAATCGTAGACACTGTTCATTGACTGCTCCGCCCCCTGCTAGAACCAGCGAATGCCCCATGCTATGACGCAAATATCTCCTTTTTCAACCGGGGTGGGTATGGGTCAGCGCATTGTCTTGGCGATCGTTCTAGCGTTCGTCGTCTCGTCCTGCGAACGGAAGGCCGAAGGCCAGACGGTCGCCGTCGTCAATAACGAAGAGATCACTGCAGCCGACCTCAATGCAGAGCTCGCAAGTGAGAACCTGCCGGCCAGTTCGGCGACCAAAGAAGCGCGTGCCGCAGCCTTGCAGCTACTCGTCAACCGCCGCCTTCTCGAGCAACAGGCTCGATCCGAAGGTCTCGACAAGTCACCCGAGTTCCTCAACCAGCAGCGCCGAATGAACGAGGAGCTGTTGATAAACATGCTCGTTTCTCGGCAGGTGAATACCGCACAGGTTCCAACGCCTGATCAGATCACCCAATATGAAGCGAGTCATCCGGGCATTTTCGGCAAGCGCGAGATTTGGACGCTGCAGCAGGTCATCTACCCACTGCCAAAGAGCGATGCATTGAAGGCCAAGCTCACTGCTGCGAACACGATGGATGAATTGACTCAGGCGCTAACCGCGGCGGGAGTTCAGTTTACCAGGGCGACCAAGGAGGTCGACACCGCAATGTTCCCGCCGTCAATCTATTCGCAGGTGGCTGCCTTGAAGCCAGGCGAGCCCTTTATCGCGGACGGCCCCGACAAAGCGGTGGCAAGCGTCATCTCCGCGCGTCAGGCAGCGCCGCTGCCGGAAGACAAGGCTCGGCAACTCGCTCTCGAAGGAATCCGGCGCGATCAGGTCCGCAAGTTCATTGATGATCGTGTGAAGAACCTCAAGGCATCGGCCAAGATCCAGTATCAGCCGGGCTTTGCCCCGCCGGCGAAGAGCGCGTCCTAGCGCTCTTCGTCGTAATCGCGGCTCGAATAATATTCGCTAGCGTAACGTTCCTCGATGCCATAGCCCTCGCTGACGAGACCGCCGCGATATTTGTTCAGGACGACGCCGGCCAAGCGCTCGTGTCCGAGCATGTCGACCGTTGCTGCGATTTC
>JBQCCG010000280.1:0-31766 GCA_051962455.1 Sphingomicrobium sp. | reverse complement strand
GTAACAAGGTCCGCCTTCGCAAGCCGCGCCGCCCGTTCGACCTGCTCGGGCTTCGCGCCTTTGACGATACCCTCTTCCGCCAGCCATCGTGCGAGCTTCGCGACGCGCTCGACCTTGTCGGCAACGGTTCCGAGCTTCTCGTGGAAGATGATCCCACCGAGCTTTGCCGCCTGCTCCTCGAGCGGCACCTTCAGGTCCTGCTCCCAGAAGAAGCGGGCGTCGGCGAGCCGCGCGGCGAGCACCCGCGCATTGCCCTCGACGATGGCCTTGCCGCCATCGCTCGCCGCGACATTGGCGACGCACACGAACGCCGGGGTAAGGCCGCCGTCGGACGCCCCACAGGCGAAATACTTCTGGTTGGTCCGCATGGTGAGCACGATCACCTCGCGCGGGACGTCGAGGAAATCCTCGTCGAACCGGCCGAGCAGCGGCACCGGCCATTCGGTGAGGCCGGCATTCTCGACCACCAGTCCTTCGTCCTCGATCAGCTGCAGGCCTGCTTCGGCCGCGGCTGCCGCGGCGCCGTCGCGGATGATCCGCGCGCGCTCGTCCTGGTCGACGATCACATGGCAGGCGCGCAGCTTTTCGGCATAGTCTGACGCTCCGCCGACGGTGATCGCCCCCGCGTGATGGAAGCGATGGCCGACGGTGGTCGCCCCGCTGACGATCCCGTGCAGCGGCCGCACCCAGCGGAGCGTCCCGTTGCCCCAGCGCATCGACTTGGGCCAGGGAAAATCGGCGACGATCCGTCTGACGACCTCGCCGAGGATTTCAGACGCGGAACGCCCCGGCCGCTCCACGACGGCGAAATAGATGCCGTCGCGCTCCTCCAGCTGCTCGCGTGCCAATCCGGTCTTGCGCAGGAATCCCTCAAGCGCTTGGCTCGGCGCGGAGGTTCGCGGGCCCTTGATCTCCTCCCGGACCGCTTCGGTCGCGTCCGCCACCTCATGCGCGATTAGGGTCAGCCGTCTCGGCGTCGAAAAGGTCTCGATTGCCCCGGTCCCCAGCCCCGCCTCGTTCGTGCATTCGGCGAACAGCCGCGCAAGATCGTTGCGCCCCTTCGGCTGCATCCGCGCCGGGATTTCTTCCGACCGGAGCTCGAGCAGGAAGTCGCTCATTTCCTCTCCCCTTGAGGAAGAGGATAGCGAAGCTTGGCAGCTTGCTGCCTAGCGCAGCTTGGAGAGGGGTAGCTGGGCACGATCAAGCCCCCTCACCCGCCTCGCTAACGCTCGGCACCCTCTCCCTTGAAGGGAGAGGGGATTTCTCCAGCCAGGCGCCGCACGCCGCTTTGGCGAGGTCGCGGACGCGCCCGATATAGGCCTGGCGTTCGGCGACGCTGATCACGCCCCTCGCCTGCAGCATGTTGAACAGGTGGCTGGCCTTGATCGCCTGCTCATAGGCGGGGATCGGCAGCTTCGCCTCAAGGCAGCGCTCGCATTCGGCCGCGGCCTTCCGGAATAGGTCGAACAAGGCATCGGTATCCGCCACCTCGAAATTGTACGCGGACTGCTCGCGCTCATTCTCCAGGAACACGTCGCCGTAAGTCACTCCGGCGTCATTGAATCTCAGGTCGAACACATTGTCGACGCCCTGAATGTACATCGCCAGACGCTCGAGCCCATAGGTCAGCTCGCCGGTGACCGGCTTGCACTCGAACCCTCCGACCTGCTGGAAGTAAGTGAACTGCGTCACCTCCATGCCGTCGCACCAGACTTCCCAGCCGAGTCCCCATGCGCCGAGTGTCGGGCTCTCCCAATCGTCCTCGACGAAGCGGATATCGTGCTTGAGCGGATCGATCCCGATCTCGATGAGGCTCCCGAGATAGAGCTGCTGCAGGTCCTCGGGGCTGGGCTTCAGCACGACCTGATATTGATAATAATGGCCGAGCCGGTTCGGATTCTCGCCGTAGCGGCCGTCGGTCGGTCGGCGGCACGGCTGCACGTAGGCGGCGCGCCACGGATCGGGACCCAGCGACCGTAGCACCGTCGCGGGGTGGAATGTCCCCGCCCCCATCTCCATGTCATAGGGCTGCAGGATCAGGCAGCCTTGCTCGCCCCAATAGCGGTGCAAGGTGAGGATCAGGTCCTGGAAGCTCAGGCTCAAGCGAATGCCCCGTCGAGATGGTTTCGGGCGCTTTGGCGGATGCGTTGTTGGGGAGCAAGTGGACGTTAAGCTAGTCGTGTCTAGCGCTCGGTGCGAGCGATTGATCGAAAGGGTCTGAATTGAAGCTGAAATCACTCCTGCGTCGGGTCGTAGCCGCGCTCGGAATCCCGCTGCTGCTCGGCTCTGTTCCAGCCGAAGCGAGGACGCCGCTAGTCGCGCATCCGGCTCTCTGGGAAGTGAGCGATCCCGACACGACCATCTATCTGTTCGGGACGATCCACCTTCTGCCGAGCGATCTCCAATGGCGTACGCCGAAGCTCGACCAGGCGATGGCGAATTCTCAGCAACTGGTCGTCGAAACGATTGTCGACGACAAGAACCCGACCAAGCTGATGTCGGCGCTCGCGAGCCTTGGCCTCGCCAAGGGGCTGCCGCCGCTCGTCGAGCGGGTGCCTGCCGCCAAACGACCGGCGCTCGAAGCTGCGATCAAAAAGAGCGGGGTGCCAGAACAGGCCTATAACGGGATGAAGACCTGGATGGCGGCGTTCCTTCTGCTTGGAGGGCAATTCCGGGCGCTCGGACTCTCGGGCGGAGTGGAAGGTGTATTGCGCAACAGCTTCACAACCCAGGGAAAGCCTGTCGGCGAGCTTGAAACCAACCTCGAGCAATTGTCCTTCTTCGACCGGCTTCCGGAATCGGCACAGCAAAATCTGCTGGAGGGCGCGATCGAGGACAGCAAGGACACCAACAAGGAATATGACGGCATGCTCGACGCCTGGTCGCGCGGCGACGTGGGCGGGATCGCGCGCACGTTCGACCATGATCTGTCCGACTCCCCCGTGCTTCAGCAGACTTTGATCCGGCAACGCAACGCCAATTGGAGCAAGTGGATCGAACAGCGCATGGCCGAGCCTGGAACGGTCCTGCTTGCCGTCGGCGCAGGCCATCTCGCGGGGAAAAATTCCGTGATCGAGATGCTGCAGAAGGACGGCTACAAGGTGCGTCGGCTGCAATAGAGTCCGCCGAGCGACGCCGAGTTGTGCAATCCACCGATAAATCTTCACATTTCAACGAATTCGCTAGACTTTTCTTAAGGACTTGGTGACCATGATTCCCGGTATCGGGCTGGGGGGTCTGATGCGTGTGATTGCTTGGCGGAGGCGATCCGCCGCGGGTGGGGCAGCCGCCGCATAAGCCACGCATCTCGCCTGCCAGTGCCATTCGCCTCGGGAGGGTGATGGATGGTCAACTTGCTCGTCGCTGCTGCGCTGGCTGCCGCAACACCCTCGGTTGCGCCTCCTCCGGCGCCCGCTCCGGAACCCGCCATGTTCGTGGTCCGCGATGCCGACACGACCATCTACATTTTCGGGACCTTCCACGCGCTCGACGGCAAGACGAACTGGTTCGACCATCAGGTGCGGAGCGCGTTCGAAAGCTCGAACGAGCTGGTGCTCGAAACGCTGGTCCCCGAAGGCCCACGGCAGCCGGTTCAGTTTGGCCCGGGCTTCCGTCCGCCGTCGGTGACGCCCTCCGCATCTTTCCTTGCGACCACCAGGATGGCGATCAGCGCCGGGCAGGCGCAGGGAATGCAGGTCGACAATGGGGCCGACATGGTGCTTCGCCGGCAGGCCGAGGCCGAGGGCAAGCCGGTTGAGGGGCTCGAAACGCTTCAGTCGCAGCTCACCATGTTCGAGCACTTGCCTCCAAGTCCGCCGCCCATGGCCGCTCGCGCAGTGAAAGCGGGTCAGTCGGCCGGTCCGAGCCAGATGCAGAGCCTTTCCGTCGCGATGGCTGATATGCAATCGGCGTGGAAGCGCGGCGACCAGAGCGTCTTCGTCGACATGCTCGACCAGCTGAAAATCGCCTCGCCCGAAACCTATCGGATGATGTTCACAGAGCGGAACGCGCGCTGGGCCGACTGGATCAGGGCGCGGATGCAAACGCCGGGGACCGTCTTCGTCGCGGTCGGCGCCGGGCATCTCGCAGGCAAGGACAGCCTGCTCGTCCAGCTCGCCGAGCGCGGGATTCCGTCGCAGCGCGTTTACTAGCTCCTCCCCGGAACGGGGAGGGGGACCATTCACCGCAGAGTGAATGGTGGAGGGGCCGACCCTCCGTCAGTGCTTCGCACTGCCACCTCCCCGTTCCGGGGAGGATTGCTTTTCCGTGCGCTCTACCGTAGGGCGCGCCCTCCCCCGTCATGGTCATCCCTGGAGGCGTGGCGCGGGTCCAAAACGCAAACGGAGCATAGCCAAATGAGCGAACAGCTGACGCTGCCCGCCGAGGCGCGCGACCGGGCTGGCAAGGGAGCCTCCCGTGCACTGCGCCGCGAAGGCCGGGTCCCCGCCGTGGTTTACGGCGAGAAGAAAGAGCCTCTCTCGATCCATGTCGAGGAGAAGCTCCTGTCGAAGATGCTTTCCACCGGGCACTTCATGAACACGGTCGTGATGATCGACTTCAAGGGCAAGCCGCAACGGACCCTGCCGAAGGCGGTCGACTTCCACCCGGTGAGCAGCCGGCCGATTCACGTCGACTTCCTGCGCATCGGTGAGCACACCAAAGTTCACGTCGCCGTCCCCATGCGGTTCGACAACGAAGAGGAATCGCCGGGCCTCAAAAAGGGTGGCGTGCTCAACGTCGTCGTTCACGAGCTGGAGATCGTCTGCGACGCCGCCAGCATCCCGAACGAAATCCACATCCCGCTCGACGGGCTGGAGATCGGCGATTCGGTCCACATCAGCCAGGTGAAGCTGCCCGAGGGCGTCACTCCGGCCAACACCGATGAGGACTTCACGGTGGCAACCATCGTCGCACCGTCGGCGATGAAGGCCGAGGAAGAAGAGACCGCGCCGGCGGATGCCGTCCCGACCGTTGAGGGCGAGGAAGGCGAAGGCGGCGAAGCTGCCGAAGGCAGCTCGGAGGAATAATCCTCCCTGCGAGCGAAGCTCGTGGGGAGGGGAACCATGCAGCAAAGACTGCATGGTGGAGGGGTCAATAGCGAACCGCTGATTACCCCTCCCCCGTCCTTCGGACGGTTCCCCTCCCCATCTGGCGATGGGGAGGAACCATCCCGTGCAACTCTGGGTCGGCCTTGGAAATCCCGGCGCGAAATATGCGCTGCAGCGGCACAATGTCGGCTTCATGGCTGCCGACATCATTGCCGAGGTCCACGGCTTCTCGCCCTGGTCGAAAAAGTTTCGAAGCCTGGTCGCCGAAGGCCGGATCGGTCGGAACCGCGTGCTGCTGCTGAAGCCGCAGACCTTCATGAACGACAGCGGTGACGCGGTTCAGCAGGCGATGCATTTCTATAAGCTCGACCTCGACGCGCTCACCGTCTTCCATGACGAGCTCGACCTCGCGCCGTTCAAGGTGAAAGTGAAGGTCGGCGGCGGCACCGCCGGCCATAACGGCCTAAGGTCGATTGACGCGGCGCTTGGGCCGGACTTCCGCCGGGTCCGCGTCGGGATCGGCCATCCGGGACCCGGGCGGAAAGACCTCGTCACCCCTCATGTGCTCGGCAATTATGCGAAGGCCGAGATGGAGCCGCTGTCCGATCTGCTCGGCGCGATCGCGGCGGAGGCCGAATGGCTCGCCGGCGGGGATGACGCGCGATTCATGAGCGAAGTGGCGCTGCGGCTCCGGGACGGCGACTAAAGATCCACCGTCAAATATCCCTGAACATAGCGTCCGGAGCTGCCAGTGTAGACGCCCGAACCGGCGAGTCCCCAGCCCTCGTTATTGAACAGGTTGACGACCTGCAGGCGGAACGTCGCGTTGCGGCTGGCGAGCCTGAAGCGATAGTGGCTGCCGACGTCGACCCGCGCCCGCGGCGGCATGAAGACCAGATTGTCGGTGGTGGCCGGCGTGCGACCACGATGCTGCAGGGCGACGTCGAGCTCCAACCCCTTCAACGGAGATTTCCAGTTCGCGTTGGCGATCAGGAGATGCGTCGGCAGCCCCACGGGCTTCGAGCCAATGTCCCCTGTGGCGCTCGAAGCGGTGACCTTGGGGTCGAGGAGCATGCCGCCAGCGACAAGGTCGAGCCGCGGAGTCACGCTCCCGGAGACCGAGAATTCCGCGCCCTTGCTCTCGACCGTACCGACCTGCCGATAGACGTTGGCGGAATCGAACCCGAAATAAGGCTTCGAGAGATCAAAGACGCCCGCGACAGCCTTGATTTTCCTCGTGATGTTGAAGCGGATTCCGGCGTCCTTCTGCTGCGTGATGATCGCCGGCAGCGGCTGCTTGCGATTGGCGGCGCTATCCGGGGCGACCCCGTTCTCCTCGAGGCCGCGCGCATATCCGGCGTAGACAATGATCGATTTTGTAAGGTCGGCCGCCGCCGTCGCGTTGTAGAGCAGCGGGCTGGAACGTGTGATTGCCGCAGTCTCACCAGGGACGTCAGTTTCCTTGCGGAAGCGCGCCTTTGAAATGCTGAAGCTTATCTCGCCGACATTTTTCCAACGGCCATCGTAGGCGAGGCCGATCGTCGTCTGCTGGACATGGTCGTGGCTCTCCGCGGTGAACTGGAATTCATTGGGCCTTGGTGCGGTCACGTCTTCTCCGATCCGGCCGGGACCGAGATCGAAGAATTCGGAGCCGCCGAACTCATTCTTCGCATCGCGCTCGCGGATGCTGAGGTGAATGACGTGCAGCCGCGGTCCATCCGGAATGCTGTGGGTCAGGCGGATCTCACCGCTGTTCGACTGCTGCTTGTTGGGCGGATCGGCGTACAGCACGCGCTCGCCGCTTCCATCCGGCTGTTCGTCGAGGAGCAGCCCGGAGTAGCTGTGCTTCAAATCCCATACGGAACGGAACGCGCCGAAACGAAGAAGCCAGTTCTGCGACAATCTCGCGGAGGCGAGCAGGCCCTCGTTCAGGCCCGTGTAGCGGAACTTGGCCCAATCGGCTCCTTCGTTATGGTCCGGCCTCGGCAGCTTCGGCAGATATGGTCCGGCGGGCACGTAGAATGTCCCCGCCTCGTCGTTATAATCGTTGTTGATCGTCCAGAACGGAATGATCTCTATGCCGCGTGCCGGTCGCCAGCGCGCAATCAGGCTTTCCGTGTGATTGGTATTATTGGTGCCGTCAGAGAACGACTGATGGGTTCCATTGAACCCGTAGCCAAGTGACAACGTGCTGGTGAGCGGAAGGCTGCCGTCCACCTCAACGCCGTAGGTACCGTAACTGTCCCAGTTGGCGACCACGGAGGCGCCCGCCTTGTTGCCCGGCTCTCGCAGCGACTGATCCACGATTCCGCTCGGGGCAAGGAAGGGATAGCCCTGCGCCGAGAGTCCGACCTTGATGCTGACCGAGTCCAGGATCGTGCCCGAAAGGCCCCACTGCTGGTCAAAATAGAGCCCGTCGATCCTGAGGTTCCCCGCCGCGACGGGCGAGAAGCCGCGCACGTTGGTGGAACTGTAAATGCCGAGGCTCTCGCGTCCGACGCTGAACCCAAACGCGTCTTCCGCTTGCGTTACCGCATTCTCGTCGGAGCGGGCCTGTCCGAATGCAGCCGTGGAAGCGAACGCGAAGGCCGCTGCCGCGACAGTCAAAATTGTACGCGGCCGCTCGATCATCAGTTCCCCTCTTGCGCCGATTAGGCTGGCCATGAACGCCTCGATGGGCTGGCGAACGCCGCTTTCTGCAAGATGCCCCCGCGCTTCGACGGATCGGCAAACAGCGAAGCCGGTGCTTCCGCGGCGCAACTGCCGGCACTAGGGATGAATGATGGTGCGCAGGCTGTTCGCGACGACTCTGTACGAGGCCGAGCTGGGCGATGATGGTCTGCTGGTCCAGCTTGCTCATTCGATCCGCGCGTTGGCAGCGGACGACCCGGCGGGCCGCAGCTGGTCGAAGGAGCACGGTTATGCCGGCTACACCAGCTATGCCTCGCTCAACGATCTCCCGAAGCGCGACCCGGCCTTTGCGCATCTTTCAAAACTGCTGACGCGGCACGCGACGAAGTTCGCGCGCGAATGCGGATTCGACCTCAAGCGCAAACCGCGGCTCGACAGCCTGTGGGTCAATCTGTTGAAATCCGGTGGGCACCATAGTGGGCACATTCACCCGCACAGCATCATTTCGGGGACGCTTTACGTCGAGGTTCCGTCAGGGTCCGGCGCCATCCGCTTCGAAGACCCGCGTCTGCCACTGATGATGGCGGCGCCAACGCGGCCAGACACCTTCGTCGCGGTCGAGCCCCGCCCCGGCCTGCTGCTGATGTGGGAGAGCTGGCTCCGCCACGAAGTGCTCCCCGGTACCGGCCGTGGCGAGCGCCTCAGTATTTCGTTCAACTTCGCCTAGCGCGATTCGCCGATTCGCGGGCTCCAGAGGATCGGGGTGTAGACGACCAGGAACAGCAGCAGCGACGCGCCCCAGAATGCGCCCGCGACGTCAAGCATCACCGGATAAGGGCCAACACCCAGCGATGCCGCGACGCGAAGCACCGCGCCGATCGTCACGCAACCGTAGGCGGCGACCGTCACCGGAGAAGCCTTGAGGTCACGAGCGGTGTGGCCGAGGCTGGCGCGGGTCATCACCGAGAGGATCATCGTGGTCATTGCGCCCGCGGTCAGGGCGTGCACGCCAGCGCTCTCCGGAATCTCGGCTCCGGCGAGCGAAAGGCCGAGCAGAAGAAGTCCGATGGGAACCCACAAATACCCTACATGAAGCACCAGGACCAGCGGATCGCTCGCGGTCCTGAATCCGCCCCAGCGCGAGAGCCGTAGCGCCTGCGCCGCCGCAGCGAGGATGAGCATCCAGCCTGTGAGATGCTCTAGTGGGAATGCAACCCAGAAGACGAGCGCGAGTGCGGTCGCAGCAATGACGATCAGGTCGAATTTCTGCGGCTGCGTCGGCAGGGCGGCCGACATGTTTCGCTTGACCATCCAGTTTCGGGTGAAGGACGGGATAATGCGCCCGCCGATCAGCGAAATCAGCACGACGATCAACGCGACCGCGCCCCGCCAACCGACGTCTGCCGGAATGATTCCGGCAGCTCCGGCATAATCCGCGGCATCGGCCAAGCCGAAGAGCAAAACGAGCCCGACGACCGGCTTGTTGCGGTTGTTGCTGGCGATCACCTCGCGCGCGGCGAGCGTCGCCAATGAAACGAACAGCCCGACGTCGAGAATTGCCGCGGGCCAGAAACCGATCAGCGACGAAAACAGGACCGCAAGCCGCGCTGCCGCCCAGAGTCCGAATAGCGAGAGCAGCGGCCTTCCCGCGATCGGCAGCCGGCCGGTCCAGTTGGGAATGGCGGTGAGGATGAACCCGGACACCGCGGCGCCCACGAACCCGAACAGCATCTCGTGGCGATGCCAGGCGACGCCTTCGAATCGGGTCGGAAGACTGATCCCGCCCGCGAGCACCCAGAGCCATAAGCCAATGGCGATCACTGCCCATGTCGCGGCGCCGAAGAAGAAGGGCCGGAAGCCCCCGCGCAGGAACGGGATCGTCGAGGCCATCCGGCTCTTGCGCAGCGCGAGCATCTGCTCGCCGCGAGTCACCGTTTTCGGGTTGGGGGTTTGCGCGCTCACTCGAACAGGATCGTAAGCAACAAGGAACTGTCCTCGATCGCCGAAAGCGAATGTTCCTGCCCTCGGTCGAGATAGAGCCAGTCACCGGCCTTTACTCGGATGTCCTCGCCGCAATGAAGGTGGACTGCCCCCTCGATGCAGTAAATGGTCGCATAGCCGCGAACCGCGTGGCTGGCGATGCTGTCGCCGGCACGAAGCAAGAGCTGTGCTGCTTCGAATGCGTCGGTCTTGACGAGCGCGGCCTTCCGGGCACCAGCGACATCGCTGACCGAAGGGAGATGAAGCTTTTCGCCGTGAGTGGCATGGTGGAGCGCCATCGATCTGCCTCCCTCTATTCAGCGGGCACAGCGGCTGCGCGACCGCGGGGTTCCGGCTGCTGTCCCGGCGATTTGCCGAGCTTCACCAGGAAGTCCCATGCCATGATCAACGTGCCGACGGAGAAGACGACGTCGCCCGGCAGCCGCATCCACTGCCAGAAGCGCGTCTGGTCGTAGAAGGCCTGGCTGCGCGCCCAGGCGAAGCCATGTTCGTACACGGCGTTGAGCTGCGGCCAGCCGATCGGGAAGAAGTGGAGGAAGATCCACATGACCAGTCCGAGATTGTAGCACCAGAAGGCGATGCGGCCCGGCGTCTCGTTGAACTCGGCGTCCGGTCCGGCCCGGTAGCGCAGGCAGAAATAGATCAGGCCCAGCGCGAGCAGACCGAAGGCGCCGAACAGCGACGTGTGCGCATGGTTGAGCGTGAGGAACGTGCCATGCTCGTAATAATTGACGAGCGGGGCATTGAGCGTTCCGCCGCCGAAGACTCCCGCGCCGACGAAGTTCCAGAAGGCCGAGCCGAGAATGAAGAGGTAGGCCAATCCGTAGTCGAACGTTGCTGCGCCCTTGATCAGACGATGCTGTGTGATCGCCTCCAGGATCAGAAGGACCAGTGGCAGCACCTCGATGAACGAGAACATCGAGCCGAGCGGCACCCACATGCTCGGGCCGCCGCCCCAGTAGAGGTGATGCCCGGTGCCGAGCACGCCGCCCATGAAGATCAGGATGAGCTCGAGGTAAACCGAACGTTCCGCGAGCTTCCTTGAGACAAGGCCGAGAGACATCAGCAGGTACGCGCTCATCGCCACGGCGAAGAACTCGAACGACTGCTCCACCCACAGGTGGACCACCCACCAGCGCCAGAAATCGGTGATCGTGAAGCTCTTCTCGATCCCTGTCAGCGGGATCATTCCGAAGATATAGAGCACGGCCACGTTGATGGTCGCCGCCCAGATCAGATGCTCGAGCCGAATCTTGCCCGTCCAGAACTGCCTCGTCGCTTCGCTCAGCGTCTCCCTCGTCGGCCAGAGAGCGCGGAACATGAGGCCGCTCCAGCTCAGGAGGGCGACGAAGAACAGGATCTGCCAGAAGCGCCCGAGCTGGATGTAGGAGAGGCCCTGGTTCCCGAACCAGAACCAGCCTTTGTCGATCACGCCCTGGATGCCGAGGTAATTGCCGAGCAACGCCGCGGCGACGACAAACAGCGATACCCAGAAGAGCAGATCGACCAAGAGTCCCTGCCCCTTCGCCTCGCGGCCGCCAGCGATCGCCGGAGCGATGAACAGGCCGCTGGCGATCCATCCCAGGCCGATCCAGATGATCGGTGCCTGGAGGTGGAAGCTCCTTAGGAAGTTATAAGGCAGGATGTAATTGAGCTGGACTCCGTAGAAGGTCTCCCGGTCATAGTAGGAGTGCGCCATGATCGCACCCGCCCCCTGTGAGGCGAGGAAAACGAGGGCGACGATGATGAAATATTTGCCGGTCTTCACCTGGCTAGGCGTCAGCGCGCGATAGGCGGCGAGTCCCGTCTCCTTCGGCTCATCGTTGGGGTGGTCGAGATAGGCCCGATAGAGCCACAGCACGAACCCCATCGCAAAAAAGGTGAAGCAGAAGCTGATCCAGGTCCATTGGAAGGTGTTGGTCGTCGGCGTGTTGCCGACCGACGGCTCATAGGGCCAGTTTTCGGTCCACGACGTGTTAGGATGATCCGGCCGCCGCGCGACCGTCGTGATCGCCGAATAGATGATGAAATCGGCGGTCTGAGTACGAAGCGCCGGATCGAGGCTCTTCGCGGGCACCCAGCCGGCGGACAGGTTGGACGTGTTGAGCTTGGTCGAGAGCTCGCCCTGCAACTGCCGGATCGCCTGGGCGACGGAGTCGGGGAGGACGACCGTCTTCTGCGTGAGATCGATCCCCTGCAGTTCTTTCTGCATCGTCGCGGTGACCGCGGCGTCGGAGAGGGCTTCGGCCGGCGATACGGCCGGAGGTGTCGTGGGTTCAGGCCCCGTTCCCGCAGGACCCGTGGTGGCGAGCGACTGGTTGCCGGGCGACTTGGTGCCCGGCGGCGTCGCACCCGACTTGGCGATGTTCTGCTTTGTGAGGACGCCGAGGCGGACGAGCGTCGAGGCGGTATAGTCCTCGCCGAAATAGGAACCCATGCCGTAGATGCTGCCGTAATCCATCAGGTCGGCTTTCTGGAAGCCGCCCTTCCCGGCGACAATGTCGTCGGCGGACATGATCACCTGGCCCGACCGATCGGTGAAGGCCTGCGGCTGGGGCGGTGCCTTCTCGTAAGTCAGCAGGGTCGCCCAGCCGAGCAGGGCGAAGCAGATGATCGCGGTGACGAGCAGCACCCATTTCAGGATATCGCTGATCGGATCGATGGAAGGCTGGGAAAGCTCTGATTGGTTCGCGCGAGTTGCCATGTTCGTCCCCCAGGTTCGTCACGCATACTCGTTCAAATTTCTCCCGTGCCGCAGTTACGCCGCAAGCTTGGTGTCGTGGTACGGCGAGGCCGCGATCTTGGCCTGCTCAACCGGCAGCCTACCGAGTTCGTTCGCGAAGCCGTGATTGACGTCGCGGTGGTGGGCTTCGTCGGCGCGGACCACCAGCACCACGTCGCGTAAGGTCGCCTCGTCGGGCAGGTTCCAGTAGCGTTTCGCGATCTCCGGCGCGGGCACGTTCGGGCTGCGACCTTCGTCGATCTCCTTGAGGTACAGCGTGTAGCTCAGCACCGCTTCTTCCTCGAAGTAGCCGACGATCCGGTGCGCCGTCTTCGACGAGACGAGATAGAGCGCAAAGAAGCCGAGATAGAAGACCCACTGCACGCCGAGGATCACCAGTCGCTCAAACAAGGTCGGATGCGCGACCTCGATGAAGGTCATGAGGTGCATCCGCTCATTCTCCGCCTCGTCCATGAGGGTGCGGATCCAGCCCTTGTCGTCGCACATCCGGCGCAGGCATTTGAGGTGATTGATGGTCGCGCCGACCATCCCCGGGACTGCTGCAACCGTCTCGAGGACGATCGCCCGGTGGCCGTACCGCTTGGCGAAGAAGGTGTCCGCGCAAAAGCGCAGCGCCTTGGTGAAGCCGTAGGCGATCCGGTCGGACAGGCCCTTGGGCATATGATGAACGCTGAGATCGACAATCGGAGCACTCATTTCACTCTCCATCAGGAGGCGACATTGCCGCTCGGTTCCAATCTGAAGAACATGCCCAGCTGCAGGCTCTCGGCGATGCGCTCGGCCTTTGCGGATACGGCCGCCGCGCCGGCTTGATCGAGCACCTCGCCCGCGGTTTCGCGCCACAGCTCGAGCCAGCGGCCGAACATGTCGGGGCGAATTCGCGCGATGTGCTTCAGGTGCATCATCAGCGGATTGCCCTTGTAGCGGCCGGTGGTGAGCATCACGGACGACCAGAAGTCGACCATCTTCCCGAGGTGGTGCGGCCAATCCGAGATCGCGCCGTTGAACACCGGCCCGAGCACCTCGTCTTCGCGGACCTTGCTGTAGAAGCTGTGGACCAGGGTACTGAGCAGCTCTTCGGTCATCTGGCAGTCCGACTCGTTAAATCATGTACTCGTCGTGCATCTATTCATATCGGTCAAATCATGCAATATGCATACATGTATTTGGTCGAAAAATCGCAGGCGAACTAGGAATGCGGCTGAAGAGCTACACCGATTATGCGCTGCGCGTGCTGATGCATCTCGCCGCGAGGCCGGATCGGCTGGCGTCGATCGGAGAGATCGCCCGCACCTATCGAATTTCACACAACCACCTGATGAAGGTGGTCCAGGACCTGAGAACCGCGGGGTTTCTGGACGCGGTTCGCGGGCGCAGCGGCGGAATCCGGCTCGCGCGGCCGGCGACCGAGATCAGAGTCGGCGACGTCGTCCGACATACGGAAGGCACGTTCGACCTGGTCGACTGCGAGTCCTGCGTGATCGCCCGGGCCTGTTCACTGACCGGCGCGTTGCATGAGGCCCGCCGCGCATTCATGGCCGTGCTCGACGGCTATTCGCTCCAGGATCTCGTCGCCGACCAGCGGCGGGGCCTTCGTGAGCTGATCGAGAGCTTCGACAAGGACCCGCCCGCCGAAGCGGCTTAGGACGCGGCGATCGGGGGAATCTGCGCAGTCTGAACCGGGGCCGCTTGCGAGAGGCGCGCGGCGGCGGCCGCAGCCATCTGCTGAAACCGAGGGTCGTCGCGCAGCGGGTCCATGTCGGGGTCCGCGCTGCAATGCTTCAGCTCCGATACGCTGACGCGCTCGAAATAGGGGCCGAGCAGCTCGATCGCAGCATCAGAGTCCTTGAGGTAGGTCGCGAGGGAGCAGGCGAGATTGTAGCGCATCGTGTTATTTTCCGGATCGATCATCAGCGCTCGGTCGATCCATTCGCGCGCCCGGGCGCCCTCCCCGAGTACCGCAAGACTGACCGCGCCATAGCCAAGCGCTGCGCCATTGCTGGCGTCCTGCGCAACAGCCTTCTCGGCGCGCTCCTGAGTCATCTGGGCGGCGCGCCGGGTACCCTCCGCATCCCCGAGGGCCTGATAACAAGTGATCATCATGCCGGTATCGTGATAGTCGCCATCCATCAGCGATGCCGCCTTGGAAAAATGGGCGAGCGCGTCCTTGATGTGCCGCTGTCGAAACCGCAGCCGCGCAGCTTCCTTGTTCGCTTCGAACGATTCGGGATCGAGCCGAAGCGCCGTGTCGACCAGTTCGCTCGCTTCTTCGTCCCGGCCTTCCTCCTGAAGATAGCGGGCCTTGATACAATGTGCTTCCGCAAGATTTGGATCGAGCTCCAGCGCACGTTCGGCCGCCGGTAATGGATCCACGTCCTTGCCATGCCTGAACCGAAGTTCGGCCTGCGCGAGCGCCATCAGCGCCCAGGCTTTGGCGTAATTGGCGTCGATGGCGATCGCCTGCTTGCAAATGCGCACCGAAACTTCATCGCGGCGGACATCACCGACATTGCCGGTGATCCAATGCTGGCGAGCCATCAGATAAAGATTGTAGGCATCGGGGTTGCTCGTGCCACGCTGCTCGATCGCCTTCTTTTCCTTGGGAAGCAGACGCAGCTTCAGAGCGTCCGCGATCGCTTTCGAGATTTCGTCCTGGATATCGAAGATGTCGGTGAGCTCGCGGTCGTAGCGTTCGGCCCACACATGGTCCCCCGCCCGGCCGTCGATCAGCTGAGCGGTGATTCGGACGCGGCTGCCGGCCTTGCGGACGCTGCCCTCAAGGACGTGCGTCACTCCAAGCTCGGTCGCGACCGCCTTGACGTCGATCTCCTTGCCCTTGAACCGGAAGGCGGTGTTGCGCGCGACAACGGAAAGCGCGGAGATTTTCGAGAGATCAGTGATGATGTCCTCGCTGATTCCGTCGCTGAAATACTCCTGCTCGGGGTCGCCGCTCATGTTCTCGAATGGAAGCACGCAGATCGAAACCTTCTGCGTCGCCGTCCCCTTCGCCGCCGTCGAGCTCGCTGCCGATCCCGGGCCGCCTGTCAGCGCCGCTATGCTCGCTTCCACCTTCTGCCAGCCAGGCGAATCGGTCTCCCCGTCCCAGCCGCGAAGGTCGGCGCACTGGATCTGGTTGAACGGGATCGGCGGAAGCGATCCGTCGACCGTCAGCTGCACGAGCGTCCCGGCTTCGCGTGCCCGGTCAGCTTCAGCGCGCACCCATTGCGAGCCGATCGCCTCGAGCGACCAAACGACCACCACCGCCTTCGCAGCTTTCAGCCTCTCCTCGATAACCTCGGCATAGGATCGATGCGCCGGAAGCTGATCGTCTCGCCACACTTGGTAGCCACTGGCGCGCAGAGCATCGGCAATCTGATGTGCCTGGCGTTCGGTGGAACGGGCATAGGACACGAAAATGTCTGACATTGTCCGCGGTTAGCCCCTCCGTTAACTTCGGGGTCATACACGAGCGCACCGCGCCAATGAAGAGCCGCCGCAGATCGCTTCAATTTTTGGCCGCTCGCCGCTAAGCGGCACGCAATCCCTTCATATCAGGACTTCTCATGGGCTTCCGCTGCGGCATCGTCGGCCTGCCGAACGTCGGCAAATCGACCCTCTTCAACGCCTTGACCGAGACCGCCGCGGCGCAGGCGGCGAACTATCCATTCTGTACGATCGAGCCGAACGTCGGCCGCGTCGCAGTCCCCGACCCCCGGCTCGACAAGATTGCCGCCATCGCCAAGTCGGCGCAGGAGATCGAAACTCAAATCGAGTTCGTCGACATCGCCGGGCTGGTGCGCGGCGCGAGCAAGGGCGAAGGGCTCGGCAATCAGTTCCTCGCCAACATTCGCGAAGTCGACGCGATCGTTCACGTGCTGCGCTGCTTCGAAGGCGGCGACGTCACCCACGTCGAAGGCAAGGTCGATCCGATCGCGGATGCGGAGACCGTCGAGACCGAGCTGATGCTCGCCGACCTGGAATCGCTTGAGCGGCGAGTGCCGAACCTGGTCAAGAAGGCGCAGCAGGGCGACAAGGAAGCGAAGATCGAGGCCTCGGTGCTCGGCCAGGCGCTCGACCTGCTCCGCGCCTCGAAGCCGGCGCGGCTCACGCAGCCGAACGACGCCGAAGAAGCGAGGGCGCTGCGGCGGGCGGAACTGCTGACCGCAAAACCTGTGCTTTACGTCTGCAACGTCGACGAGGGCGACGCTGCGACGGGAAACGCGCTTTCAGAACAGGTATTCAAGAGAGCCGCCGTCGAAGGTGCCCAGGCCGTGGTCATCTCCGCCGCGATCGAGGCGGAAATAGCGACATTGGCTCCGGATGAGCGCGAAGCGTTCCTGTCGGACCTCGGCCTTCACGAGACCGGGCTCAATCGAATGATCCACGCCGCTTATGCGCTGCTTGGCCTGATCACCTTCTATACCGCCGGCCCCAAGGAATCGCGGGCCTGGACGGTGCATAAAGGCGCCCGGGCGCCCGAGGCCGCAGGCGAAATCCACACCGACTTCGAACGCGGGTTCATCCGCGCCGAGACGATCGCCTACGACGATTATATAATGTTCGGCGGGGAAACCGGCGCGCGCGACGCCGGCAAGCTCCGCAGCGAAGGCAAGGACTATGTCGTCCAGGACGGCGACGTGATGCTGTTCCGCTTCAACGTCTGACGCGAAGCGGATCAGCCTCCTCAGGCCGCCCGGTTCTCGCGCAGAAGAAGGATCGCGATCAGCGCGGGAATGACCAGCCCGAAATAGCTGAACCACTGCGGAACGGCATGGCTTCCGACGACAATCTGGAAGTGCGTGAAGATGCGATAGAGGTGAAGCAGCGCAACGACGAAGAAAATCAGCGCCGCGATCAACGTGAATGGTCTGGCCATTGGTCCCTCCCCAATTTGGCTTGTGTCATATAGCGGAATTGCTGTTCAGCGCGAATCCAGCCGTAACAGCCGCTCTGTCGGCTTGAGCGTCAGCAACACCCACAAGAGCCCGAATGACCAGCCGCCGACCACGTCGCTGGGCCAGTGGACTCCGAGCATGATCCGGCTCAGTCCTATAAGCAGCGACAGCAATACCGCCGCCGCAGCAGGGCGCTGCCATCTACTCCCTGCAGCCAGCGCCAGCGCCAGAGTCAGATAGAAGATCATCGAGCTCGATGCATGGCCGCTCGGGAAGGACCAGGTCTTCACCGCCACGAGGTGAGGCTCGAGCTCCGGCCGGGGGCGCGCGATCGAATATTTCTGCACTTCGGCGAGCCCCCGTCCCACGAGAATCACGAGCAGCAGCATCAACGCAAAGCGCCCTCGCCCCCTCCACCACAGCCACCCTGCAATGATGAATCCAGCGCCGACCAGCACGGTCGGTTCTCCGAGAGCGGTGAAGATGCGCGCGATGGTGACGAGCGCCGGGCGTCCGCCCGAATACAACGCCTCATAGATGCTACGGTCGAGGGTTCCGCGACCGAGCAACAGCATCGCTAGCCAAATGCAGGCAAGCACGACGATCGCGATCCACCGCCACAGCTTGTCTGCCGAAAATTGGAGCGGACGCACCATATCGAATTTCAAGCGCGTCGGCCATCGATGCGCAAGAGAGCAGGTTAGATCGTCCATCGCGCAGCTGCGCGTTCCCTTCACTTACTCGGGGTGAGAGCGTCGGATTAGCGGGAGTCAGAGCGGGGCGATTCGCTTGCCCCGCGCATTAACTTTCGTTACCACCGTGCAGCTCGGTATCGCGTTAGCAGGGGTTCAGTATGCTTTTCGCGAGCGTGGCTCGTCGTGTTGGCCGCGAGCTGCACAATCGGCTTGCGCCTTCCGACTGGCTGAAGAAGAAACGCGCTGTCGATCGGGCGTTCGATGCAGCCAACGGCGTCGACACGGGTGGTTATACCTACTTAAGCAGCCTCAAGATCAACAGCCCCAACTGGCGTGACGGCAACAGCCACATCGCTGCCGATCCCGATGAGTTTGCCGCGGCGATGAACGCGCTAAACATCGACCCTTCCCACTTCACTTTTATCGACTTGGGCTCTGGCAAGGGCCGCGCATTGATGCTCGCACGAAGCTACGGCTTCAAGGAGCTGATCGGCGTCGAGTTTTCGGCTGAGCTCGTTGAAATCGCCCGGCGTAATGGGATCGAGACCATCTGCGCCGATGCGACCGAATATGAATTGCCACCAGTCCGGATCGTGCTGTTCCTCTATAACCCGTTCGGCCGCGAAACGATGGACAAGGTGGCCCAGCGCGCGCGGGCTTCGCTCGAACAGTCCCCGCGCGAGCTGATCGTGCTCTACCTAAATCCTTTCCAGCTGGAGGCGTGGACCGACGTCGGCTTCACGCTGGTCCATCGTGGGCCGCACTTCGCAGTCCTCACCTGAACTGCCTTCGTCGTCGAAATCGGCCGATTGTCGTTCGCGCCAGCAGGTCCGATGAGCAAGATTAGGAACAAATGATCAGAAGTGTGCGCCGAGCCTCAAGCCGATCGTCCGCGGCCGCCCGGGCACGATCTTCACCTGCGTGCAGGCGCCGCAGACGACGAAGCGCGACAGTTCGTTTCGTTCATCGAAGACGTTCGTGACGAACAATTCCGCGCTGTAGCGGCTCCAGTCATAGCCGAAGAACAAATCGACAAGCGTCGACGCCCGGATCGGCCCGATGGCCTCAGCTTCGGCAACCCGAAGTTCGGCCGGCGCGGATCCCTGATAGCTGATAGACCCCTGCACGTGCGCCTTACCCGTCCATACCGGCCAGGTGTAACGGGCGGTTCCGCTGGCCTTGAACTTCGGGGTGATGGCAAGCCGCGTGCCTGACGGCGCGACGATATAATCGCCCGAGCCGCTGCAATCGGGCGAAGGATCGACTGCGATCGCATCGTGACAGATGTTCCCGCTCGTTTTGGCATTCGTATATGCGGCAGCGGCGCTGAGCGACAGCCCGCCGGCCACATAATCCAGCTGGGTCTCGACGCCATCGACCTTGGCGTCGCGCCCATTCTGAACGACGGTCAGGCTGTTGGGGCCGAGATAGCCGAACTGGAAGTGACTCCAGAGCTGGTGATAAATCGCGCCGTCCCACCTGAGCCGGTTGCCAAGGAAAGTCGTCTTCCATCCCGCCTCGTAATTCGTGAGGAAGTCTGGCGCATAGGGGCCGGTGTTCGGCTGCCGATTGATGCCGCCCGGTCGGAAGCCTTTCGACCAAGTCGCATAGAACATTATCGCCGGGTTGGGCTTCCACTGGATGTTCAGGCGATGGATGTGCCCACTGCCCTTGCTGCGACGAGGGACGGCTTGGCCGTTGGAGCCAGGACTGGCGACGTTGTAGCAGGGAATGTCCAGGCCGCTGTTGCCGGTCGCTAGAGCGCTCGCTGGGTCGGTGTAGGCCGGAAGTCCGTTGACCGTCAGGCACGTGTCCTGGCCCGTATGCGAGCCGACGGCGTTCGGCTCCGGACCGAAGCCCGCGAACCCGTAGAGAGTGTTGTCGAACCTGTAGAAGCGCAAACCGCCGGTCAGCGTGATCGTCGGGGTGATATCCCAGTTCGCTTCGCCGAACAGCGCCCAGTCCTTGTCCTCGCGCCGCTGGTTCGTGAGCCACAAGGTGCCGGGCCAGCCCCTGACCGACAGATCCGTGGCGAGATTGTCGATCAGATAATCCTGAAAGATGTGATTCTTCTGGTCCTGGTAAAAGGCGCCCACCAGCGCCCGGATCGGCTTGTCTGCCGGCGTCGCGACACGCAGCTCCTGACTCAACTTGGTGAAGTGATCGGTCGCCGTGATGTGCTGGCGGGGGTTGATGAGATTGCCGTTGTTGTCGCGGAAATCAAAAAATGAGCACCCTGCCAGACCGCCGCAATATTCGTAGGTGTTGTCGTAGGCGACGGTGTAGTCGCTGTAATCGCTGGTGCTGTACCTCGGCCTGTCCATGTAGGCGCCGGCGTAGGTCACGTCGAAGAAGTGCGCGATCTTGCCCTGGACGGTCAGCGCGGCCTGCCAAAAGCGGTCTTTCGCAATTTCAGGCTGGTACCGGACCGTGTCGAGATCGGGCTGGTCGGCATCCATGAAGAAGACGCCGTGGGCGATCATCTTCTGGTACATGAACTGCGGAAGCACCGTCCAATTGTCGTCGAGATCGATCTTGAGCGCCGCGCGACCGCCGTATGTCTCCAGATCGTTGAAGTTCTTTTTGACGAACTGGCTGTTGTCGTAGTGGATGCCGTTTTTGATGCAGCCGTCCGGATTCCCATTCTCGTCGTAGGTTGTCGTCCCGCAGAGAGTGACCTGCCCGAAGACATTATCAATGTAGCCCGCGTCGCGTTCGTAGAATCCCGACGCGCGGAACGCGACGTGATCGCCGATCGGCAGGTTGATCATGCCCTCGAGCTTGCCGCCGACGCCGCCATGGTCGACCGAATTGATCTCGCTGTCGATCCGGCCGGTGGTGACCCCGAGCTCCGGCTTGTTGGTGATGATGCGGATCGTGCCGGCCTCGCTCGATGCGCCGAAGAGGGTGCCCTGCGGCCCGGACAGGCTCTCGATCCGGGCGATGTCGTAGATGTGGACGTCGAGCGTTCCGTCGATCGTCGTGATCGGCTGTTCGTCGAGGTACGTGCCGACGGTCGGAAGCGAGCCGGAGTGGTTGCTGTCGTCGCCGCCGGTGGCGATGCCGCGCATGTAGACCGTGGTGAAGCCCGGCTGCGCCGTGCTGAATGTCACCGAGGGCAGCTGCTTGGTATATTGTTCGAAGTTTGAAATGTTCAGCTGGTCGAGCTTGCGCGACCCGAGCACCTGAACGCTGATCGGCACGTTCTGAAGGTTCTCTTCACGCTTCGTCGCCGTGATCACGATTTCCGTGAGATCGGGAGCCTGCCCCTGCCGCGCCACCTGCACGGCCTTCGGCGGAGCGGTCACGTCGGTCGCATTGGTGCCGGGCGCAGGAGATTGTCCCGTGGTCTGGGGCTGCGTTGCCGTTGGCGGCGGAACGTTCTGCGCCAGTGCCGGCGTTGCGAGCGCCGTCGAAGCGAGGAGTCCGAGCGTGATTCCGCGGCATGTACGGTCAGTCATTGCGAATGCCCCCATTCGGCTATGTCAACGCCATAGCGGCAGAGGGTCTGATCAAAGTCAACAGCCATAAGGCGCTGCCGACACGATTGTTACAGGAGCGTTGCTTTCAGGTCGCTGGCGCGTCCGGATAAGCGTCGAGCACGGGTCCTAGCGCTTCCTTCAACGGTCCCAGATATTTCTCGTAGGAACGCCATTCCTCGGTCGCATCGCGATAGATCGGCCGGCGAACCTGCTCGGAGCTCGGCGTCCTCACCGCCCTGTCGGTCTTGTAGAATTCGAGACAGGCCGGCTCGAACTCCAGTCCGCAATAATCGAGCAGCCGCCGCACCTCGTCCTCGGTGTCGTCGACCATCCGTTCGTAGATCACGCGATGGACTCTGCCGGGCAGCACCGAATCGACATGTGCCATCAGCTTCACGTAATCGGCATAATAGTCGCCGAGGTGCTTCAGGTCGTAGCTCCACGTCTGCCCGTGCGCGAAATGCTGACGGAAGTTCGAGAAGCAGCAGCCGAGCGGATGACGGCGGGCGTCGATGATCCTCGCGTTGGGCAGAATGAGCTGGATGAAGGGGACATACATCCAGTTGTTCGGCAGCTTGTCGATGAAGAAGGGCTTATCGGTCCGCCGCTGCACCGAAGTGCGCTTGAGATATTCCTCGCCGAGCGCGCGCCGCTCCTCCTCCGTCAGGTCTAGCGCGCTTCGCGGATATTTCCCGGTTCGCCGCGCCAGGATCGGGATGTCCTGCAATTCCGAAGTCCCCTCGACCAGGCTGTGCGAAGACAGGATTTGTTCGAGGAGCGTCGATCCCGCCCGGGGCATCCCAACGATGAAGATCGGGTCGCGAGAATGGCAACCGCCGCGCCGCTCCTCGAAAGCCTCGGCCGTGAAGCTTGCAATGCTCCGCTCCACCAACCTGGTCACGTCACCCGGAAGGTAAGGCCGAAGTTCGAGGCGAAGAGCATTGCCGCGAGCATAATGCTCGAACGCTTCGTCGATCCGGCCTGCGTCATGCATCGCCTTGCCGAGCGCGAAATGGAGATGGAAGCGATCGTCGTCGTCCAGCTCGGCGCTCGCGAGCGCATGTTCCATCGCAGCGACGTCATCGTCGGTGAACTTGACGGTCTTGAGGTTCGCCAGACTCCACCATGCTTCGCCAAGCGTCGGCCGGAGCTCGATCGCCTTGCGGTAAGCGGCAACGCCATCGTCGAGCCTCGCCACCGTCTTGAGCATGTGCGCGTAGCTCATCCACACCTTGGGCTGGTTCGGCGCCCGGCGCAAAAGCGCCTCGTACATGGCGATGGCCTCGTCGAAGTCGCCGAGGCGGCCGAGCGTTGCCGCCTTCAGGCTCCAATGGCTCGGCTCTTCGGGCTCCCGGGCGAATATGTCGTCGAGCAGCTCCATCGCTTCGGCGGGGCGGCCCAGCCGACCGAGCACAAGCGCAAGATTGGCCTTAGGCGCGGTCCATCCGGGCGCGAGCTCGACCGCGCGTCTCAGAAGATTCTCCGCGTCCCGAACGCGCCCGATGCGAGCGGCAAGCTCCGCGAGCATCCGGATCGCGGCCGCGTCGAACGGGTCCTCCTTGAGGTAGGGTTTCAGTATCCGCTCGGCGATCTCGAGCCGGTTCTCGTTGATCGCCATGGCGGCCTCTATCAGCCGCGGATTCCAGTGAGAGCCGATGGGTGAATTCGTCGCCACGGCAGTAACGTAGCGCCAAGCATCGCCCACCGCTATGCGGCCATCGTATGATCTATTTCGAAGACCTGGAGGTCGGCGCGGAGACGGATTTCGGCTCCTACGAAGTCACGCGCGAGGAAGTGCTGGAGTTCGCGCGAAAGTACGACCCGCAGCCCTTCCATCTCTCCGACGAGGAAGCAGCCAAGACCCACTTCGGCCGGCTGGCCGCGAGCGGGTGGCACACGGCGGCAATGGTGATGGCGGTCATCGCCAGACACGTGGTGGAGCATGAGCAGGCCGGCCTAGGCTCACCGGGGATCGACGAGCTGAGGTGGAAGAAACCGGTCCATCCCGGCGACACGCTCCACGTCCGCGGGCGCATTCTCGAGAAGACGCCCTCGCGCAGCCGGCCTGAAATGGGTTCCTTTCGAACCGCGACCACGGTCACCAATCAGAATGGCGACGTGGTCATGACCTTCATCTCGATCGTGCTGATCCGGCGTCGCTACGCCGGCTCAACCTAGTGCGAGCGATGCCAGTGAGGTGGCGGCGGATTGGTCGTCGTCGTCGTCGTTGTCGATCTCGAGCTGCTGCTGTGATGCCAACCGCTCCAGTTCTCACTGCCGCCCCATGTATGACCGGTGCGACTCTGCCAGCTTGAGCGGCGGTTCTCCCAATAACGGCGCTGATCGTCGTTCCACTCGTGCCGGTGATGGTCGCGATCGTAAACGTAGATGCCGACGCCCGGATAATAAAAATCGCCGTACCAACCGAACGGATCGTAGTAGCCGCCGTAGCCGTAGTCATACCCATAGGGATAGCCGTAATAGCCGCCATAGCCGACGCCGACGGAGACGCCGCCGTAGGGACCGTAGCCGTAGCCATAATCTCCATAGCCGGTCGCACAGCCGGCGAGTGAAACGCTGCCGACTAGAGCAAGAGCCGCGAGCTTGAATCGAGCGATTTGCATATCGAGTCTCCAATACTTCCGGAGTTTGCTCGACAAGTTGGCGCTCTCAGCCGTGAACGGCCGCTGAATTCTCGTTAACCGGCCGTAACCAATGCGGCCGGGCGAGTTGCGCCTGCGCTGCGGTCCAGAAGCACTTCTCAGCGCGTATGATCGCGGTGGAAGCCGCTCCAGTTCGTGGTCACAGTGCGCGTACCCATCGCCGCTCGGCGGCCAGTCCAGTAAGACCGCTGCCGGTCGCTCCACCGATGCGCATGCCGGCCGCTGTCGTACACGTAGATGCCGGTGCCCGGATAATAGAAATCGTCGTACCAGCCGAAGTACGGCGCGCCATAGGCATAATCGTAATAGGGGCCGCCGTAGCCGTAATCGCCGTAGTAGCCGCCATAGCCCATGCCATAGCCGTAATCGCCATAGGCGCAGCCGCTGAGCGCTACCGCGCTCGCTGCGGCGACGCCGATCCAAATCTTACGCATGTCACACCTTCCAGAGGGCAAGAGGGGGTTCACGCGTAAAACGAACAGGCACGGCCCGTCGTTCCTCAGGCTCCCTTCGACCGGGAGCCTTAAGCTGTTGGTACTACGGCTGTTCTCAGCCGGCGACGCCTGCCTTCGCCTTCGCGCGCCGAGTCTTGGCCTGGTTTTCAGGCTCGAGCGGACCCGTGACCCGGACGCCGCGATGCTCCTGATGCCAGATCTGCTGCTTGGCGAGATAGGCAAGAATGGTCGCGATCAGCAGGAAGATGGCGACCGCCAGCCCAGCCGAATGACGCCGCTCGAGGTCAGGCTGCGCGGTCCACACCAGGAACGCCGCCACATCCTTCGCCATCTGATCGACCGTCGGCTTGGTGCCGTCCTGATATTGCACCTGGCCATCGGTGGTCAGCGGCGGCGGCATCGCGATGTTGAGGTTTGCGAAATAGGGATTGTAGTGGAGGTTCGGCGGCGTCTTCGCGTCCGGGAACTTCTTCAGCAGCGCCGCCGGCTGCGGCTGGAATCCAGTCAAGATCGAATAGACGTAGTGAGCACCGCCCTCGCGCGCCTTGGTGATCAGCGACAGGTCGGGCGGAAGCGCGTTGTTGTTCGCAGCGCGGGCCGCAACCTCGTTCGGGAACGGCGGCGGGATGGTATCGGACGGCAAGGATTTGCGGGTTGCCGGCTCACCGGTGTCGGGGTTGATCGACGGCGTTTGGACCTTCCAGTCCGAGGCGATCTTCTTGATCTCGGCGTCGTTGTAGCCAAGGTCCTTGAGTTCACGGAAGGAGACCAGCTTCAGGCTGTGGCAGGCCGAGCAGACCTCCGAGAACACCTGGAACCCGCGCTGCAGCTGGCGTTTGTCGAAGGTTCCAAATGGGCCGTCGCTCGAGAAATGCACCTCCTTCGGCGGGAGGTGGAACTCGTCGGCGGCGAGCGGCTCCGGGGGGCTCGCGAAATAGCTCGCCAGGTTGCTGATGAACGCGATCAGCAGGACTCCGGCAAAGACCAGCCCGACGAGAAAACCAATGAAACGAACCATCTGTCTGCCTGCCCCCTTACTCGGCCGTCGCGCTTGCGGTCTTGGTCCGCCGCGGCGCCTTTGCCGCCGGCGGAGCTTCCGCCTCGTCGCCGTGGAGCACGGATTCGCTGATCGAAGTCGGCAGCGGCAACGGAGTTTCGAACCTGGAGACCAGCGGCAGGATCACCAGGAAGTGTAGGAAGTAATAGGCCGCGGCGATTTGCCCGACCGCGACGGTCAGCGGCTTGACTGGCGAGCCGCCGACCCAGCCGAGCACCAGCACATCGACGACCAGCAGCCAGAAGAACCGCTTGAACACCGGGCGGTAGGTGCCGGAGCGAACCGGCGACTTGTCGAGCCACGGCAGGAAGAAGAGCAGCAGGATCGAGCTGAACATCGCCAGCACGCCCCACAGCTTGGCCGGAAGGATGAAGTCCGCCGTGAACGACCTCAGGATCGCGTAAAACGGGAGCAGATACCATTCGGGGACGATCTCCGCGGGCGTCGCGAGCGGGTTCGCCGGTGTGTAATTGTCCGGATTTCCGAGATAGTTCGGAAGGAAATAGGTGACGATCACGTAGAACAGCAGGAACGCCGCCGCGAACCAGCCATCCTTCGCCGTGTAATATGGGTGGAACGGAAGCGTGTCGCGCTCGTCCTTCACGTCCACGCCGGTGGGGTTGCCCGAGCCCGGAATATGCAGCGCCCAGATGTGCAGGATCACCACGGCGGCAATGATGAACGGCAAAAGGTAGTGCAGCGAGAAGAAGCGGGTCAGCGCTGCTTGGTCGGGCGCATAACCGCCGAGCACCCAGACACGCAGCGGATCGCCGACGACCGGGATCGCCGAGAAGAAGTTGGTGATGACCTGCGCGCCCCAATAGCTCATCTGTCCCCAGGGGAGGACGTAGCCCATGAAGGCGGTCGCCATCATCAGCAGGTAGATGACCAATCCGAGCATCCAGACGAGCTCGCGCGGCGCCTTGTACGAACCGTAGTAGAGCCCTCGGAACATGTGGATGTAGACGACGAGGAAGAAGAAGCTCGCGCCGTTCATGTGAGCGTAGCGCAGCAACCAGCCGGCATCGACGTCGCGCATGATCAGCTGATTGACCGAATCGAACGCGCCGGTTGTCGAAGCCGTGTAGTGCATCGCAAGGACGATGCCGGTGAGAATCTGAATCGTCAGGAAGATCCCGGCGAGGACTCCGAAATTCCACCAATAATTGAGATTGCGCGGCACCGGATAGCCGCCTCCGATCGCTCCGTAGATGACTCTCGGGAGCGGAAGCCGCTCGTCGAGCCAGCGCATGACCGGATGCTTGGGTTCGTAGGGCTTGGCCCAGGAAAAGCTCATTTCTTCCCTTTCGAGCCGATCAGGACCGTGGTCGGTGTGGTGAAAGTGTAGTCGGGGACGAACAGGTTCTTCGGCGCCGGCCCCTGCCGGATTCGCGCGGCTGTATCGTACTGCGAGCCGTGGCACGGGCAGAAGTAACCGCCGTATTTGCCCCGGTTCTCTTCAGGCGTGATTCCCAGTGGGACACAGCCCAGGTGGGTGCAGACCGCAAGCGTGATCAGCCAATTCTTGTGCCCGGGAAGGGTTCGCTCCTCCAGCGTTTGCGGATCGCGCAGCTCCGACAAGGGAACCGCGTCGGCCTCGGCAATCTCCTTCGGCGTCAGGTTGCGGATGAACACCGGCTGCTTGCGCCACTCGGCCTTGATACCCGAGCCGACCTCAATCTTGGAAATGTCCACTTCGACCGTGGAGAGAGCCAGCACGTCGGCGGACGGCGCCATCTGGACGAACAGCGGTGCGATTGCGACCACCGCCCCGACGCCTGCAAACGCTACCGCGCCCACCTTCAGATAATCGCGGCGGCGAAGACCCTCTCCCTCGCCATCCGCACCTGCGCTTTGCGGAACCTCAGCGGACCCTGCCTTGGTGGCCATCATACCCCTTTGAGACGCTTGTTCGATTTGTGCCGGAGGGCACATGAGCGGAGCCGCCGCGGTCGGACGACCGCAGCAGTTGGCCGGTCTGATAGCGAGCGGATTCCGCGATGTGAAGGGGGCGGCAAGGCGCTTCTGCATTCGCGCTGCGTTTCACTCGAATTCGAATTTCCGGACCCGGCGAGCCGCGTGAAATATTCGCTGCCCCCCTGACTCTCGACGCGCCGTGGGGAATCTGGAGCCCCAAGCTCGAATCGATCTCATTTTCGTCATCCCCGCGAACGCGGGGACCCAGGCGGACTTGGACGTCGAGCGCCATTCAACTGGGTTCCCGCTTTTGCGGGAATGACGAAAGCGAAGCGAGGGCAACATCCCATGGCGAACAACGCTGGCACGATCCTGTCGCGCATCAAGGACGAGGAGATCGACTGGGTCGACCTTCGATTTACCGATCCCAAGGGCAAGTGGCAGCATCTGACCATGGCGTCGAATGTGGTCGACGAGGACAATCTCACCGACGGCTTTATGTTCGACGGAAGCTCGATCGCCGGCTGGAAGGCGATCAACGAATCCGACATGATCCTGAAGCCGGACCTCGACGCCGCTTATGTCGATCCCTTCAGCGCGACCCCCATGCTGATCCTGTTCTGCAATGTGGTCGAGCCGTCCACCGGCGAGCTCTACGGCCGCGACCCGCGCTCCACTGCGACGCGCGCCGAGGCGTATCTGAAGGCCAGCGGAATCGGCGACACCGTTTTCGTCGGGCCCGAAGCCGAATTCTTCATGTTCGACGATGTTCGGTTCGAGGACACGTACAACGCCAGCTGCTACCGGATCGACGACATCGAGCTGCCGACCAACACGATGCGCGAATATGAAGGCGGCAATCTCGCCCACCGGCCCCGCGCCAAGGGCGGCTATTTCCCGGTCGCCCCGGTCGACAGCGCGATGGACATCCGGGGCGAGATGGTCTCGACCATGCTCGAGATGGGGCTGCCGATGGACAAGCACCACCACGAAGTCGCGGCGTCGCAGCACGAGCTTGGACTCACCTACGGCGATCTGGTCGAGACCGCCGACCGGATGCAGATTTACAAGTACGTCGTGCACATGGTCGCGCATGCCTACGGCAAGACCGCGACCTTCATGCCCAAGCCCATCGCCAAGGACAACGGCAGCGGCATGCACACCCACATGTCGATCTGGAAGGGCGGCAAGCCTTTGTTCGCCGGCAACGGCTATGCGGGCCTCTCCGAGACCGCGCTCTATTTCATTGGCGGGGTGATCAAGCATGCGCGGGCGCTGAACGCCTTCACCAATCCGACGACCAACAGCTCCAAGCGCCTGGTCCCGGGATTCGAAGCGCCGGTGCTGCTCGCTTATTCGAGCCGCAACCGCTCGGCCTCCTGCCGCATCCCATACGGCGCAGGTGAGAAAGCGAAGCGGGTCGAATTCCGCTTCCCGGACGCGCTCGCCAATCCCTATCTCGCTTATTCGGCACTACTGATGGCCGGTCTCGATGGCATCCAGAACCGGATCCATCCGGGCGACCCGATGGATAAGAATCTCTACGACCTCCCCCCGCAGGAGCTGGTCAACGTCCCAACCGTTTGCGGTTCGCTTCGCGAAGCGCTCGTCAGTCTCCAGAACGACCGCGCCTTCCTCACCAAGGGCGACGTGTTCAGCGACGACCAGATCGACAGCTACATCGACCTCAAATGGGAAGAAGTGATGCGCTGGGAGACCACTCCCAGCCCGGTCGAATTCGACATGTATTATTCCAGTTAATTTTAAGGTAAGGTCTACCTTTCGGGACGCCGGTGGAGGGAACCCTCCCACCTTCCCTTTCTCTCCACCGGCATCGCGAATCAGCAAACTCCGCAAGGTGCACGAATCCGTAACCATGTCTGGTGCATAGTCGCCGTGCGCGCGCTTTGGCGGAGAAGGCATGAACATCAGGGCCAAGATATTCAGCGGCTTCATTTCGCCCGAGGATTCTCTCCTCGGCACCAAGAAGCCGAAGGGCGCAAAGGCCGACGCGCTCGATAGCGTCGCTGTGACGCGCGAATCGCGCAGCCGCTCCAACAGCCGCATCGAAGACCGGCATCGGCTCGTCGGCGAGCATGTGAAAGTCACGCACAAGCGCAAGAAGGTCGACGTTGAGCTGATCAATCTATCTGGCGGCGGAGCTATGATCTGCGGTCCGTTCGAGCCGATGCTGTGGGACCGGGTCGATCTTCACCTAGGCGAGCACGGGACCATCGAATGCGCGGTCCGCTGGCTGCGCGACGGAAACATTGGTCTCGAGTTCGCTCACGAAACTCGCCTCGACTGGCCCTCCGACCAGGTCGCAATTGTCTTGCGCCACGTCATCGAGCGGACCTTTCCGCACATCGCCTTTCCGACATCCGACGAGCCGGAACCCGCGGCGGCGGCTCGGCCGACCGACCGCGAGCCGGGCGACGAGCATCGTTCCGCTCCACGCCATCCGCTGGTCTGGAGCGGCACGCTCCACCACGATTTCCAAAGCGATCCGGTAAGGCTGCGCAACATCTCCGAAACCGGCGCGATGGTCGAAACCTCGGCAACAGTTAGAGTCGGCGTCGAGCCGCTGCTCGAGCTGAGCCCTACCGTGTCGGTCTTTGCAACGGTCGAATGGACGGTCGGCGACCAGGTCGGGCTTCGATTCCAGGCCCCGTTCGACATGAACCTGCTCGCCGAGTTGCGACCGGAAGTTGCAACCAGCGACTGGTTGCCGCCGGCCTATCTCGAAGGGCATGGCGGAGAGCCGGTAAGCGAAGACAAATGGGGGCGCCTCAGCCTGGCCGAGCTCCGCCAGGAGCTCGAAGGTTTCTGGAAGCGCTAGGAAGCGCTCCGGACGTAGATCACTCCAACGTCGTCCCGCGCGATCCGCCGCCAACCGGGAGAACGGTCGAGCAACCCAATCAGCGCCTTGTCACTGTTGGGAAGCATGGCCCAGCGCAGATTCCAGCGCCGGACGGCAGCCGCGAAGGCGTGCGGATCGCCATGCGTGATGTGCAAATAATCGACGACCATCGCGTCGCCATACATGTCCGCCCGCCCGTCGATGTACGGCCTGATGCCCGAGAGGATCAGCGGTCCCCCCATCGAATAGCCATTGAGCACCGGCTGCGATCTCAGTTGCTGAGGGGCCATGGCGATCAGGTGCCAGGGGTTGGCTTCATTCTCCGGCGGGCTCAGCGGCATGGCCGCGCGAATGATGACCAGCAGCGCAGCACCTCCGGCGACGGCCCAGCGGAGCGCCGACTTCTCGCTTGCGAGCTGCTTTCCTGCTCGAGCGAAGCCTTGCGGCAGAATCGTCGCAGCGACGATCGCCAGCATCGCCTGGTGCCGCACCTGAAACAGCGCAAGTCCCAGCAGGACGGAGAGCAGCAGCCAGCGCACCCAGTGCAGCGGAGGCCGTTTCCAGACGATCAATGCAATTGTCGCCGCGAGGACTACGAAGAAGAATGGCGTGACCTGCGGGTTCGACGGCTTCCATTCCTGGATCAGCGTCAGGTTCGACTGGCCCGCCATGTAGAAGGGGTGACGAAGTCCGGCGAAGCCATTGGCGTTGATGCATACCGCGACCAGGCAGGCGATCCCGAAAATCAGCCATTGCGTAAAGGCACGCTTCTTGTCCGCCGACGAAACCAGGGCCTCCAGAGCGAATGCCGCGGCGATCGCCAGCCCGAACACGAAGCTCCCGTGCAGATTCGTCCACAAGATCATCAGCAGCGCGGCGGCGAGCGGCGGCGCCCGATCCTGGCCGCGCGCTCGAGGCATTAGCCAGGTCCAGAATCCGAGCAGGGGCCAGGTGAGGACGTGCGGCCGGGCGAGCAGCATCGGGATCAGAACGAAGTCCATGGCGATGATCGGCAGCAGTGCGAAGCGTGTCCAACGGCTCGCGTTGAAATAGACGATCGCATGGAGAACCATCAGTGCGGCGGTGACCACCGCCGCGACGCCGCCGTACCCGGCGAATCGATAGGCCAAGGCGTAGATCACCTCCGCAAGCCACTCGATCGGCACCCACGGCTTGCCGAGCGCGGTGAAGGAGAAGGGATCGGCATGCGGGATCGCGTGGTGATCGAGGATCCACTGCCCGGTCGCGATGTGCCAGCTGACATCGCCGTCGTTGAAGATCGTCTTCGAACTTCCGAGCACCGCCGGAATCAGCAGGAC
>JBQCCG010000279.1:0-10894 GCA_051962455.1 Sphingomicrobium sp. | reverse complement strand
TTCGAAAGCGTGATCGACAAGGTCACGCAGCGCGAGCAGGGCGCGCACTACACGCCCGAGGACGCAATCCTGCGGCTGATCGGTCCGCTGTTCCTCGACGAGCTGCAGGCAGAGCTGGAACGGGCAAAAGGGTTGAAGTCGGCGAAGGACGAGGCGCTTGGCAGGCTCCATGACAAGCTCGCCGATCTGACTTTCCTCGATCCGGCTTGCGGCTGCGGAAACTTCCTCGTCGTCGCCTATCGCGAGCTGCGCGAGCTCGAACGCGAGATCATCAAGGAGCGCTATCTGCGCGCCGGTGTCGCGCGGGGCGAAGGCGCCGATCCCGCCAAGCTGTCGCGGCTCAATGTCGACCAGTTTTACGGTATCGAGATCGACGAATTTCCCGCGCGCATCGCCGAGGTCGCGCTGTGGATGACCGACCATATCGCCAACACGCGCCTCGGCGAGGATTTCGGAGTCAGCTACGCCCGCATTCCGCTGGTCGACGCACCGCACATCCGCAATGCCGACGCGCTGGAGTTCGACTGGAACGACCTGCTCCCGGCGGAGCGCTGCTCTTATGTGCTCGGCAATCCGCCGTTCGTCGGTGCAAAGCTGCAGTCAGCGCATCAGCGTGCGCAGGTGCGGGCGCTGGCGCGGCTGGGCGGCAGTGGCGGAACGCTGGATTACGTGGCGGCCTGGTTCATCAAGGCGGGAGTATGTGCGGAGCTCTCCCCTCCCTGGAAGGGAGGGGCCGGGGGTGGGTGCGGAGCGCAGCTCCGCGCCGGGCATCGAGCCCGCCGCTGTGCTACCCACCCATGACACGCGCCAGCATCGTTTGGGGAACGATGTGCGCGCGTCATCCCCTCCCTTGGCAGGGAGGGGAAGCAGTCCCCGCATCGCCTTCGTCGCGACCAATTCGATTACCCAGGGCGAGCAGGTCGCGCAGCTTTGGCCGGTGCTGTTCCACCGGTTGCGATTGGAAATCGCCTTCGGTCACCGGACGTTCGTCTGGCCGGGAAGGGCCGCAGTGCATTGCGTGATTGTCGGCCTGGCGCGCGCCGGCGAGGAGCCGGCGGAGAAACGGCTGTTCTCCTACGTCGATGGCAAAGGCGAGCCGATCGAGACGCGGCATGATTGGCTGACGGCATATCTGTTCGATGCGAACAACGCTGTTCGGCACCTCGTCGTCAGAGAGGAGTCCCGGCCGATCAATGGAGCGCCGCGGGTCATCATCGGCTCGAAGCCAATCGACGGCGGGTATTTGATCTTCGACGGAAACGAGCGCGCGAAGCTCCTTGTGAAGGAACCGCAAGCGGAGCGGTTTCTCAGGCCGTACGTCGGCGCGGGGGAGTTCATCAACGGTGGTGTGCGCTGGATTCTCGCCCTCCAAAACGCCGCGCCTGCCGAGTGGCGTAATCTAAATGCGATCCGCGAACGTATCGCTCAGGTGCGGGCATATCGACGTGGTGAAATCCCGGCGTTTGGCAAGAAGGAGCGCAAGCAGGCAGCGGGGCTATCATCCGTGGCATTGGCTGAAACCCCGACAGCGTTTCATGTGACCGTCATTCCCGACGCGCCTTTCTTGGCGATTCCCGAGGTGAGTTCCGAAACGCGCGATTACATCCCAATCGGCTGGCTGGAACCGCCGGTCATTCCAAGCAACAAACTTCGGCTGCTGCCAAATGCGACTCTCTGGCATTTCGGTGTTCTCACGAGCCGAATGCACATGGCTTGGCTGGCCGACATCGGCGGGAGATTGGAGAGCCGATTCCAGTACGGCATCGGCGTAGTTTACAACACCTTCCCCTGGCCTGACGCGGGTCCAACCCAGCGCAAGAACATTGAAGCGCTCGCGCAGGCCGTGCTCGACGCGCGCGCGCTGCCGAAGAACGCCACCTCCAGCCTCGCCGACCTCTACGACCCCGACACCATGCCCGCCGAGCTGCGCAAGGCGCACCGCGACCTCGATCTCGCCGTCGACAAGCTCTACCGCGCGCGCCCCTTCGGCTCCGACCGCGAACGTGTCGAGCACCTGTTCCCGCTCTACGAAGCGCTGGTCCAGCCAACCTCCGCTGCCGCAAAGGCAAACAAGCGAACCCTGCGGAGAACGGCTCGGAGGCCGGACTAGCGGGCAAGCACCCGAACAAAGGTCTTTCCTACAGCTAACCAATTGGGTTAGTCAATTCGCATGAATGAACCGGAGCAGCTAGATTCCCGCTTTGACCTCGACGGTCATCTTCGATTCCGCGGGAATGACGAGATAGGGTCGATCGAAAGCGAAGCGGGCCCCTCCACCGCACTTCGTGCGGTCCCCCTCCCCCAGCGTGTGGGGGGAGGATCGGGGAGGGCCCCGCGGTGGACGATTCCGTTCCTGAGGGCGCTGGCGCGGACGGGGGACGTCCGCGCGTCGGCGGAGGATGCGGGGATCGACCATTCGACCGCTTACGCCCGGCGGCGGACGCATCCGGAGTTTGCCGGACTTTGGCGCGGTGCGCTCGCTGCTCATGAAAGATGGGTGGAGATCAAGAAGACGGGCGAGGTGGAGGCGTTGCGGTCGGCCCCTCCACCGTCCGCCTCCGCCGAAGCTGCGGCGCACGGTCCCACTCCCCCAGGCAAGCTGGGGGAGGATTTGGTCGGGAGCGGTTCGCAGTTGAAGCGGGCGGGGGAGGGGCGCTGGAACCAGCGCAAGGAGAAGCTCTTCTTCGACGAACTGGCGGCGACGGCCAACGTCAAGCGCGCCGCGAAGGCCGCGGGCGTATCGCCCAACGCGGTCTACCAGCGGCGGATGCGCGACGCTCACTTCAAGGCGAAATGGGCGGCGGTGCTGGAGACCGGGCGAGCCTCGATCGAGATGCACCTGGTCGAGGCGGCGAACCGAAGCTTCCAGCCGGAGGAGCTGGACGTCGCCGACTCGCCGCCGAAGGTTTCCGTCGCCGAGGCGATCCGGATCGTGCAGGTCCACGGATCGAAGAAACAGCAGCACGCGCTTCCGCAAACGCTGCAGGAGCAGGCCGATGCGATGAGCCCCGATGAGGTGGAGGAACTGCGCGAGCGGATCCTCGGCAAGCTGAAACGGCTGACGGATCGCACGAGGCGCGAAAAGCTGGAGGAAGGCTGGGTGCTCGACGAGGAGCACGACCATATGATCCCGCCGGGCTGGGTCCGCACCTGACTCTCGCCCATTGCGCGGCGGGAACAGCCTTGGCAGCATGGCCCCCATGATTGCCGCCGATGAATAGCCTGATCGACCGCGAGCGGGTGCTGTCGAGCGGGCTCGCCGAAATCCGCGCGCAGTTCCAGGTCCCGGCGGCATTTCCGGAGCCCGTGCTGGCCGAGGCCGAGCTTGCCGCGAACCGGCCGGTTGGCGGCCGCGCGGACTGGACGGGTCGCGATTTTGCGACGCTCGATCCGGCGACGTCGACCGACCTCGACCAGGCGTTCGCGATCGAGCAAGCGGGGGCGGACCTGATCCTATATTACGCGATCGCCGACGTGGCCTGGTTCGCCGTTGCGAACGGCGCGATCGATCTCGAGGCGTGGAGCCGGGGCACGACGATCTACATGCCCGACGGCAAGGCGAGCCTCTATCCGGAGCGGCTGAGCGAGAACGCGGCGAGCCTGCTGCCGAACGTCGACCGGCCGGCGGTGGTCTTCTCCGTGCGGATCGACCCGGCGGGAAAGGCGGTGCTCGACGGCGCGGTGAGGGCGGTGATCCGCTCGCGCGCCAAGCTCGCCTACGAGACGGTGACGGCGGCGGACCTGCCGCCCGACTTCGCCGAGCTGTCGCGGCGGATCGAGACCGCGGAGGATGCGCGCGGCGCGGCGCGGGTCGACGAGCCCGAGCAGCAGCTGGCGGTCGGGCCGGACGGGAAGTTCGTGCTCGGCTTCCGGGCGCCGCTCCAGTCCGAAGAGCAGAATGCGGCGATGTCGCTGGCGGCGAACCTGGCGATCGCCGACCTGATGCTGGCGCACAAGACCGGGCTGTTCCGGGTGATGCCCGAGCCCGAGGACTGGGCGGTCCACCGGCTCAGGCATACGGCGAAGGCGCTGGGGCTGGACTGGCCGCACCATCTCACGCTGAAGGAATTCGAGCGGAGGCTCGACCCGACCAACCCGCGCGACGCGGCGTTCATGACCGCGGTCCGGCGGGCGGGCCCAAGGGCGTCGTACGCGCCGTACCAGGACGGCGTGCTTCCGTGGCATTCGGCGATGGCGGCGACCTATGCGCATGCGACGGCGCCGCTTCGGCGGCTGGCGGATCGCTATGTGATCGAAGCGGTGCTTCAGATCTTCGGAGGCGGAGCGGTCTCGGCTGAGCTGAGCGCTGCGTTCGAGCGGCTGCCGGCGGTGATGGCTCGGGCCGACGAGAAGGCTGCCAACCTCGATCGGGCGGTGCTCGCGCTGGCCGAAGCCGCGGTTCTGCAGGGGCGGGAAGGAGAGCGGTTCGACGCGGTGGTCACCGACCTCGACGAGCGCGGCACGCGGATCCAGCTGACCGATCTTGCGGTCGTGTCGAGGATCGACGGCAAGGGCGCGCTGCCCGGCGACCGGATCAGTGTCGAGCTGGTCAGCGCCGACCCGGTGCGCCGGGAGGTGCGGTTCCAGCGGGTGACGTAGGGCTCTGCTCTACTGCGGGATTTCGACATGGCCGCCGAAGCCGAACCGCATCGCGGAGAGGAGCTTGTCCGCGAAGCTGTCTTCGGTCCGGCTGCGGTAGCGGGCGAACAGCGCGGCGGTGAGGACGTTGACCGGGACCGCCTCCTCCATCGCCGCGTCGACCGTCCACTGCCCCTCGCCGCTGTCGGCGACGTGGCCGGAGAATTGGTGCAGGTCGTGATCCGCCGCGAGCTCCAGCGCGCAGAGGTCGAGCAGCCATGACGAGATGACCGATCCCCTGCGCCACACCTCGGCGATGTCGGGCAGGTTCAGCGTGTAGCGCTGGTCCTCCGGAAGCTTGTCGGAATCCCGGCGCTTGAGCACGTCGAAGCCTTCGGCATAGGCCTGCATCAGTCCGTATTCGATGCCGTTGTGGACCATCTTGACGAAATGGCCGGCGCCCGCCGGTCCGGCGTGGATGTAGCCGCGCTCCGCACGGTCGTCGCCGCCCTCGCGGCCGGGAGTCCGCTCAATCGTTCCGTAGCCGGGCGCGAGCGTGTCGAAGATCGGATCGAGCATGTCGACAACGGGCTCGTCGCCGCCGATCATCAGGCAATAGCCGCGCTCGAGGCCCCACACGCCGCCCGACGTGCCGACGTCGACATAATGGACACCAGACGCGGCGGACTCGCGGTGGCGGCGGATGTCGTCCTTGTAGAAGGTGTTTCCCCCGTCGATGATCACGTCGCCCGGCTGGCATGCGGCGGTCAGCGCGGCAACCGTCTCCTCGGTCGGCCCGCCGGCCGGAAGCATTACCCAGAAGATCCGCGGCGGTTCGAGCACGGCGACGGCTTCCTCCAGCGAGGCGGCGCCGACTGCGCCTTCGCCCGCCAGCTCGCGGACGGCATCCTGGTTGCGGTCGAAGGCGACGATTTGATGGCCGCCGCGCATCAGGCGGCGGGAAATGTTCGCTCCCATTCGGCCGAGACCGACGACTGCCAGGCGCAATTGCTCAACTCCCGTCAAAGATGAGGTCGGCGCGTAGCTAACGCCGCAACGTCATGCTTTCCAGCCGCCACTTCCGCAGCTCAGGCAACGATCCCGAGCCGCTCCTTGGTTGCGGCGAGCATGGCCTGAAATCGCGGTGTATCGCGGATTCGGGCGAAATCGGGGTCGGCCTCGGTATGCTTGATCTGCGGCGCGGTGTTCACTTTCTCGAAATAGGGCCCGATCACGTCGAGCGCGCCTTCGTCGTCGTGAAGCGCGACGGTGAGGATACAGGCGAGATTATAGCGCATGCTGAGGTTGTCGGGATCCAGCAGCAGGCCGCGCTCGATCCACTCGCGAGCCCGCTCACCTTCCCCAAACACGGCCAGCGCATAGGCGCCGTTGGCAATTGCCGAGCCGTTGGTCGGCTCCGCGGCGAGCGCCTTTTCGGCGCGTTCGAATGCCATGCGCGCGGCGCGCTTCAAGCCGGCATCGTCGCCGACGGCCAGATAGCAGGTCATCAGCATCGCCGGATTGTAATAGTCCGAACTTACCAGCGAGGCCGCCTTTTCGAAATAGGGGATGGATTCGGCGACCCTGCCGTCGCGGAAGACCATCCTCGCCGCTTCCCGATTGACCTCCCACGATTCCGGATTGCCGGCGAGGGCGGCGTCGATCAGCGCGTTCGCCTCTTCCTGACTGCCATTTTCCTCCACGTAGCGCGCTTTGACGCACAGCGCCTCGGGAAGGTCGGGCTTGAGCTCCAGCGCCCGTTCGGCGGCAGGCAGGGCATTGGCTTCCTTGCCGTGCCAGAATCGCAGCTCGGCCTGCGCGATGGCCATCAACGCCCATGCTTCGGCGTAGTTGGGATCGAGTTGGACGGCCTGCTGGCAAATTCGGGCGATCGCCTCATCGCGCTTCACGTCTCCGAAGGTGCCGCCGATCCATTGCTGCCGCGCCATCAGGTAGAAGCGGTAGGCCTCCGCGTTCGATGTGCCGCGATATTCGATCGCTTTCTTTTCCTGCGGCAGCAGCTTGAGTTCGAGGGCGTCAACGATTGCCTTGGAGATTTCATCCTGGATCTCGAAAATGTCGGTGAGATCACGATCATAGCGCTCGGCCCACAGCTGCCGCCCTGTGTCGCCGGCGATCAGCTGCGCGCTGATCCGGAGGCGGCTGCCGGCCTTTCGCACGCTGCCTTCGAGAACGTGGCTCACCTCCATTGTCCGAGCCACTTCTTTGACGTCGACGACCTTGCGCTTGAAGGTGAATGCCGTGTTGCGAGCTACGACCTCGAGGGCCGAAATCTTCGACAGGTCGGTAATGATGTCCTCAGTGATTCCGTCGCTGAAATACTCCTGCTCGGCATCGTCGCTGAGATTCACGAACGGGAGCACACATATCGAAACAGGCATCGAGCTGGTTTCGGTGTTGCTTGCTTTCGATTGAGTCTCGTCTCCGGCGATTTTCGAAATCGCCGTGAGCAAATCATCGATCGCATCCGCTTGCCCATGCAGATGCCATGATGACAGGTCGATGCACTGAAGCTGCCGGAATCCCAGAGGCGGCTTCACCGAATCCAGAACGACAGGGACGAGACGGCCGGTATCGCGACCTTCGGCCGCTTCGTCCTGCACCCACGCCGAAGAGAGGGATGCGGGACTCCACAGAACGATGACGACATCGGCATCCTTCAACTCGCGCTCGATTTCAGTGCTGAAGTTCGCGCCACCGTGGACGTGGCGATCCCACCACACGGTCTGGCCAGTATCCGTCAATATGCCGGCGAGCTTCCGCGCCGTTTCGACGTCCTCCCGCGCATAGCTCAGAAAAAGTCGCGCCATCCATGCCCCGCTCGCTGACGATTAACTCTGCGCTTACTGAAGGATTGCTTCAAGGTCTCGCTTGGAATGTTCGGGTTCGCACCACATTCCGTGCTGAGACAGAGCATAAGCGCCGAACTTCATTGCGCCGCGGACTGAGCGAGGAACCGACGAGCACGGCCGTTCGCTGTTGCTCACGTGATTGGCCCAATCGGCGAGTGCTGGAGGTTACCATGACGAGGCTCTCCTTTTCGGCTCGGATGCCGCGCCTGCTCATCGGCGCGGCCGCTTTGGCGTTGGCGGCCAGCGCCTGCAACAAGCAGCCGACCGCGACCGAGGCGCCGGCGGTCGCGCCACCGGTTGCTGCGCTGCCGATGGCGACCGGCTCCGCCCCGCCAGTTGCACCCGCGCCGATGGGCTCCGCGCTCCCGCCCGCACCGACCCCTGTGGGTTATGCGCCCCCGGCGCCCGACCAGCGCTACGGCGACATGGATCGCGCCTATGCGATGACTCAGGCCTTTGCCGACACGCCGCCCGACTATGCGGTCGATTACGAAGGGACCCGCCCGTGGATCTGGCGCGCGCGGAATGGTGCCTATCGGATCGTCGAGCGGCTGCCCCGCGGCGAACGCTATTATTATTACGAGCCGGGGCAGGACTATCCGTTCCTGGTTCAGGATCCTGAGTACAGCTACGCCTACGACAACGGTCGGCTCATGGCCGTTTACGGCAGCGACGGTTCGGCCTTGGCCGATGCGCTCGCGGCGCGAAGGGCCGACGAAGCATCGCGCTACCTCTATCGCGCGCGGCAGCTGTATCGCGCGGCGCAGTACGATCAGCGCCAGTCGGCATACGCGGACGAATGGGCGAGCCGCCGCGACGATTTTCGCAACCAGGATCAACGCTGGCGGCAGCAGCAGGCCAGCAATCCCGATTGGCGGTCGTGGCACGACTCCCATGCCGCGCAGGAGCAGCAGCGATGGGGTCAGGAGCGTGACCAGCGTGTAGCTTATGCAACCGCGCTCGGAATCGCGGCTGGAGCAGTTGCGGGCGCTTCGCTCAAGTCCGGAGGCGCACCACCGAGCCCCGCTGACGTGGCCCAGCGGCAAGCGAGCTATTTCGCCAAGTGGAAGGGTTCGCACGGACAGGCGCCGGCGCCGGCTGCAACTGCCACGTCGAAGCCGACGGTCACGCCAACCCAGCGCACCGCCCCGGCTCCACCGTCACAAGCGGCGCCTGCCCAGGTCAAGGTTGCTCAAGCGAAAGCAGCCGAAGCCAACGTCGCTCAGGCGAAGGCCGCCGATGCGCAGCGCCGCGCGGCTGCCGCGGCGCAGGCGAAGACCATGGAGGCACAGCACGCGCAGCAGCTCGCTGCGCAAGCCAAAGATCGCGAGGCGGCTCCCGCCAAGGCCAAGGCGGCCCAGGCCGAGCATGCGCAACAGCTAGCGGCCGAGGCAAAGCAGCACGAAGCCGCGGCGGCCCAGACCAAAGCCGCGAGTGCGAAAGCGGCGGAGGCCAAAGCGGCTGAAGCCAAGGCGGCTGAAGCAAAGGCCGCCGAGGCGAAGGCGGGGCAGGCTCAACACGCCCAACAGGCCGCAGCTCAGGCGAAGCAACGGGAGGCAGCCGCCGCGAAGGCCAAGGCCGATGAAGCAAAGGCTGCCGAGGCCAAGGCCGCCGAGGCGAAGGCCCGCCAGGTAAAGGACGCTCAGGCGAAGGAAACCGAGGCGAAGCAGAAGGCTGCAGACAAGGCGTCGACGAAAGACGCTAAAAAGCAGGGGCAGAAGGACCGGAAATCCCAAAATCCGCAGTGAGATAGATTGAGAGGTTCGGCTGCGGCCCGGATTCAAGCAGGCCCGCCTGGGATCCGGAGGGAGAGTCCTCGAGCGGGCCTGCGCGTACGCGCCTCGGATAGCGGCATCCCCGCAATCGCTTCCGGGTAGCCGAATGCCCGACCACCGTTTCGGTTCCGCAACTGCTGTTGCGCGGACTAGCCGGCAGCGGGAATCAGCGTCTCGACCGCGATCCAGCAGATCAGCAGGAATCCGATGATCGCCGACACGACGGCGGTCGTCTCACCGACGCCCAGCCGGAAGTGCTTCTTGTGGTCGTGCATGAAGCTGTCGAGCATCGGCTTCAGCTTCTCGTCGGCGGTCAGGATTCCGACATCGAGATGGCGGCCCTTGCGCAGGAAGGTGAGAATGCGCTTCGCTTCGGAGTCGGAGACGCGCGGATAGCGGAAGAGCAGGTCGGCGATCTCCTCGCGGGAAAGCGCCTGTGCAGGGGCTTCCTGCTGATGGACATGGGTGTTCATGATCGTGATCCTTTCGAGAAAAATGGTCCGGCTGAGCCGGTTCAGATGGTCGCCAGGCGATGAACTGCGGCGCCTCGACGCTGGGCAGCTCGCGCGGCCTTGCCCAGCGCGCGCTCCAGCACCCGGGCGCGGGGGAACAGGCGGCCGTCGAGCGCTTCGAACCGGTCGGTCGACGAAAAGAACATGAAGCCGCCGGGCACCCGGACGGCGACTCCGACCGTGCGGCGGTCGAATTCGACGGCAAATCTCTGGCTTGGCACTTCAACTCTCCAATGTGCGCAGCCGTCTGCCGCAAGGTTAGAGACGCGGCTGATGCGGCTGGTTTTCAGCGGATGCGCGTCGCCGGTGGCGAAGCACTGCTCATTGGGGATGCCCCGGGCTTGCCCCCCGCGATGACGCGGTGGCCCAGGGCGTCAGGCTCGTGCCGTACTGCTGCCCGGATGAATTTCTGAACGAGGGGAACGCCCAGTCATAAGGGCAATATGGAGGCGGAAATCGGGGGGTCAAGGTTGGCTCGACGGCGCTTTGCGGCGGAGCCCTTGTGCTCGGCGGCTCCGCGACTAAGGAACGTTGCCGCGGCAATGTTCGTTGGCGGGCAGAGCTCGCGTGAAAAGGGAGAAAAATATGAGGCTCACGCTCATTCTTGCAGCAACAACGGTTGCAGCAACGGTCGGTCTTTCGGCCTGCGCTACCAGGACGCCGCCGCCGGCGCCGATCACCTGTCCGGACGGAAGCACGGTTCCTGCCGGCTCCGTCTGCCCGACGCCTCCGCCGCCGCCTCCGCCGCCGCCGGTCACCTGCCCGGATGGATCGACGCTGCCGGCCGGCTCGGTCTGCCCGACCCCGCCGCCGCCTCCGCCGCCTCCGCCGCCGCGGCGCGCCGGAGAGCGCGGCTAAGCGTTCAAGCGTAAAATCGAGGGGCCGCTCCGCTTCGTCGGGGCGGCCCTTTCATTTTGATTCCATTCGTCGCGCCAGCAGCGATCGACGCCCGGTGCCCGTTAACTTCGAAGTAGCCGCGGGAAGAGGGGCCGCGTTGCCGACGAAGCGGCTGTTCCGCCCGCCGGGCCGAGCTGGATTCGAGCAGCAAACGGCAGCACCGTTTAGCACCTGAGAGTCGCGGTTGCGTGGGGGGATCGGTGATGATGAGTTCGGTCGGGCAGCGGCCCAACCATTATGAAACGCTGGGGATCACGCC
>JBQCCG010000278.1:0-4037 GCA_051962455.1 Sphingomicrobium sp. | reverse complement strand
ACCTCGATCCCGACGTGGGCCTGGACTTCAATAAGGTGAAAGCGGCGGCGGTGCGCCTGCGCGAGCTGCTCGAAGGTCTCGGTCTCAAGAGCTTCCCGCTCCTGTCAGGCGGCAAGGGCATTCACGTTGTGGTGCCGCTCGATGCGACGAAGGACTGGCCGACGGTGAAGAGCTTCGCCGACCGCTTCAGCCGCGCCATCTCGGAGGCCGAGCCGGAGACCTTCACCGCCAACATCCGCAAGGTGCAGCGCAAGGGCCGCATCTTCCTCGATTGGCTCCGCAACCAGCGCGGCGCGACTGCCGTGATGCCCTACTCTGCACGCGCCCGCGAAGGCGCCCCCGTCGCCGCGCCGATCGCCTGGGACGAGCTCGACAAGTATGAAAGCGGCCACCACTTCACCATCCGCGACGCCGACGAGCTGCTGAAGCGGGCCAAATCGAAGGCGCTCAAGGACTGGGGAAAGGCGAGGCAGGCGCTTCCGGATGCTTGACGCTTACCGCGTATCCGCAGTTGCGAGCGGGGATGATTGCGGCAGTTCGTACTTGGATGCTGCGCTGCGCTTCACGCGGTAGCCATCGTTCGTGAGCACAAGATCTTGGGGAAGGGGAATGGCCCCAGTCGGCATGATTGGAAGAGTTTGCGTTTTCGGCCAGCGCACGATGATTCGGTTCATTACCCTTTGTCTGAATTGAGCAGTGCGTTCTGGTTCATCGCTCTTGGCGAATGTTAGCCAAGCCAACCCGAGGTGATCTGCGCCATCCATTACTGACGCTATCGGCTCGTCGTCATTTTTCCCTCGCCAGACTGTTGCGTTGATCGTTAGCGGCGAGACCTCAGATAGCTGTCTGTTTTCTTCATCGGTGTCCGCATCGACATGGAAACCTTCAGCTCTCGCTTCCTCACTCAGTAGACCAAGAAGTTGGTTGCGATCCGCTGCGGTCGGAACCGGCACCTCATAGGCTGCAACCGTTCGGCCATTTTTCGGCTGCGGGGCGACCCCGCACGCCGAGCAGGCAAGAAGCAGAACGATATCTATCCTTCTCATCGGTAAACTCGCTTCTACCGAATCTCCGACAGCTCCACGCCCTTCGTCTCCCGCGCCAGCAGCGCGCTGATGCCGCTGATGGCGCAGGCGATGGCGACGTAGATCGACACCGGCAGCGACGAGTGGAGGTCCTTGTACAGCCACAGCGCGATGATCGGTGCCAGGCTCCCGGCAAAGATCGCGGTCAGCTGGTAGGCGATCGACACGCCCGAATAGCGGATCCGGGTCGGGAACAGCTCGGTGATGAAGGCCGCCTGCGGCGCGTACATCGATGCGTGGAGCAGCAGCGCGACGACGATCGCGAGGATGATCAGGCCGTTGCTCCCGCTCGCCAGCATCGGGAAGAACAGGAAGACGAACACCGCCGACCCAAGCCCGCCGAACGCATAGACCGGCCTGCGCCCGATCCGGTCCGACAGGATCGCGAGCAGCGGAATGGCGACGAACTGGATCGCCGCGCCGATCAGCAAAGCGTCGAGCGCGAGGCTTTTGCTCTCGGCCGCGACGTCGACGAGATAGGTCAGCGAGAAGACGGTGATAATGTAATAGACGATGTTCTCGCCGACCCTGAGACCCGCGCCGAGCAGCACCGCACGCGGCCGCTCGCGGAACACGTCGATGGCGGGCGTGCTCGGCGGTGTTTCCGCCTCGATCTCGGCCTCGAACATCGGGCTCTCGGTGACGCGGTTGCGGATGTACCAGCCGACGATCACCAGGATCGCCGACAGCAGGAACGGTACCCGCCAGCCCCAGCGCTCGAAATCGGCCGGAGTCTGGATTCCCGCCATCAGCGCGAGGATGCCGGCGGAGAGGAGAAGCCCGAGCGGCACGCCCGCCTGCGGCCAGCTCGCCCAATAACCGCGCCGCTTCGCATCGCCATGCTCGGCGGCCATCAGCACCGCGCCGCCCCACTCGCCGCCGACCGCGAAGCCCTGCAGCACGCGGAGCACGATCAGCCCGATCGGCGCCCAGATTCCGATGCTGTCGTATCCCGGCAAAAGTCCGATCAGAACCGTCGCGAGCCCCATCATGACGAGGCTCCACATCAGCAATTTCTTGCGCCCGATGCGGTCGCCGAAATGGCCGAAGACGATGCCGCCCAGCGGACGTGCGACGAAACCCACGGCATAGGTGGCAAAGGCGAGCAGCGTCCCCACCAGCGGATCGACCGAGGGAAAGAACAGCTTGTTGAAGACCAGCGCGGCGGCCGAGCCGTAGAGGAAGAAATCGTACCACTCGATCGTCGTTCCGATCAGGCTCGACGCGATCACGCGCGTGAGGCTGCTACGCTGTACTTCCGCCATGAAGACCCTCTCTAGCGCGCCACCTCCAGCGTAGCGAAGCAATCCCGCAAAAGGCAAATGGCCTCACACGAAGGCACGAAGACACGAAGAAGAAAATTTCATTCACGCGGAGCCGTGGAGACGCGGAGGATATGAATAGAGCGGCCCCAGGCCGCTGAAAAAAACTTCGTGCCTTCGTGCCTTCGTGTGAAATGTGGATTGCCGAGCCGCTTTCGCGGCTCGCAATGACGGCTGCATCGGTCTGGACCCCGGCCTTCCACGGGGTACAAGACGGCATGCGTAAGGTCGTCCTTCCCGCTCTGCTGTTCATCCTCACCGCCGCGTCGCCGCCGGAACTCGCGCGATGGCGCGCCGAAGCCAGCCATGTGACCATTACGCGCGACGATTGGGGCATCGCGCACGTCCACGGCCACACCGACGCCGACGCAGTGTTCGGGATGATCTACGCACAGGCCGAGGACGACTTCCCGCGCATAGAGGCCAATTACCTGACCAACCTCGGACTCACCGCCGAAGCCGAGGGCGAGAAAGCGATCTGGCAGGATTTGCGCGCGCGGTTGTATGTCAGCCCGTCCGAGCTGAAGGCTGACTATGCCGCGAGCCCGCCGGCAATGCGCAAGCTGATGGGCGCCTGGGCGGACGGCCTCAATTATTTCCTCGCGACCCATCCAAACGTCCATCCGCGGGTGATCACGCATTTCGAACCGTGGATGGTGATGGCCTTCACCGAGGGCAGCATCGGCGGCGACATCGAGCGGATCGATCTGAAGAAGCTGGCGGCGTTTTACTCATCCTCCCCCAGATTTCTGGGGGAGGGGGACCATGCGAAGCATGGTGGAGGGGTGTTGCATGCGCTGAAGAAGGCCCCTCCACCGCACTCCGTGCGGTCCCCCTCCTCTGCAAATGCAGGGGAGGATATCAAGGACACCGAACCGCGCGGGTCCAACGGCATCGCCATTTCACCAAAGCTCACGAGTGACGGCGGGTCGCTGCTTCTGATCAACCCACATACGGATTTCTACTTCCGGTCAGAGCTGCAGATGTCGAGCGACGAAGGGCTCGACGTTTACGGCGCGGCGACCTGGGGCCAGTTTTTCATCTACCAGGGCTTCAACCCGCATGTCGGATGGATGCACACGTCGACGGGCGTCGATAATGTCGACGAGTTTGCCGAGAAGGTCGAGCGGCGCGGCAAGGGCTATTGCTATTGGTACGGCCGCACCTGCCGGCCGATGGGCCAGCGGCCGATCACCATCCGCTACCGCACTCCCGACGGGCGCATGGCGTCGCGCAGCTTCACGGCGTTCATGACCCACCGAGGCCCGATCGTCGCATCCGAAAACGGCCGCTGGATCGCGTTTGCGATGATGAACCGGCCGGTCGAGGCACTCGAGCAGAGCTACCTCAGGACCAAGGCGGACGACCTCAAATCCTTCATGCGCATTTCGGACCTCAAGGCGAACAGCTCCAACAACACCGTCTTTGCCGACGATAAGGGCGAAATCGCCGTCCTCGCTCCGCAATTCATGCCGCGGCGCGACAACCGCTTCGATTATACGAAGCCAGTCGACGGCAGCGACCCGGCGGCGGACTGGCATGGCCTTCTCCCCGTTTCGGCGCTCCCCAACACGATCGACCCGCCCAACGGCTGGGTCTTCAACAGCAACGACTGGCTCTATTCGGCTGC
>JBQCCG010000277.1:0-12167 GCA_051962455.1 Sphingomicrobium sp. | reverse complement strand
GTCTAAGGGGGGGCGATGGACTTCATTTCGATCCTGTCGATCTTCGTTTTGGCCTGTTTTGTCGGATATTACGTGGTCTGGTCGGTGACTCCGGCGCTGCACACGCCGCTGATGAGCGTCACCAACGCGATTTCGTCGGTGATCGTGGTCGGCGCGCTGATCGCTTCGGCGGCAGGCGGAGTGCCGGGATCGAAGTGGCTCGGCCTCGTCGCGGTGGCGCTGGCGAGCGTCAACATCTTCGGCGGTTTCGCCGTCACCCAGCGCATGCTCTCGATGTACAAGAAGCGGGAGCGCGGCAAGTGAGGGTCACGATCATTCTCCCCTCCCTGCAAGGGAGGGGCCGGGGGTGGGTGCTCCTGAAGCGGTTCAATGCCGCGGAAGGAGCTTGCGCACGGGCATCGAGCCCGTTCGCCGCTACCCACCCCTTGATCCCCTCCCTTGCAGGGAGGGGAGGTGTCCATGGCTGAGGCAGCGCACGCGCAGCCCGCCTGGGTGCTGCTCGCCTATCTCATCGCGGGCGTCTGCTTCATCCTGGCGCTGAGGGGCCTGTCGAGCCCGGAAAGTAGCCGCCGCGGCAATCGCATCGGCATGATCGGCATGGCGATTGCAGTCCTGACGACGCTTGCCACGCATATTCCGCGCGATCCCTTGCTTGTGCGGTTCGGCGCCGAAAAACTTCCTCAATTCCAAGGCCCTCTCTTTTTCGACTGGGTCACTATTGGGGAGATTTTGATTGCAATCATTATCGGCGGGGGGATCGGCCTCGTCACCGCCCGCAAGATCCAGATGACGGCAATGCCGCAGCTGGTCGCCGCTTTCCACAGCCTCGTCGGCATGGCGGCGGTGCTGGTTGGTGCGGCGGCATATCTGAACCCGGAGGCATTCGGGATCGCCGATTCGGCGGGCCACATCCTCCAGGTCAGCCGGATCGAAATGGGTCTCGGAGTCGCCATCGGCGCGATCACCTTTTCGGGGTCGGTGATCGCCTTCCTCAAGCTCAACGGCAACATGTCGGGCAAGCCGATCATCCTGCCGCTCCGGCACGTGATCAATCTCGCCACGCTGGTCGCGATCCTCGTGCTGATCGCTTATTTCACCCAGAACGAGGCACCGGCGGTTTTCTTCCCGATCATGGGCCTGTCGTTCGCGATCGGATTCCTGCTGATCATCCCGATCGGCGGCGCCGACATGCCGGTCGTGATCTCGATGCTGAACAGCTATTCGGGCTGGGCCGCGGCGGCGATGGGCTTCACGCTCCACAATACGGCGATGGTGATCACCGGCGCCCTCGTCGGAAGCTCGGGCGCCATCCTCAGTTACATCATGTGCCGGGCGATGAATCGCAGCTTCATCTCGGTCATCTCGGGCGGGTTCGGCGGCGAAGCGGTGAGCGGCGGCGCGGCGCAGGCGATCGACAGGCCATACAAGCGTGGCTCGGCCGACGACGCTGCATTCCTGATGAAGCAGGCCGACCAGGTGATCATCGTCCCCGGTTACGGGATGGCGGTCAGCCAGGCGCAGCACGCGCTCAAGGAAATGGCCGACAAGCTCAAGGCCGAAGGCGTCCGCGTGAAGTACGCGATTCATCCGGTCGCCGGCCGGATGCCCGGGCACATGAACGTGCTGCTGGCCGAGGCCAACGTCCCCTATGACGAGGTATTCGAGCTCGAGGACATCAACAGCGAGTTCGCCCAGACCGACGTCGCCTTCGTGATCGGCGCCAATGACGTCACCAACCCCGCCGCTCGGACCGACAAGAGCTCGCCGATCTACGGAATGCCGGTGCTCGATGTGGAGAAGGCGCGGACGGTGCTGTTCGTGAAGCGGTCGATGGGCGGGGTCGGCTATGCGGGTGTCGACAATGAGCTCTTCTACCGCGACAACACGATGATGCTTCTATCCGACGCGAAGAAGATGGTGGAGGAGATCGTGAAAGCCCTCGGCTGAACCCGAGGAGCTTTCACGATCTGGGAAAGCCCTCGGCTGATCAGCCGTTCGTCGCATTTTGCGATTCAGCCGACTTCAATTCGGCGATTCGCGGCTTGCCCGACGCAGACCCTTGTCGGAGACTAGACTATGTCGCGGCCGAGTCCTTCGGCCGCGGCCCAGCACAGTGGGATGAGAGTATCGCCGCGGCGAGCGGCGGAAGGGGCGGGACGTTGCGAAAGTTGGGAATCATCGGGGGCACGAGCTGGTCGTCGACCGCGCTCTATTACGAGCACATCAACCGCGGGATCGCGCAGCGGCTCGGCGGGCTGCACAGCGCGCGGCTGGCGATTGAGAGCCTCGACCTCGCCCCCTTCGCAGAGATGGAGCTGTCGGGTGACTGGGACGGCGTGGCGCGGGTGACGCTCGAGGCCGCAAGACGGCTCGTGGCCAGCGGCGCGGACGGCGTGATCATCACCTCGAACACCGGTCACAAGGTCTATGAGGCGGTCGCCGCGAACATCGCCGTGCCGATGCTCCACATCGGCGACGCGATGGCGGACAAGCTCGTCGCTGAAGGCCGCAAGAATGTCGCGCTGCTCGGCACGCGGTTCACCATGACCGAGCCGCACGTCCGCAGCCGTCTGGAAAGCCGCGGAATCTCCCTGGTGCCGATCGAGGAAGTGTGGGTCCGTGAGGTCGATCGGATCATCTTCGAGGAGCTGGCCGCCGGCCGTGTCGTCCGCGACAGCCAGCGCAAGCTCAAGACGCTGATCACCGAACTCGCCAAGCAGCGGGTGCAGGCGGTGGTTCTCGGCTGCACCGAGCTGGTGCTGGCGGTCGACGTCAAGGCGAACGTGTTGCCGGTGTACGACACGACCGCGATCCACGCCCGCGCCTGCGTGGAGTGGATGCTCGCCGAGGAAGAGGAGGCAAGGGCGGCGGCATAAATCCTCCCCGGAACGGGGAGGTGGCAGCCGAAGCCTGACGGAGGGGTCGAACGCAGCGGTGGGCCCCTCCACCGTGCTTCGCATGGTCCCCCTCCCCGTTCCGGGGAGGATCGCCTATCTCCTCGACTGTGACCAAGGCCGACCGTCCCGATCAACCTGGAGCAGCAAATCGCTTCAACGAGGAGCAGGCGACCTACGCCGTGCGTGGCGCCGAACAGCCGGATCTGGAAGCGGGGATCGCGGCAATCCGCGAGGTGCTGAAGACGCTACCGCGCAATCCCGGCGTCTACCGGATGCACGACGCCCGCGGTGATGTGCTTTACGTAGGCAAGGCGCGGGCGCTCAGGAACCGCGTCACGAACTACACGCAGGTCGCCAAGCTTCCCAAGCGGCTTCAGCGGATGGTCTCGCAGACGCGGTCGATGACCATCGTCACGACGCGCACCGAGGCCGAGGCGCTGCTGCTGGAGGCGCAGCTGATCAAGCGGTTTCGGCCGCCGTACAACGTGCTGCTCCGCGACGACAAAAGCTTCCCCTTCATTCTGCTGCGCGAAGATTCAGCCTTTCCACGAATTCAGAAGCACCGCGGCGCCCGACGGATCAAAGGGCAATATTACGGGCCGTTCGCGAGCGCCGGGTCGGTCACCCGAACGCTTAACGCGCTTCAGAAGCTATTTCTGCTAAGGAGCTGTTCCGACAGCTTTTTCGCCAACCGCAGCCGGCCGTGCCTGCTGTACCAGATCAAGCGCTGCTCGGCGCCGTGCGTTGGCCGCATCGGCGAGCAGGAGTATGGCGAGCTGGTTGGCGAAGCGAAGGAGTTCCTCGCCGGCAAGTCGACCGGCGTGCAGGCTCGGCTCAGCAAGCAGATGGCGGGAGCCGCGGAACGGCAGGATTACGAACTTGCCGCCGTCTACCGCGACCGGCTGCGCGCCCTGACCTACATCCAGGGCAGCCAGACCGTACACGCGGAGAGGCTCGGCGATGCCGACGTGTTCGCGCTCGCCTGCAAGGCGGGGACGATGTCGATCCAGGCTTTCTTCATTCGCGGCGGGCAGAATTGGGGGCATCGGGCCTTCTTTCCGGCGCATACCAACGACGTCCCGGAAGCCGAGGTTTTGTCTAGCTTTCTCGTCCAGTTCTACGAGGACATGCCGCCGCCGCGGCGCATCCTCGTCGATCGTGAGCTCGCTGACCGCCAATTGCTCGAAGAAGCGCTGTCGGCGCGTGCCGAGCGTAAGGTAGCAATCGAAATCCCGCAGCGTGGCGCGCGTCGCAAGCTGATGGAGCAGGCGAAGCGCAACGCCGAGGAGGCCTTAGATCGGCGGCTGGCGGAGACGACCACTCAGGGCAGGATCCTGCGCGAATTGGCCGAGACTTTCGAGCTCGCCGACGTTCCGAAGCGGATTGAAGTCTATGACAACAGCCACATCATGGGCACCAACGCGACCGGCGCGATGGTCGTCGCCGGGCCAGAAGGCTTCCGCAAAAACAGCTACCGCAAGTTCAATATCAAGCGTCCAGAGACTCAGCCCGGGGACGATTTCGCGATGATGCGCGAGGTGCTCGAACGCCGCTTTGCCCGGCTCGAGAAGGAAGACCCAGACCGGCAGAGCGGTGAATGGCCGGACCTCCTGTTGATCGACGGCGGCAAGGGCCAGCTGTCGGCCGTTTGCGAGGCGATGGAGGAGGCCGGGATTTTCGATGTGCCGGTGGTCGGAGTCGCCAAGGGACCGCACCACGGCCGGGAAGGGCGCGAGGTGTTTCACCTCCCCGGCGGCCGCGAGATCACGCTACCGCCGAACTCGGCATTATTGTTCTATCTCCAGCGCTTGCGCGACGAAGCTCACAGGTTCGCTATCGGTACCCACCGGGCGAAGCGGGCGAAGAGTCTTACCACTTCGACGCTCGACGAGGTCCCCGGCATTGGCCCCAACCGCAAGCGGGCGCTGCTGATGCATTTCGGAACGGCCCGGGCGGTGAAGGGCGCGGCGCTCGAGGATCTCGAGAAAGCTCCCGGGATCAGCCGGGCGATGGCTCGGCAGCTCTACGACTATTTCCACCCGAGAGGCTGATCAGCAGCCCGATCGCGACCCATAAATGCCGCGCATCCTCGAACGAGCCCCCAAGCCCCTCGTAAACGAGGGCAACGAGCAGCGAGATGCCAATTCCGAGGCGAATGGCGTCGTCCTTGTCGCGCAGGCGCACGGGACGTGTCAGGTGAATGATCATGCGCAGCAGGATGATGAGCCCGATCAGGCCGATGATTCCAGCCTGAGCGGCAATGTTCAGGAACATGTTGTGGGCGTCGGTTAGCTCGTGCCCATAGCCTTGAGGGTCCGTTGTGTGGACATCGACGGCGCCGATCCCGACGCCGTGACCGACGAGTGGATGACGGACAAACTCCAGTGCCGCCGCAGTCCAGGTCTGAAGGCGGGGCGCGGCGGCTATCACCGCATTGCCCGGCAGGTGCACGATCCAGGGCGTTGGCGAATAAGGGAAGGGCGTGACCGCCAGCGCGATGGTGAACAGCACCGCAAGCACTACGCCTCCGATCAACGCGAGCTTCGACCCCAGTTCGAGTCGGAGCCATAGGCCACCGACTAGCGCGATCCCGCCGATTCCCGGCGAAAGGGTCGAGAGGGATGCCAGCGCGGTTCCGCCGAGCAGCAGGGTCGCCGTCCGCTTTCCGATCCATCCGGAAGCGCTCGCGGCCAGAGCCAGGCCAAGCGAAATGGTGAGATAGTTGCACGCCATGTTGGCGTTGGCGAAGCTGAGCGTCAGTCGCGGATAGGGGCCGGCCGGGACGCTTCCGTAACCGAATTGAGTGAAGTCGATCAGCCATTGAGGGCCGCCCGCATAAAAAGCCGCGATTCCCGACACTGCCAGCAGGCTGACGAACGCAGTTGCGGCAAGCCATGCCAGGATGACCCTTCGAAGTCGGGCTTCGTCACCCGCCAGCAAACAGGTCAGACCCGCCAGCGCCGCGAGATAGAAAATGCCGGCGAGCTTTATGAGGCTGGTGTCGGGAGCGGGGGTCACCAGGAGCGAGGGGATGAAGCTCAACGCGTAGAAAAGCAGGGCTGCGAACGCAGGACGCCAGCGCAGAGGCCGGCAACCGAGCAGGATTTCCACCCCCGCGACAATAGCCAGCGCGATGAAGATCAGGTCGGTTGCGACCATCATGCCTGCGAAGGAAGGTTTGGGGAACGCCAGCGACACGACAAGCGCGATGAGCAGCCAGTCCGAAGCAAGCATCCTCTCCGACTTGTCCGTCGTGGAGTTCATTGCTTGCCCCCCATGCTAAGGGGATAGCCGATGAGGACCGAGACTCAAGCCATCGTCTGCGCGCTCCGCAGCCACGGCGAGCATGGCGCGATCGTCCGGCTGATGACCCCCGAACATGGGCTCGTCGCAGCCTATGTCCGCGGCGCTCGGCGAACACGGATGAGACCGGTACTGATCGCTGGAAATGTCGTCCAGGCGCAGCTGTCCGCCCGGACCGAGACTCAGCTCCCGCAGGCAACCGTGGAGCTGGTGCACAGCCGCGGCCCACTGCTGTCAGAGCCGTTGCCGGCGGCCGCGATCGAGTGGGCGGCGGTCCTGACCGCAACCGCATTGCCCGAAGGCCAGCCCTATCCGCGGCTTTACGAAGCATTCGAAGGATTGCTCGATGCGGTCGAAGCGGCGCCTTCGGCCAGCGGCTGGGGCGCCGCGCTGGTCCGATACGAACTGCTGATGCTTGCCGAGCTCGGGTTCGGGCTCGACCTGGATCGCTGCGCCGTCACCGGGAGCAACGACGACCTCGTCGCGGTGAGCCCGAAGTCGGGCCGCGCCGTGAGTGCCGCCGAAGCCGAACCCTACGCCGGCAAGCTGCTCCCGCTGCCTCCGTTCGTGCGGGAAGGTGGCCGCGCCTCGTGGCCGGAGATCGGGCAGGGTCTCGAGCTGACCGGACATTTTGTGCAGCGCGATCTGCTCACGGACCGGTCGCGGCAGATCGGCGAGGCGCGAGACCGGCTCGTCGACCGGTTGCGCCGCGCCGGTGGTCTCGCCTAGGCTCACGATTGTGACCACAGATGCTTTGGCCATGCTCTTTCCCAACGTCGCGGTAACGCGCGGCATCGCCGTTCGAGTCGCGGTGAGCTTCCTCTCCGAGCAGTCCGACCCCTCAACCAACCGATGGTTCTGGTCCTATCACGTACGGATCGAAAATGGCTCGGACGTCGCGGTACAGCTGCTCTCGCGCAGCTGGACGATCGTCGATGGCCGCGGCACCGTGCACGAGGTCCTGGGCGAGGGGGTGGTCGGGGAGATGCCTCTGATCGCGCCCCGCGCGAGCTTCGATTATGTCTCCGGCTGCCCGCTCGACACGCCCAATGGGGCGATGAGCGGGACCTACCGAATGGTCGACGAGGACGGCAGCGCGTTCGACGTCGAAATCCCGCGCTTCCAGTTGCTCAGCGCCTGAAAGTTGCACCTCTGTCGAGGCGGATCGTCCTGTCGGCCAACAGCGACTGGAACATCGCTAATTTTCGGCAGGGACTCATCCGCGGACTGAGAACTGCCGGTTATGTGCCGATCGTGATCGCGCCGCAGGATCCGGCCGCCGAGACTCGGATGCAGGCGCTTGATGTCGAGCGGATTCCCATTCGAATCGACCGGTCAGGTGCAAATCCCTGGGCGGACTTCAACCTGGTCGCCGAATACCGGCGGCTGCTGAAACGGCTGCGGCCAGCGGCCTATCTCGGCTATACGATCAAGCCGAACGTCTATGGCTCGTTCGCCGCCGCCTCGCTCGGAATTCCCGCGCTTCCGAACGTCAGCGGGCTCGGGACAGCGTTCATCCGCGGCGGTCTGCTCCAGCAAATCGTAGTCCGGCTATACCGCCTGGGCTTTTCACGAGCGCCGGTGGTGTTCTTCCAGAACGCGGAGGACCGTCAGCTATTCGTGGATCGGCGGATTGTTCGGGCAGATCAGGCGAGAGTCTTGCCAGGCTCGGGTGTCGACCTCGATCGATTTGCTCCGGCCGTGGCGGTAGACGGCCCACCCGTCTTCCTGCTCGTGGGCCGTCTCCTACGCGACAAGGGAGTGACCGAGTTCGTAGAGGCGGCTCGCCTGGTCCGGGCGAACCTGCCGCAAACCCGGTTCCAGCTCCTCGGCCCCATCGACGAGGGGAACAGGACCGCGATCAGCCGCAATGCGCTCGAGTCCTGGGTCGCGGAGGGCATTGTTGAATATCTCGGGACAACCGACGACGTTCGGCCCTTCATCGCCGCGTCGAGCACTGTTGTCCTGCCCTCCTATCGCGAAGGGCTGCCGCGATCATTGTTGGAAGCCGCGGCGATGGGGCGGCCGCTGATCGCCACCGACGCGCCGGGTTGTCGCGACGTGGTCGACGATGGCGTAAACGGCTATCTTTGTGCGGCGGCCGATGGCGCTTCACTCGCCGATGCGATGAGGCGCTTCGTTAATTTGTCCTATGAACAGCGGCTTGCCATGGGAGAATCCGCACGCAGGAAAGTTCAGGAGCGGTTTAGCGAGGAGCTCGTAGTAGCCACCTACCTCGAGGTCCTCGCCGGGCTCAACAAGGCTGAATCGAGGGCTTGATGCTCAATTTCTCACCTCGGCGCCAAAGCAGGCCGGCGGGTGCGACCGGACACCGCGCCTATGTCGTGGGTGACATCCACGGCCGCTTCGACCTGCTCGAGGAGCTTCTTGCCAAAATTCATTCCGAGCTGCAGCGCCGGCCTTCGCGCAAGACGCTGCTCGTGTTCGTTGGTGACCTGATCGACCGCGGTCCGAGCTCCGCGCAAGTCGTCGAGAGACTCCGTACCTACCGCCGCGAGGGCATTCGGCCGCTATTCCTTCTCGGCAACCATGAAGAGGTGTTGCTGCGAATCGTCGGAGGGGATCAGACGCTGGTCCCGAGCTGGCTGAAGTTCGGCGGATTGCAATGCCTGGATAGCTACGGCGTCGATCGGGCGCAGATCCAGGGCCTTTCGGACGACCAGGTGGTGCAGCTTGTTCAAGCGGCCATCCCGTCCAACCATGTCGCGTTCCTCCGAAGCTTCATCGATAGCTGTCGGTTCGGCGATTATCTATTTGTCCATGCCGGGATTCGCCCGGGGGTCGAACTGGAGCAGCAGCGCCAGACCGATCTTAGATGGATTCGCGAGCCATTCCTTTTTGACGAGAGAGATCATGGCTTTGTCGTCGTCCATGGGCATACGATCTCAGCTGAAGTGGACGAGCAACCCAATCGAATTGGCATCGATACCGGCGCGTATCGTACCGGCGTGCTTACCGCTCTCGCGATCGAGGGCTCTGATCGATGGCTGATCGCCACTCAATCCTGATGTTGTGGCGAAGCCTTTTGCGTTTAATTTGACCCAAGCAGGAGAATCGGCGTTATGGAGCGATCTTCGTCGACTTTGCCTGGTCGCGTACACTGATGCGAGGAGCGGTCGTGTTTTCAGGTCATGCGCCCCGTCGCCTGTTCGTTCTTGCCTCGACGATCGTAACCATTCTGCTTGCGGGTTGCGCCGATACGCGTGGCGGTACGATCCCCTATGACAAGTTACTTCCCGCGCCCGACGCCGTAGCGTTCAAGACGCTGCCCGAGGGTTACAAGATCGCGCCGATGGACAAGCTCGGGATCAAGGTCTTCAAGATGGACGATCTTTCCGGCGAATATGACGTCGATCTCGCCGGCAACATTTCGATGCCGCTCATCGGAGAAGTGAAAGCGGCAAATCTGACGACTGCTCAGCTGGACGATGAGCTGACGCAGAAACTCGGAGCCAAATATCTCGAGCACCCCGATGTCAGCGTTGCGATCGCGGCTTCGACGGCGCACGTGGTGACCGTCGATGGCGCCGTTAACGAGGCGGGCGCTTTTGCCGTAGGTGGAACGATCTCGCTGATCCAGGCGGTGGCGATGGCGAAGGGAACGACTCCCGACGCAAATGCCCGGCGAGTCGCCGTGTTCCGTACGATTGACGGTCAGCGGCAGGCGGCGGCATTCGACCTCACTTCAATCCGACGGGGGCAGTCGCCCGACCCCCAGATCTATCCCGGCGATATTATCGTCGTGGATGGCTCATCGGTGAAGGAGAGGGAGAAGACGCTGATCCAGAGCATTCCACTGCTGGCGATATTCGGCCCCCTTGGGCTTTAGAAATTCGAACCCGGACGGAGCGACGCGGACGTGAACACAAATATCGCCGTCAGAAACGAGGGCCAGTGGCCGATCAGCCCTTATCCGGAAGCCAACCTCGGGCCAGGGCAGCGCTCGTATTCGGCCGTGAACATCCTCGATTTTCCGATGTTCATGCGGATCATTCACCACTGGCGTTGGCTGGTTTTCGGCGCCGTCGGTGTCGCGCTTGCTGGGGCCATCATCGTGACCCTCTTGACGAAGCCCGTCTACCGGGCATCCGTAACCCTGGAGGCCAACCCGCCCACGGTGTCTGTCAGCGATGAGCAATCGCGACAGCAGGATCTTCAATCGAGCGACACGTTCGACTTCGTCGCGACGCAAGTCGGCCTTCTCGGAAGCACGGCGGTCGCCGAGCGGACGGCTCAGGAACTCAATCTCGCTAACAACCCTGACGTGGTTGCGCAGACCGGCGATGCCTCGCAACGGCTCAGGGCTGCGACCGGGATGGTCCTTGGTGGACTGAAGGTCATTCCACCCGAGCAGGGCGAGCTGATCAAATTCACTTATGATTCGACCTCGCCGCAGCTCGCCGCGCTGGTTGCTAACGGAATCGCCGACAGCTTCATCAATACGTCGCTTCAGCGACGGTATGAGGCCTCGGCTTACGCCCGCAACTTTCTCGAACGGCAGATCAACAAGACTCGAGCCGATCTCGAGCGCTCCGAGCGGGCGGTAGTCGCCTATGCCCAGCAACAGGGGATCATCAACACCGGCAGCTCGACCACTGTGGATGGGCAGCAGACCGGAAGTAGCGACACCAATTCCCTTCAGGGGGATTCGCTCGTCCAGCTCAATACAGCGCTGGCTGCCGCGACGGCGCGCCGGATCGCCGCTCAAGGCGCCTATCAACAGGCTCTCGCGACCGGTCCGACCAGCGACGTGAACAGCACGGTCCTCCCCCTCCGGCAGCAGCTGGCGACGTTACAGGCGGATTATCAGCAGAAGCGGCAGTTCATGAAGCCGGAGCATCCCGAGATGCTCAGCCTTCAATCGCAGATGGACGAGCTGAAAAAGCAGATCGCTGCGCAGCTGGCGCAGGCATCCTCAGGCCGAATCAATAGCCTACTCTCGGACTACAAGGGCGCCCTCGAGGCGGAAAAGGCGCTGCAGGCCCGAGTCGCTGAATTGAAGGGCGATGTGCTCAACCTGCGCGGCCGGAGCATCCAGTACACGATACTTCAGCGCGAGGTGGACACCAACCGCAGCCTCTATGATGCGCTGCTCCAACGCTACAAGCAGATCGGAGTCGCCGGCGGTGTAGGAATGGCGCCGGTGTCGATCGTCGACCGCGCGCAGACTCCGAATTTCCCGTTCAAGCCCAACCTGCTGTTCAACCTTCTCGTCGGACTTGGGTTCGGACTGATCGCTGGCGTCGCGAGCGCAATCGGGCTCGAATTCCTGAACGATACGATCAAGACCCGCGAGGACGTGCGCCGGAAGCTTGCATTGGCTTGTCTGGGGACCGTGCCGAAAACGCCTGCCAGGGATACCTTCGTCGAGGACCTGAAAAATCCAACCTCGATCATCTCCGAAGCCTATTCGGCCATTGTCGCCGCGCTGCGGTTCAGCACCGAAGACGGCATGCCCAAGGTGCTGCTCGTGACCAGCACGCGGTCCGGCGAAGGAAAATCCTCTTCGGCACTCGCCATCGCGCAGAACTTCGCGAGGCGTGAACGCCGGGTGTTGCTGATCGACAGCGATTTGCGCACGCCGGCCTTCAAGGCGGCCAGCGACCGCGTTGGCTTGAGCAAGCTGCTGACGACCGATGATCCCTTGATCGAGCACGTCGTCGAGACGCAGCACCAAAATCTGTGGCTTCTCCCCAGCGGGCCGCTGCCGCCCAATCCGGCCGACTTGCTGTCGACCGGGCGGATCCGGAAGATCATCGCCGAAGCGAAGGACGGGTTTGATCTTGTGGTGATCGATGGCCCGCCGACGCTTGGACTCGCGGACGCTCCGCTGCTTGCGGCGGCGGCCGGAAGCGCGCTGTTCGTGGTCGAGGCGGGCAAGACCCGGACCCGCGCGGCGATTGAAGCGCTCAATCGCCTCGAAGCGACCGGTAGCCGGATGCTCGG
>JBQCCG010000276.1:0-2188 GCA_051962455.1 Sphingomicrobium sp. | reverse complement strand
GCCGAGGGTCGGAACGAGGAGATGCTTCGGCGAGACCTTGTAGTTCGTCGAGCTGGTGCCGGGCACAGTCTCGTCCTCGGCGCAATAGACGTTCTTGTCCGGACGGGCGATCGCCTGATCGATCCAGTAATTGCCGATGATCCCGGTGTGTGCCGGGTGGTCGCCGGTAAGGATCGTCGAATGGCCGAGGCAGGTCTCGGTCAGCGCATGACTCTGGTAGCCGTTGTGGAACACCGTGCCACCCGACAATCGAGCGAGTCCGGCGGTGAAGCTCGGCTGGTATTCATCGAACAGGTCGGCCGAGAACTGGTCGACGGCGATGGCGACGATGAGCTTGGGCGGTTGGGACTGCGGTTGGGCTTGGATCGATGAACCCAGCAGCGCTGCCGCCGTGGCCAGGATGAGTTTGCGCATCGGTACTCCACAATCGTCATCCCGGCCTTGAGCCGGGACCCGCCTTTTCTGCCGCTTTGGATTGCAGGCAGACCCCGGATCAAGTCCGGGGTGACGGATTTCATCAATCCGTCAGCTTCGCCCTGAGCCGCTCATTGACGACTTGCGGGTTCGCCTTGCCGGCCATCGCCTTCATGGTCTGGCCGACGAAGAAGCCGAACAGCTGCTGCTTGCCGCTTTTGTACTCAGCGACCTTGTCCGCATTGGCGGCGAGCACCTTGTCGATCTCGGCGTCGATCGCGCCGGTGTCGCTGGTCTGCCTAAGGCCGCGCTTTTCGACGATCTCGGCCGCGCCCTCGCCGCTTTCGAGCATGATCTCGAACACCTGCTTGGCGATGGTGCCGCTGATCGTGCCGTCGGCGACGAGCTTGAGCAGCTCCGCCGCCTGGCCGGGAGAGACCGGGCTTTCTTCGATGCTCTCGCCGCGGCGGTTCAGCGCGCCGAACAATTCGGCGACGACCCAATTGGATGCCTGCTTGGGCTCCGCGCCCGCATCGAGCAAAGCATCGAACCAGCGTGCAGTCTCGACCTCGGCAGTCAATACGCTGGCGTTATATGCAGTTACGCCGAGTTCCTCATAGCGCTTCTGCTTTGCGTCGGGCAGCTCCGGGAGGGTCGAGCGGCACTCCTCCAGGAAGGCATCGTCGAGCTCCAGCGGGAGCAGATCGGGGTCGGGGAAGTAGCGGTAGTCATGCGCATCTTCCTTCGAGCGCAGCGATCGAGTGACGTTCCTGTCGGGGTCGTAGAGGCGGGTTTCCTGATGGACCTTGCCCCCGGATTCCAGCAGCTCGACCTGCCGCTTCGCTTCATGCTCGACCACCGCCATGACGAAGCGAACCGAGTTGACGTTCTTGGTCTCGGTCCGTGTGCCGAACTCGGCGCCAGGCTTGCGCACGCTGACGTTGACGTCGGCGCGCATCGAGCCTTCCTCCATATTTCCGTCGCACGAGCCGACGTAGCGGAGGATCGACCGCAGCTTCCTCAGATAAGCCCCTGCTTCCGCTGGAGAACGCATGTCCGGCCGCGACACGATCTCCATCAGCGCAACGCCGCAGCGGTTCAGGTCGACGTAGCTCATTGTCGCATGCTGGTCGTGCATCAGCTTCCCCGCATCCTGCTCGACGTGGATTCGCTCAATTCCGATGCGCTTGGCGGAGCTGTCGTCCTTCTCGTCGACCAGGATTTCGACTTCGCCCTCGCCGACCAGCGGATGGTAGAGATGGCTGATCTGATAACCCTGCGGGAGGTCGGCGTAGAAATAATTCTTGCGGTCGAACCGCGACCATTTGTTGATCTTCGCGTCGAGCGCCATGCCGGTGCGCACCGCCTGGCGGATGCATTCCCGGTTCGGCACCGGGAGCATACCCGGCATGGCCGCGTCCACCAGGCTGACCTGCGTGTTGGGCTCCGCCCCGAATGCCGTCGCCGCGCCCGAGAAGAGCTTGGCCCTGCTCGCGGTGATCTGGGCGTGGACCTCGAGGCCGACCACGACCTCCCATTCGCCGGTTTCGCCCTTGATGCGATAGCTTGACGTCATTTCAGTCCCTGTGAGCGTGATAGACAATTCTGGTCATTTCGGGTCGGGTCGCACGACTGGCTTGAGGGTCGGCATCGCCGCGCGGATATCTGCCTCGATTGCATCGAGCATCGGATAACGCAGCCGGTACTGGTGACGGCGCTTTTTGCGTTTCTTGGCCGAAAGTTCGCCTAGATCGTCAAGATCGCGCACGAGCCG
>JBQCCG010000275.1:0-6220 GCA_051962455.1 Sphingomicrobium sp. | reverse complement strand
CAAATCCGCCAAGGGAAAAGATCGCGTTCCAGCCCGCGAGCGTGATCCCGAGGAAGCGGAACTGAACCTCATCGCAGCGGACCAAAGGCGCATGGCTGATCTGCTTGAGGAGCTCTGCGGCACTGAGCCCCTTCCCCGTCGCAGTGCACTGAGTGAAGCCTTCAAAAATCTTCGCCTCGACGCCGGCATGATAGACGCCGATCCCGCCAGAGACGGCAATCGCCAGCGCAGCGAGCAAGGTGAAGGTGCGCGAACGGGATGATTGCGCGGGTGCCGTCAACGCCACGAGAGCGAGTACGAACGCGACCATGTGCGCGTAGCGCTGCCACCAGCACATCTCGCACGGGAAAAGCCCGCCAAGATATTGGGAGCCGTACGCGCCGGCGAGCAGCGCCAGCGGCAGCAACAACGCCACCAGGCGCGCTGCGGCCGAAGCCGAAGGGCCGTCACCCCGCCGCAGCGTCATCGATTCTTCCATGCGCCCTCTAGTGCGGCTTCTTCGTCGGCGTTGCCGAGGCGATCGCCGCCGGCGTGGCAAGCCGCTTCAGCGTGTTGAGCGCATAATAGAGCTGGTAATCCTTGATGCCTTCCTTCTTCAGCTCGTCAGCCTTGGCCGTGAAGCGCGGATCGGGGGTGTCATTCGCTTCCAACAGCTTGTCGTCGACCTTGGCCTGCGAAAGCAGGTGATGCCGTAGGTCGACTTCGCGAACGACAATCTTGTCCTTGTAGTCAGGGTCGCTCAGTTGCGGCACCTCGACGTCGGGCTCGATCCCGCCCGCCTGAACCGACCGGCCCGACGGCGTGTAGTAGCGCGCGGTGGTGAGCCTCAGGGCGCTTTCAGGACCCGTCTGGACGACGGTCTGAACGCTTCCCTTGCCAAAGGTCCGCTCACCCATGATCAGCGCGCGGCGGTGATCCTGGAGAGCGCCGGCGACGATCTCGGATGCGCTGGCGGTCCCGGCATCGGTCAAAACGATGATCGGAAGCCCGTGGGCCATGTCGCCAGGCCGCGCATAATAGCGCTCGATATCGTCCTTCGTTCGGCCGCGCTGCGACACGATCTCGCCGCTGTCGAGGAAATCGTCGGCGACATCGACTGCCTGGTCGAGCAACCCGCCGGGGTTGGAACGCAGGTCGATGACATAGCCGAGCGGATGGCCGCCGGTCGCCTTGTCGATGCCAATCAGCGCCGCTTTGGTCTGCTCAGCGACATTGCCGGTGAAGGTGTTGATGTTGATGTAGCCGATGCCGTCTTTGATCTCCCACTTCACCGGGTGAAGCTGGATACGCTCGCGGGTGAGGGTGAATTCCAAGGGCTTGTCATGGCCCGGGCGAATGACGGTCAGTTTCACCGTCGACCCAGGCGGACCCTTCATCTTTGCGACGGCCTCGTCGAGCGTCAGGTCGTTGAGGAACTCGCCGTTGATATGCGTGATGTAGTCGCCGGGCTTGATCCCCGCCCGCCACGCGGGCGTATCCTCGGTCGGAGCGACGACCTTCACCACGCCATCCTCCATCGAGACGGTCATTCCCAGGCCCCCGTAATTGCCGTCGGTGGTGGCCTTCAGCTGGTCGAAATCGCTGTTCTCGACGTAGGAAGAGTGCGGATCGAGCGCGGCGAGCATGCCATTGATCGCACCCATGATGAGCGTGTGGTCGTCAACGGGTTCGACGTAATTCGCCTTCACCTGCTTGTAGACGTTGAAGAATTTGTCGAGCTCCTGGTAGTTGGTCGTGTCCGTCGCAGCGAAGGAGCTGGCGGTCACGGGCACCAGGGCGAGCGCTCCGACGAGCGCGATCGGGGGCAAAATCTTGGTGTTGAACTTCATTGGACGCGTCCTAATCCGGCGGAACGAGAGTCTAGCCGCGTTTTGGCCCCTTTGACATAGTTTGAGATGAACCTGCGATGAGAGCAGGCGAGATTCGACGCCCGTTCTGGGACAATTCGACCTCAAGCGGGCCCAGCGCCCGTCCTATGTCCTGGCCGAGCGCGACCCTGTCGCCAGGGTGCAGCGGGGACGCAACGTTCACGATCAGGGTGAGCCACCCGCTGCCATGATCGATGATCACGACGCCGTCATAGTCCAGGAACGGCCCGGAGAACTTCACCGTTCAGGCCGCCGGGGCGCTCACCGGCGTTCCCCGGCTGGTCGCCAATGTCAGGCCGCGCGATCGCACTCCGCTCGCGTCGACCGATGAAAGGCCGACTGTAACGGGGGCAGACGCCGGCAGTTCATACGGGAACGGCGGTCGCGGTGCACCGCCTTCGGGTGCGAAGGGGCTCGCCGGTGCGGCATCATCGCCAGCGAGCTGGGCTGCGACAGTGCGGATCGACTGGTTCTGCGATTGCTGGTTGCGAAGACGTTCCACTTCCTCGCTCGCGGCGATCGCGGCATCGCCGGTACTGAGCGCCTGGCCTCCGGAAGCAAGCGCTTGCTGCACCGCTCGCTGTTCCAGTGCAGCATACTGGCGTCGTCGGCTCTCGAGATTGTCGCGGCTTCGTGCCAGCTCGGCGCGCGCGGCAAGCGCCGTCTGCTGAAGCCGCTGGCCTTGGGCGAGCTCGGCCGAAAGGCGGCTCGTGCGGTTGCGGATCACGGGAAGCGTGGAATCGAGCAACAGGCGAACCTCGACCAGTTCGTCGCTGCCGCCGTTATTGGCGAGAACGAGCAGCGGCGGCCTTCGCGCCATGATTGCGAGGCCCGCGAGCAGCGATGAAACCGGCTGCTGCTCGGCGGCGAGCTGCTGCCGATGTGCCGCGACATAAGTCGAGGCGAGTTGCAGCCGGGCGTTCGCCGTGCTGATCCGCGCTTCCGCCGCATCGATTGCCTGGGCCGCGGCAGCCTGCTCGGCGTGGAGCCGATCGGCTTCGCCGCGTGCCTGCGAGGCTGCCTTCTCGAGCTTCGCCGTTTGCGCTTCCGCCGCGGCCTGATCGGCGATCGCGGACTTCAACTGCGCATCGAGCGGCGTCCCTCCCGATTGGGCGAGCGCGCTCCGTACGAGCAGAGGGCAAAGCAGCAGCACGAAGCCGACCCGAACCATGCGGTTAACCATCGCGATGGTAGGGATGGTTCGCAAGGATTGCCGTCGCCCTGAACAATTGCTCGGCGAGCATCGCACGAACCAGCAGATGCGGCCAGGTCGCCGGCCCGAACGACAGCAACAGGTCGGCGCTGCGCCGTTCTGCTCCGTGGTGACCGTCCGCGGCGCCGATCAGGAATCGCGCTTCGCGCTTGCCGCCGTCGCGCCATGCCTCGAGCTTTGATGCCAATTCGGCGGAGGAGAGAGCCGCGCCGCGCTCGTCCAGGACGACGGTGACACTGTTCGCCGGAAGTTCAGGCGTCTTGCCGCCGCGGTCCGGCAGCTCGCTGACCCTTGTCGGCCATTGGATCCGCTTCAGATAGCGTTCGACCAGATCGGCCTCCGGAGAGCGGCCGATCTTTCCCCGAGCAACGATGTGCAGCAGCACCTACTTCTGCAGCGCGGGAGCGCCGAATGGCCAGGTGAAGATCGACTTGAAGCCGTCGTAAATGGTGCGGGCGGTTTCCGCGATCGTCTGCGGCCGGTTGCTTCCCCCGCGAGTGAAGATCGCGACGGCGACGCGGCGTCCATCAGGCAAGGTAATGAATCCGACGTCGTCGGCGAGACCGTTGAGTGTTCCGGTCTTGTGCTCGACCGGCACGCCCGGAAGCAGCGCCTTGATGCGGTTCCTGCCGGTCTGGCACTCGGCCATGATGTCGAGCAGGTAATTGCGGCTGTCCGGCTTGATCAGCTCGCCTTTGTAAATCTTGCGGAGGAGATCGACCATCGCGATCGGGGTCGCCGAATCCCGGCGGTCAAACAGGTCCCGCTTGCTGGCGAGCAGCTGGGCAATCGTCCGGTCGACGTGCAGCCCCTTGATGCCGTTGTCGTCGAGCCATTCCTGCACAGCGTTCGGACCCCCAACATCCTTGAACAATATGTCGGCGGCATGATTGTCGCTGTAGATCAGCATCTTGCGCATCAGGGTACGAACCGGCTGCCCGTTGATCGTGTCGTCGAGCGAGCGGCGGCCGTGATCGACCTGGGCAAGGTAAAGCGCGGCGATGGCGACCTTGACGGTGCTCGCCATTGGGAACGGCGTGTTGCCTTTGATGCTGACCGTCTCGCCGGTGTTGAGGTCGAGCGCGGCGATTCCGACGTCGGCGGACTTGTTCGCGACCAATGAGCTCAACTGGTCTTCGAGGCTGGTCAGCGCAGGGGAAGAAGCCGCAACCGCGGGCTGCGCGAGGAACGCCAAAATCGAAATAAAAAGTGCAATGAACCGCATTCGCCCTACCCGCGCGCAGCCGCATTCGCGGCCGAATCATCGCCAAATGCCCACATTCGTTCCAAATTGTAAAAATTTCTAACTTCGGGACGAAATATGTGCACGATTACGTCATCGGCGTCGATCAGCACCCAGTCCGCTGCCGGAAGCCCTTCGATCCTGACGTTCTTACCAAATCGCTCTTTGATCTTGTCCGCAAGCTTAACGGCCATGGACGCGACCTGCCGGGTCGAGCGGCCCGAGGCGATCACCATGTGATCGGCGATGTTCGACTTTCCGGCCAGCGGAATGGACACGACCTCCTGCGCCTGGTCGTCATCGAGCGACTGGAGAACGAGCTTATGCAGGTCTTCGACATCGATGGGAGCGCTGCCGGTCTTGCCGGCGCCTTCAACGGCATGTTCGGTCAAGTGGTCTCCTGGCCAGGCAAGGCAGCCGCCAGCTCCGGCACGCGGACGCGCGTGGAGGATCGGCGATACCAGTGGGGATCTTGCGCGCGAATGGCGGTCGCGGAGGTCGGGTCGGGCGGCAGGCGAAGGAAAATGATCGCCGGTGCACTCCACTCCGTCCAATGCCGTGCCTGGCGTGAAGGATGGACGAACCTTCTTAGCCAGCCCATCGCGCGCGCCGCGTGAGCAGCTGAATCATAACCGGGGCGGCGAATCACCGCAATCGGCACTTCGCGCGCTAAGCCCCTCCAATCACGCCATTTGTGAAAATTTGGCAGAGTGTCGCTTCCGAGCAACCAAATGAAGCGGTCGTTCGGGTGGCGGCGCTTCAATTGCCTCACCGTTTCAATGGTGTAGCGCGTTCCGGCGCGCTGCTCGAAGTCGCTGACCCGGATTGGCGAGCGGCAAGCCATTCGCCGCGCCGAGGAAAAGCGCGCGGCGAAGGGCGCCATGTCCTTTGCGCCTTCCTTGAGCGGGTTGCCTGGAGATACCAGCCACCAGAGCTCGTCAAGGCCGAGCGCGCGCATCGCGAACAGGCTGATGCGCCGGTGCCCGCGATGCGCCGGGTTGAACGAACCGCCGAGGAGACCAATGCGCCTCATCAAGCGACGGCTAGCACGCGGCCACCGCACAGCATAATGTCGCCGCAAGGGGTATGCGGATGGGCGAATTCGAAGCGATTGGCGACGCGGTAACCGGCGGCCTGCTCGCGCGGGCGGTCGAACCCGCGGCCGGAGAAGCCGACGCCGGGCATACACATGAGAAGAATTGTCTCAACTGCGGGTCGCGATTGACAGGGCCATTCTGTGCAACCTGCGGACAGAAGGCGCACGTCCACCGGTCGGTCCGCGGCTTCTTGCAGGATTTCCTCGTCGGCCTGTTCAACTTCGAAGGGAAGTTTTGGCGGACATTGCCGATGCTGACGTGGCGCCCCGGCGAGATGACCCGCCGCTATATCGCCGGCGAGCGCGCGCGGTTCATTTCGCCCGTCGCGCTTTATCTCTTCACTGTCTTCGCCATGTTCGCCGTGCTCAACTTCACCGGCGAGCTGAAGCCGGGAAACACCGGGAGGCATGTCCAGAACGCGCACCTTGCCGGCGTGGCCAAGGATCAGCGTGAACTGACGAAGCTTGAGACGAAGCGTCAAATCGAGGCGGCGATCGGCAAGAATGTCGATGACCTCGACCGACAGATCGCGGGCGCCGAGGCGAACAGTGCCGCGGTTCCAGGCATCGTCAGCGTCGCGCCCTCGTCTTCGGAACAGGTTGACGATGAAGTCCCCACGTGGATTCGTCCGCTCGTAAAAAGCGCGCAGACCGATCCGGACCTGCTCTCGACCAGGATCCAGGACGCAGCGTCGAAATATAGCTGGCTTCTGATCCCGCTGTCCGTCCCGTTCATGTGGCTGCTGTTCCCGTTCCGGCGCCGCTACAACACCTACGACCACGCGGTCTTCGTCACTTAT
>JBQCCG010000274.1:0-67521 GCA_051962455.1 Sphingomicrobium sp. | reverse complement strand
ATGCCGGCGGACGTCGCCGAGCGCGCGTTCGAGCCCTTCTTCACGACCAAGGAGGTCGGCAAGGGCACCGGCCTCGGCCTCAGCATGGTCTATGGCATGGCGCGCCAGTCGGGGGGCACCGCGCGGATCGAAAGCGCGCCGGGCAAGGGCACCGCGGTGAAACTGCTGTTCCGCAAGGCCGAAGACAAGCTGAGGGAGGCCGCCGCGTCGGCGGAGGAGCCGGTCAGCGCGAGCGTTCCGATGGCGCCCCAGTCGGTGCTGGTGATCGACGACGATCCTGACGTCCGCGGCTTCGTCGTCGCCGCGCTCGAGGAGCAGGGCTATCGCGTGCGCGAGGCGAGCAATGGCCGGGACGGGCTCGCCTCGATCGAGAAGGAAATTCCCGACCTGGTGGTGCTCGACTTCATCATGCCGGGCCTGTCCGGCGCCGACGTTGCCCGGCAGATCCTCGACAAGCGCCCCGACCAGCCGATCCTATTCGTCTCCGGCTACAGCGAGACCGAGGCGGTCAAGCGCACGGCGCCCGATGCTCCGTTGCTCGCCAAGCCGTTCCGCGCCGAGGCACTCCACAAGGCGGTACGCGGCGCGCTTTCGGGCTGAACGAGGGCCACGCTCGCGCGTTTAGCGCTCGATGGTCAAATGGCCTGCAGCATTGATCGCCGGATCGCTGGCGGCGGCGCCGCTCGCCGCGGAGCAGCAGCAGCGGCCGGCGGCCGCGGTTGTGACGCCAGCCGCGCAGGAGCTGTTCCAGCGCGACTGGGCGCTGATGAACTGGGCGCTCAAATATTTCGATCGCAACGGCGACATCCTGCTCGAGCCCGATGAGGCCGCGGCAGCCGCAGCGGAGTTCCGCAGGATCGCCGACACCAACCACGACGGGCGAGTGACGCCCGAGGAATATCGCGCGGCGCGGGAGCTGATCCTCGCGCGCTATTGAGTTGGGGCGCGGCCGGGCCGGGAGGGGAGAGACGGACCGCCGCGCCCACGGCTGCATCAGAGGGACGGGAGAGAAGCAGCCGCTAGTCGAACTTCACAAGGCGTATGGGCGGTCGCCCGCGCGCCGGCGACGGAGGCGATCGGTGCCGCGGATCGCGGACCAGGTGGTCGCGACCAGAAGCGACCCGACGAAGACCGAAATTCCAACGAGAATGATCCTTTGAACGACTCCTTCTAATTAGTGGCCGGCGGCGAGGTCGACGGCGTGGGCGGGTTTGGGGGCGAGCCAGATGATCGCTGCGGCGCCGACGAAGATCGCCGCGAACAGCTCGAACAGATTGACGGTGGTGATCGCGATGGCCTGGCTGTCGACCAGCTGGCTGACGAACGCGCGTGACTGCTCGACGCTGAAGCCCCGCGACTGAAGCACCTGCATGGTCGAGCCGGTGCCGTGAAGAACGCCGGTCAGCGTGTCGCGGGTGGACTGCGCCCCATTCTCCCACATCGTTACGCCGATCGCGGTGGCGACCGCGCCCGACATGGTGCGGAGGAAGTTCATCAGGCCGGCGGCGGAGGCGACCTCATTCTCCTCCACCGCGCCCAATGCGAGCGTGGTCAGCGGCACGAAGAAGAAGGGCATGCCCGCGCCCTGGATCAGCTGCGGAAGTGCGAGCGTCCAGAAGTCGGCGCCGCTGGTCCACCAGACGACGCGGATCAGCGAGGTCGCAGCGAGCCACAGGATTCCTCCCGAGACGAGGATCCGGGGATCGACCTTCTGCGACAGGATCGCGGCGGCCGGTGCCATGAACACTGCGGCGACCCCGTTCCACGCCATCGCATAGCCGGCCCAGGTCGCGGTGTAGCCGAGCTGGCTCTGCAGCCATTGCGGAATGATCACCAAAGTCACGAAGAACGCGCCGTAGGTGAATACCAAAGCGAGCACGCTGAAGGTGAAGCCCGGGTGGCGAAACACCTTCAAATCGACGATCGGCTCGCGCTCGAACCATTCCCAGGCGATCAGGAAGGCGAAGCCGACGACGGCGATGATCGCCAGCGCGACGATGAACGGGCTTCCGAACCAGTCGCGCTCACGGCCGAGATCGAGCATGATCTGCAGCGCGCCGACCGCGGCGACCAGCAATCCGAGACCGACGACGTCGACGCGCATCCGCTCGGTCTTCGACTCCGCCTTGCGGAGCAGCGCGATGGCGGCAAGCGAACAGGCCATGCCGATCGGCACGTTGATGAAGAAGATCCAGTTCCAGCCCCAATTGTCGCTGATCACTCCGCCGAGGATCGGGCCGAAGATCGGCGCGGTGATGGTGGTCATCGACCAGATGCCCATCGCCATCGCATGCTTGTCCTTGGGGAAGATGCGCAGCAGCAGCGTCTGGCTGATCGGCATGATCGGCCCGCCGGCGAGGCCCTGGCCGATGCGGAATGCAACCAGCGCTCCCAATGTGGGGGCGGTGCCGCACAGGAAGGAGAAGAGGCCGAAGCCGACCATTCCGGCGACGAACACCTTCACTTCGCCGAACCGCTTGGCGAGCCAGCCGGTGAGCGGGACGCAGATCGCTTCGGCGACGGCGTAGGAGGTGATCACCCACGTGCCCTCGCTCGGCGAGATTCCGAGGCCGCCCGCGATGTGCGGGACCGAGACATTGGCGATGGTGATGTCGAGCACGACCATGAAGTTGCTGAGCGCGAGCACGAGCCCCGCGAGCAGCACCGTGCTCCACGGCATCACGCTCGGCGCCGGAGCTGGGGCGGCGGTCGCCATCAGTTCTTGTCCGACACGTCGATGGTCGCTTCCATCGACAGGCCGACCCGCAGCGGGTGGGCCGCCAGCTCCTTTGGATCGAGCGCGATCCGCACCGGCAACCGCTGCACCACCTTGATCCAGTTGCCGGTCGCGTTCTGCGCCGGGATTAAAGCGAAGGCCGAGCCGGTGCCGCCGGCGAATCCCATCACTCGGCCGTGGAAGACGGTCTTGCCGCCGTAGAGGTCGCTGGTCAGCTCGGCCGGCTGCCCTGGACGGACTCGGGAGAGCTGGCCCTCCTTGAAGTTGGCATCGACGTAAACCGATCCGACGGGGACGATGGTCATCACCGGATTGCCGGCGGCGATCCGCTGGCCGACCTGGACTTGCCGGTTGGTGACCACGCCGTCGATCGGAGCGCGGATCACCGTCCGCTGGAGATCGAGGCGAGCCTGATCGAGTGCTGCCTTCGCGGCGGCGACATCGGGGTTGGTGTCGATCGAGGTGCCGGCGATCAGCGCCTGGTTGGCGGCATAGCTCTGCTGCGCCGCGCCGCGGCTAGCCTGAGCCTGCGCGACCGCCGCCTGGGCTTCGCGGACGCTGGCCTGAGCGGAGACGAAAGCGTTGCGGTAGCTGGTCAGCTCTTCCTTGCTGACGTAGCCGTCGCCAGCGAGATGCTCGCGGCGGTCGAGGTCGGCCTTCGCCTTCTCCACCGCCGATTGTGCGGCGACGAGCTGGGCCTCGGCCTGACCGATGTCAGCCTGCCGGGCGCCGACCTGCGCCGCCAGCGACCCGCTGGTCGCCGACGACTGCACATATTCACGTCGCGCTTTCAGATAGGCGGCTTCGGCCTTTTCGAGCGCGAGGCGAGCGTCGCTATCGTCGAGGCGAAGCAGCACGTCGCCCTTGTGGACATATTGGGTGTTCACGACCGGCACGTCGGCGACCGCGGCCGAGACCAACGGGGTCACCTGGGCGCTGTCGGCGCTCACATAGGCGTTGTCGGTCGAGACGTGGCCGGTGTCGTGGAACATGTACCAACCGCCGCCGGCGAGGAGGATTGCGCCGGCGAGGCCGAGCATCACCTTCTTCCGACGCGGATCGGCGGTCTTCGCGACAGCCTCGGCTTCCGCCGGGGTGGGCTCGACTGGACGGCTCTCCGCCGTCAGTATTTCCTGGGGATCACGTTCGGCCATGATTATTTCTCCGAAAGGGCAAGCGGTCCGGCCGAGAATCCGCCACTTTTGTCGTCGGGGATGGCAAAGCCACCCCCGAGTGAGCGGACCAGCTGGACGTCGAGGGTGAAGGCGCGGGATTCGAGCTGGGCGACGGCGAGGCGCGCGTTGACCACGCTCTCCTCGGCCGTGAGCACGGTCAGGTAAGTGGTGAGGCCCTGCTCGTAGCGGCCGCGGGCGACGCGCAAGGCGTCTTCATAGGCGGCCAGAGCGCTGCGCGATTCGGAAAGACGCACATCGAGCTGTTTCTCGCTCGTCAGCGTGTCGGCGGTCTCGCGCAGCGCCTGCACGACCTGGCCGTCGTAAACAGCGACGGCCTGATCATACTCACCGCGGCGGCCGCGGTACTGGCCCTGGAGCGCGCCGCCGTGGAACAGGGGCAAGGTCACGGCGGGGCTCGCACTCGCAAAGTGGGAGCCGCTGGCGAACAGGCTGCCCAAGCCGAGCGACTGGAAGCCGAGCAGCGCTCCAATATTGATGTCGGGGTAGAAAGCAGCGCGCGCTTCCTTGATCCGCTCGGCGGCGGCTTCGACGCGGCTACGTGCCGCGGCGACGTCCGGGCGGCGGCCGATGAGGTTGATTGAGGCGTCGGCGGGGATACCCTGCGCCTGAAGCGAACCGGTCGCCGGGCGGCCGATCGACAGCGCGCGATCGGGTCCCTGACCGACCAGCGCGGCAAGCGCGTGCTTGTCGAGCATGATGGCTTCGTCGGTGGCGGCGATCTGGCTGCGGGTCTCGGGGATGCGCGCTTCGGCCTGGCGGACGGAATCGATGGTCTCGAGCCCGGCGTCGTAGCGCGCCTTGACGTACTTCAGAGTCTGCGAGCGGATATCGAGCGCGGCTTCGAGATTGTCGCGTTGCGCATAAAGCGAAGCGAGATCGGCGTAAGTCGATGCAATCCCGGTCGTCAGCAGGAGACGCGATTCCTCGACGTCGAAGCGAGCCGCATCGGCGTCCTTGTTCGCCGCGCGCAGGGCAGCGCGATTCTTGCCGAACAGGTCGAGATCGAAGTTGAAGCTGAGCGCTGCGGTGCCGGTCGCATGCCAGCCGTGCGGGACGGGCGCGCCGAGATTGTAGCTCTGCTTCTGCTCGTCGACCGAACCGACCGCGTCCACGCTCGGAAGCAGCGCTGCGCCGGCCTGCTGCGCATAGCCTTGGGCGGTGCGGAAGCGAGCGACCGCGGCCGCGAGGTCGGGCGAGCCGGCGAGGCCCACGCCCATCAGCGAGTCGAGCTGGGGGTCGCGATAGGCTTTCCACCAGCAATCGGACGGCCACGCGGATTGCGCGCCGCTCAGCGACTGCGCGGAGGCGTAGCTGCTCGCGGCGGCGGGAACCGGCTTGCCGCCGAGGTCCGGCGCCGCCGCGCAGGCGGTCGCCAGGAGCATAGGCAATAGGAGGCCTGCGCGGCCAAGCCGCGTTGCCCGGAGGCGGTTCATTTCGGTGTCGTCCCTTTTTTGACGCGGCGTGCGCGTTGGTGTAACTGTACCGTACGGTTTAGTTATCGAGTCGAGTCTTGTCAACGCATAACTGAACTGGCATGTACAGTTATTAAATTTCAGGGAGTTAGCTAAGCGTGGGCCGGGTCCGGACCGAAGAAAAGCGCGACGAGATCGTTCGCATTGCCGCCGAGCTATTTCAGGAGCACGGCTACGATCGCTGCTCGATGGCCGCGCTGTCGGAGCGACTCGGCGGCTCGAAGGCGACGCTCTACGGCTATTTCCCGTCCAAGGAGTGCCTGCTGCGGGCGGTCATCCAGTGCGAAATCGCGACCGAGTTCGACCGCATCATGCACGAACTGGTCGAGGAGGAGGACCTGCGCGACGGCCTGATCAAGCTCGGCATCGCTTATCACAACAAGCGCCTCTCCTCTTTGCCGGTCGCGAACATCCGCGCCATCGTCAACCAGCCGCCGGGCTCGACCATGGGCAAGGAGTTCTACGAGACGATCATAAGGCCGCATTTCGAAGACATCGCGAAGCAGATCGAGCTGCTGATGGATCAAGGCCGGCTGAAGCGCGCCGACCCCTGGACGGTGCTGATGCACTGGAAGGGGCTTAACGATCAGGACCTGTTCGAACGGCGCCTGATCGGCGCGATCTCCGGCCCGGAGGACGTGGACGTGAAGAAGATCGCCACGCAGGCGACCGATGCGTTCCTCAAAATCTATGGGCCCGACGAAGCGAAGCCGAAGAAGGCGAAATAGTCAGCCGGCGAGCAGCCGGTACCCCACGCCCGGTTCATTGACGATCAGCTTGGGCTGCGCCGGCTCTTCCTCCAGTTTCTGCCTGAGCGATCGGATCGCGACCCGTAGATATTCGGTCTGGCCCACATGCGCCGGCCCCCAGACCGAGCGAAGCAGCATCTCATGGGTGAGCACACGTCCGGGGTGCTTGGACAGTTCTGCAAGCAGGTTCCACTCCTTTGGCGTCACGTGGACCTCGACGCCGTTCCGGCGGACGCTCCGCGCGAGCAGGTCGATCGTGACCGGTCCGGCCTCGACGACCTGGCGCTCGGCTTCGGACGCGAGCCGCTGCCGCAGCGAAGCACGCACTCGGGCAAGCAACTCCTCTGTGTCGAACGGCTTGGTGAGATAGTCGTCCGCGCCGAGGTCGAGTGCCGCCACCTTCTGCTCGGTCTGGTCGCGCGCCGAAATGACGATCAGCGCAGAGCGCGGTTCAGCGCGAAGCGACTGGACAAGCTCCAGACCGTCGCGGTCCGGCAGGCCGAGATCGAGCAGCACGAGGTCCGGTTTGTCGATGGACTTGGCGTTCAGCGCCTGACGTGCATCAGCCGCCTCAGCGACGGCATAACCCGCACGGCCGAGCGTCACTTTCAGCAAGGTGCGGATCTGCGGTTCGTCGTCGACCACGAGGATTTTGATCGGGCTAGCCGGCATTCGCTGGTTCCTCGACGAGCAACGCCGCGGGGAATCTGAGCGTGAAGCTCGCACCCGGTCCGCCGCTCCGGTTTCCGGCGACGACGCCCGCGCCCATCGCCTCGGCGAACGCCTTGACGATTGCAAGGCCAAGGCCGGCACCGCCTTTCCGGTCCGACCCCTCGATTCGAGTGAAAGCGTCGAGCGAGCGCTCGCGATCGACCGGCAATCCCGGGCCTTCGTCTTCGATCGTCAGCCTCATTTCCCCATCAGCCTGAACGGCGGCGATACCGATGCTGCCGCCTTCACCCGAATATCTCGCGGCATTGTCGATGAGGTTGATCAGGCAATGGTGCAACAGTTGCGGATCGCCGCGGACTAGTGGCAGGTCCGCCGGAAGGTGGACCGCGACTTCACGCGATCCCAGCGCTGGCCGCACATCCTTGAGTGCCGCGGAGACCACATCGACGAGGTCGACAGGCTCCATCTTGAGATTGACGGACCCCGATTCGATTCGCGCCATGTCGAGCAGGTTGGAGATGTAGCGCTCGAGTTTGCCTGCCTCGCCTTCGATCGTCGCCAGGAGCTGCGGGTCCTTCGCCTTCCCTCGCCGGAGCTCGGCGGCCGCGCCCAGGATCGCAGTGAGCGGGGTCCTGAGATCGTGACCTACCGACGAGAGGAGAGCCGAGCGGAGCCGGTCGCGCTCGCGTAGCGTGATCACCTCCCGCCTGTCGGCTTCGGCGCGCGCCCGCTCCAGCGCGAGCGAGACCTGATCGAGCAAATTACCCAGCAGCGGAAGGTCCGCATCGCTGACCGGTGGAACACCGTCATCGCGGGCAAGCCCCGCCGCGGCGAGCACGGCCGCGCCGGAGCGGATTGGATAGAACACCCACTCGGCCGGCTGGATGCGCGGCGTTCCGCGGCCCGCCGATTGCCCTGATTCGAGCGCCAGTGCTGCCGCCGCAATGTCGCTTGGCGTGAGTCGGTTCCCTTCCGGAACCGCGGCCACGATCCGCGGCTGCGGAAGTCCAGAGACCAGCAGGGCGTTGCAAGCGAACAGCCGGCGAAGTTCGGTGCATGCCGTGCCTGCTATCTCCTCCTCGGTGCTCGACGGCAGGAGCTTGCCTGCGAATCCCGCGACGGTGGCATTGCGAGCTGCATGGCTTGCGGCGAGACGAGCTTGGTCGCGAATTCCCGAGGCGAGCTTGCTGGTGACCAGCGCCACGATGAGCAGAACGAGAACGGTGACCACATCGGTCAGCCGGTTCATTCTCAGCGTGTGTACGGGTTCGTTGAAGAAGAAATTGTAAGCAACCGCCGCGGCAACACCTGCAACTGCACCCGGTCCAAGTCCCCAGAGGGCCGCGGCTGCGAGCACGGCGGGCAGGTAGATCATGTCGACCGGCGCGGTGCCCCAGCGCGGCGCGATCCAAATACCGAGGAGCGTCGAGACCGCGACCATCGCGATCGCGCCCACATAGGTCTCTATTCGGGCGGTCCGCACTTCTTCGCTCTGGCTGACGAGGTCCGTCATGGCTGCATAAGTGCTCCCGAGCCTTGCGCGCGTCGAGAGTGCGGCGTCGGCATTTAACGGACAGGTCATCTACCGTTTAGCCAATCCACATGGAATCTTTATGACCAGCAGCCGCACATGGCGCGGGTGAACGACGTCATCACCGCCGACAATTTGCTAGCAGCCGGGAGCGAGGCTCCGCCGCATCACGGGCCTAAGGAAGCGCTCCCGAAGCTGATGCTGGGGGCAATCGGCGTTGTGTATGGCGATATAGGAACCTCGCCGCTCTACGCCCTACAGGCGACGATGGACCCTCGCTATCATCTCGGCGTCAACATCACTGACCTCTACGGGCTGGTCAGCCTGATCTTCTGGTCGTTCGTTTTCGTAGTAACGATCAAATATGTCTTCATCGTCATGCGCTGCGACAATAACGGCGAAGGAGGAAGCCTCGCGCTATACGCGCTGATCCAGCGCCGGCTTGGCGCGAAGGCGCCGCAGCGCTGGCTCCTGATCGGCGCGCTGTTCGCGACCGCATTGTTCTTTGCGGACGCGATGCTGACGCCAGCAATCTCTGTCATTTCGGCGGTCGAAGGCCTCGGCGTCGTCAGCGCATCGTTCCAGCCGTACATCGTGTGGATCGCGCTCACGATCCTAGTCAGCCTGTTCGCCATTCAGCGCAACGGCACGGACCGCGTTGGTAAGATGTTCGGGCCAGTGATGCTGCTGTATTTCGCCGCGATTGCAACGATGGGCTGTCATCAGATCCTGGGGCATCCGCAAGTGCTGCAGGCCCTCAGCCCGACCTACATCTGGGGGTTCTTCGCTGCACACCCGATCTACTCATTCTTGTCGCTCGGCGCAGTAGTCTACGCGATTACGGGGACCGAGGCGCTCTACGCCGACATGGGCCATTTCGGCCGGAGACCGATCACGCTTTCGTGGTTGTACATCGTCATGCCCGCGCTCCTGCTCAACTATATGGGCCAGGCGGCGATGCTCATTCAGCACCCGGAATTCGTCGACAATCCATTTTTCCACATGGTTCCGCCGACTCTCACGATCCCATTGCTCATTATCGCGACGCTGGCGACGATCATCGCGAGCCAGGCGGTGATCTCCGGCGCCTATTCGGTCACCCAGCAGGCGATCCAGCTCGGATTTATTCCGAGGCTGCGCATTACGCACACCTCCTTGCGAGCACGGGGTCAAATTTACGTGCCCAGCGTGAATTGGGTGCTCGCGATCATGGTCGCGTTGTTGGTGATCGCCTTCCGTCACTCGGCCAACATGCTGCCGGCCTATGGCCTCGCGGTCGTCGGCACGATGCTCATCACGACGCTGATGCAGTATGTGGTCATCTTTCGTATCTGGCGAGCGCCGCTGTGGCAGGCTGGTGTCGGCTTTGCGGTATTCGTGACCGTCGATGTTCTATTTCTGACCTCCGGCCTCATGAAGCTCTTCGAAGGCGCTTGGTTCCCGATCCTCGTCGGTCTTATTATCTTCACGCTTCTGACGACCTGGGCGAAGGGCCGCCAGCTGATGCGCCAACGGCTGTCAGAGTCGGCCCTTCCGCTGCCAGTCTTCATAAAATCGGCAGCGACATCCGTTCACCGTGTTCGCGGGACCTCCGTATTTCTTTCGACCTCCTCGGACGTGGTCCCTGCCGCCCTGCTCCACAATCTGAAGCACAATCAGGTGCTCCACGAGCGCGTGCTGATCCTCAACGTCAAAGTGGAGGATGTCCCGCACGTCACGGCGGAGCGGCGCGTCGAGGTACACGAGGCGGGTCAGGGATTTTACCGCGTCGTTCTCCATTATGGCTTCATGGAGGAGGTCGACATTCCCCGCGACCTCGCCCTGATCAAGACCTGCGGCGAGCCATTCAACATGATGAGCACCAGTTTCTTCCTCGGGCGGCAGAAGCTGATTGCCTCGAAGAAGCGGCCGGGCATGGCGTTATGGCGAGAGAAATTGTTCGCGCTGATGCTCAAGAGCTCGGAAAGCGCGATGGAGTTCTTCCGACTGCCGACCAACCGCGTGGTCGAGCTGGGCAGCCAACTTCAGATTTAGGTTATCGACGGATCAGCTCGGCGGCCTTGAGCGCAAGCTCGGTCCGATTCTCCACGTGAAGCTTGTCGAAGATCGCGTGGAGATAGACCTTTACGGTCCCCTCCGTCACCCCGAGCTCAGCCGCAATATCACGGTTCCTGAGCCCCTGCCGAACGAGGTCGATCAGCTCGCGTTCGCGCCGGGTCAGCGGGGGAGCCGACGCCGCCCGATCCTCCGCATGGCGGGTACGCTCTGCGATCTCGGGGTCAACCCAACGGTCGCCAGCGACAACCGCGTCCATGCAGCCGGTGAGCAGAGCCGGATCGGAGGTTTTCAGAATCATCCCCTGCGGCATGAGCTCTGCTGCGCTAAGCAGCTGAGCTTCGTCCATGCCGGCGGTCAGCAGGATTACCTTCGGGCGCGAACGGCCATTCTTCAAACGCCGTAGCACGTCGAGTCCGGAGCCATCGGGCAAGTGCACGTCAAGCAGCAGCAAGTCGGGCTTGAGCGCGGCGATTTGCTTTGTGGCCTCGGCTGCGGTGCGGGCCCGCCCGAGAAGCTCATAGTCCGAATCGCGCAGCAGCATCTCAAGCGCGGCGCCAATCATCGGGTGGTCGTCGACGAGCAATACTCGGGTCATGCGGCGGCTCCGGCGAGTGGCAGACTGATGAGGATATTGGTCGATCCAGGCGCAGAAACCAACCGCATTGAACCGTTGGCGCGTTCGACACGCTCTTTCAGGGACCACGGCTGCGGCACCGCCTCGCCTTTTCCCTTGGGAAAGCCAGAGCCGTTGTCCGCGACGCTGAGCTGAAGCCGATTGCCGCGGACCGACAAACCCACATCGATGCGCTTCGCGCCCCCGTGGCGTACGGCGTTCGCCACTGCCTCACGAAGCAGTTGCTGAAGGTCCAGCTGGAGTCGGATCGGAATCGACGCGCGCGCGCCATTTGCATTGATCCGGCAATCGACCGACCATTGCTGGCTCAGCCGTTCCGCAAGCGCCCGAAGCTCTGCGACCGCTTCTGCATGATCGACGTCGTGATCGCGCCGAAGCGCCATCACGAAGCCGCGGATCTCACCCTGTTCCTCCAGCATTAGCCGCTTCAGTTCGTCGAGTTCTGCCGAGATTGCGACACCTGAGCGAGCCGAGCGCTTCAACGCTTCGATCCGGAACGAAGCGCCGGCCAGAAATTGCACGACACTGTCGTGCACGTCGCGCGCAAGCGACAGGCGGGTTCGCGCCGCCGCGCCGCTCTCGATCGCGTTCAGCAGCAAATGTCGATCTAGGATTGCGCCGGCGGATTGTCCGAGCTCGCGCGCAAGATCGATGAAATCAGCCGACATCTCCGGCACGTCCCAAAGCACCAGCCATCCATGCTGGGTCTCCGTCTTCACTTCGGTGATCAGTCCGGATGTGAGCCCAAGCCGATGCGCCTCGTCCGGATCGACGAGGTCATAGGCGCTCTCGAACTGGAAGCGCCCTTCCGGAACCCGCGTGATCGCGCGATCTCTGGCCATGTCGTAGAGGAAGACGGAGGGGCTTGCGTCATGCACAAGTGCCCGATCGACAGTGAAGCTGCGCGGCGCAGAGTCAATGATGCTGTAGCCATCGTACGGATCTTCGCCCACGGGACCAACCATCAGCGCCCCCGCCTTCGCGTGCGTAGCATCGATGGCAAGTTGAAGGGCTCGACGAAGCGGGTTCTCCTTTTCCACACCTCCCTTGTCGAAATCATCGACGCGAAGTGCGAGGCGAGTCGAGGACTGGTTGATTCCAAACCAGATGAGCAGAAGCGACAAGATCATCAGGTGTCCGCTGCGGACAATGAACCGCTCGAGCTCGAACGATTGAGTGCCTGCGACGAGCAGGCCCGCGGTGAAGTAGAGCAGGACGAGCGCGGCAGCCGTGAGCGCGGTCTCGCGCCAGCTCCAGCGAATTGCAGCGGACAGCAGCGGGAGGACGAAGAACAGGAAGAACGGGCTCGTCGATCCATTGGTCGAAAAGACGATCGCCGTGAAGACCGCCATGTCGATGCCGTGCGTGACTACTGCGAGACGCGCATCGAGCCACCAATTGCGCCAAGTGGCAACGGCGATGACGATCGCCAGCAGCGCGTACAGGATGAGTAGCAGGTAGGTGCCGGCGAATGACGACACTTGTTCGCTGCTGTCGAACCAGATGGCCAGCAGGAACAAGGTCGCGAGCATCACCCGGCCGAGGGCGATCACTCGACCGCTCTGGTATTTAAACAAGCTCTGCGGAGTGATCAGCTGCTGCAGAAGTCCATCCCCCGCTCGAAAGGCTGAGATTGTAACTTAACCCAAGCCAATGCAAAGTCTTGAAAAATCGACGGCTGGTCGAGTCCCTAGCCGGCCATGCGCTTGGCGCTGAGACCCATGACCATTTGATTCGCCCGGTCGTAGGGGAGCGGCTTTCCGAAGAGATAACCCTGAATCGTGTCGCAGCCGAGATCGCGCATGCGCTCGAAGTCCTCGGCGGTCTCCACGCCTTCCGCGGTGACGTTCATGCGGAAGCTCTTGGCGAGCTGAACGATCGACTGGATGATCGCGACATTCTCGGGTCGTGAGCCAGCCTCGCGGACGAAGCTGCCGTCGATCTTCAATTTGTGGAACACGGCCTTGTTCAAATAGCCGATCGACGAATAGCCGGTGCCGAAATCGTCGAGCGCGATGCCGACTCCAAGCGCGCGCAACCGCTTCAGAGCGTCGAGCGTAGTGCCGTTGTCACCGAGGAACACACCCTCGGTCACCTCCAGCTCGATTCGGTTGCCGGGCACCTTGTGACGGGCGATCGCCTCGCTGACGAGGTTCGGCAGATTCGGCTGAATGATCTGCTTCGGGCTGACGTTGAGCGCGACAGTGATCGGCTCCGGCCAGGTCGCTGCGGCCCGACAGGCTTCGTCGATCACCCATTCGCCGATCGCCGGCATGAGCCCGGCTTCCTCTGCGACGGGAATGAAGACTCCAGGGGGCACCAGCCCACGCTGCGGATGATTCCAGCGGATCAGGGCCTCGAAGCCGACGAGCTTCTGCGTCTTGGCGCTGATCAGCGGCTGATAGAGGAGGTGGAATTGCTTCGCCGCGATCGCCGAGCGGAGGTCCGATTCAAGCCGCACCCGATCCTCTTGTTCGGACTGCAGCTCCGACGAGAAGTAGCGCGCGCAGCCGCGACCCGCGTCCTTCGCTTCATAGAGCGCAAGGTCGGCCTTGAGGATCAGATCGTCGACAGTGGCGCCGTCGATCGGGCCGAATGCGCAACCGAGCGATACGCCGATTCGGATCTCTGTCTGATCGATCATGTACGGCTCTCTGATCGACTGGATGATGCGCTCGGCGAGCCCTTCGATCTTACGGCGGCTCTGCGCGTCATTGATGACGATCGCGAATTCGTCGCCGCCCATTCGGCCGACGGTCCCTTCGTTTGCGACTTCGTCGACCAGCCGCTTCGCAACGGCTCGAAGCACGGCGTCGCCCTTGGGGTGACCAAAGGTGTCGTTGACCGGTTTGAAACCATCGAGGTCGAGGAACATGATCGCGCACGGGACATTGCCACCCGTTGCGCCGCGCAGTGCCTCGCCGAGGAGCTGCCGCACCCGACCGCGGTTGGGCAGCCCCGAAAGAACGTCGACATTGGCGAGGTGCGTCAGCCGCTCCTGGGTCTGGCGGACCTCGGTGATGTCCGAGCCCACGCCCCGGAATCCCTCGAAGCGTCCGGCGGTGTCGATGATCGGATCTCCCGTCATCGAAATCCAACGCACGCCGCGCGGCGTGGCCAGTTCCATCTCCAGGGCGGTGAATGACTGCTGTTCGAGCAGGACGCGACCGAGCTCGGCGTGGCCGCCGAGAAGAGCCGGAAGCGAGTGGCCGAGCAGCTGGCTGCCGGGTTTTCCGAGCATCGTGCTCATTCGGGTGCTGATGTAGGTTACGCGATTGTCCCCATCGACCGACCAGAGCCAGCCGACGCCGCGGTGCTCATATTCCTGCAGCAGCAGGCTCGCGCTCTCGCTCTGGCTGCCGACGTCGGCATTGGTCTTGAGCTGATGGAACGCCCAGCGCGCGACCGTCATCACGCCGATAATCGCCACGCCGAGGGTGAAGAGAATCGAGAGCATGTGCTGAAACGGGACTGCGTGTCTCGCGAGGACCAGCGCTCCGCCAACTCCGCAAGTGAAGCCGATCATCCAGGTGATGGCGCATTGCGGGATGACCACCAGCCCGAGCCCCGCGACGCCGAGCCCCGCCATGACGGACGCGGCGATCGCCTGGGTGCCCGGATCGAATCTCGGGAAGAGGTAGAGTGGAAGACTGATGAAGGTGACGGCGCGGAGGGCGACATCCCCGACCAGCTGCCAGTAGGGAACCCGGTGGCCGGATCGGCCGACGCAGGTGATCGACTGGGTGCGCGCAATGTGCATCGCCACGAGGTTCACCGCGGCGACGGCTCCAGCCCACGGCAGCAGCCAGGCGGAAGGCACGGCGCCCCAGAGGTCGACCAGCATGATCAGCGCGGCGGTGAGGTTCGCGGCGGCGAAGAAGGGGGCAAGCTGGGCGCGTGAAATGAGTTGAACATCGCGCAGCGGCGAGTTCTCGGAATCGTCCTCGCCGGCCGCGAGACCAGCCGACTCCCCGCCCGGAAGCCGGGCCGAAACCAAACGCTTATAACGATCAGGTGCTTGATACATCCGCGCGCCGCCAAAGGTGTGGACAGCGGCTTATGCAAAGAGAGTTGAGGCCCGGTTAAGAAGTGCCACTTCCAGCCGCAACTTTACCTCGAATTATTAACGCTGGTTACGTCTGGTCTCGCCAGCGAGCCAAAGCGCGACGTTGAAGGCCCGCGCTCGCATTGGTCGGAGAGCCCCTCTATATCCGGCGCCATGGCGACGGATAGTGCGACCCTGGAGCGACAGGCGGCCCCGCAAAGGCGCTCGTCCGACAAGAAGATCAAGTCGCCGGCGGAGCCATTTGCGCGCGGCATGGGGCTCGACCGTCCGTTCTTCGACGACAAGAACCGCGCATTCTGGATCCTCCAGTCGATCGGCTGGAGCGGCTACTTCTTCCTCCGCGCGATCTCCGGTTTCGCAAACAGTATGGGTTGGATGTTCCTAGTCCACACGGTGCTGCTGACCGCGACAGGCTATTCGCTGACGCTGCTGATGGCTTCGCTCTATCGGCGGATCATCAGGATGAAGCCGATCTGGACGCTGGTCCTGTCGCTCGCGACCGTGCTCATTGCGGCCGGCACCTTCTCGATCATCGAAACGTGGAGCGTCGCGACGTTCCTGAAGCCGGAATTCCGGCCCGAAGGAGTTCAGTATCTCGGCGCGATTCTGCTCGATTTCGCGCTGCTCACGGCGTGGACCGCGCTCTATTACGGGATCAATTACTTCCTTCTTTTAGAAGACCAGATCCGGGCGCACGAAAAACTGGAGAGCCAGGCGTCGAGCGCGCAACTCGCGATGCTGCGCTATCAGCTCAACCCGCATTTCCTGTTCAACACGCTGAACTCGATCTCGACGCTCGTGCTTCTGAAGCAGACCGAGCGGGCGAACGCGATGCTGGCGCGGCTTTCCTCATTCCTGCGTTACACGCTGGTTAATGAGCCCGCGGGCAAGGTAACGCTCGCCCAAGAAGTCGAGACTCTAAAGCTGTACCTGGAAATCGAGAAAATGCGGTTCGAGGACCGCTTGAGGCCGCACTTCCGAATCGAACCGGAAACCATCGGCGCGAGGCTGCCGTCGCTGCTGCTCCAGCCGCTGATCGAGAATGCGATCAAATATGCGGTGACACCAGCCGAGAACGGGGCGGATATCTGGATCACCGCGAGCCGTGAAGGGCAGGCGGTCAGAATCGAAGTGGCCGACAATGGAAACGACGACGGCGCCGAAGTCGCCGCGAGCCCGTCGACCGGAGTCGGACTGGCGAACATCCGCGACAGACTGTCGCAGGCCTATGGCGCCGCACATCGTTTCTAGACCAGAAAGAACGACCGAGGGGGCTTTAGCGTTATCATCGACATTCCCTACGAGACCGGAGACAAGGCCTGATGACCATCCGGACCATATTGGTCGACGACGAGCCCCTTGCGACGCAGGGTCTGCAGCTGAGGTTGCAAGCCTTCGATGACGTAGATGTGGTTGCAACCGCGGCGAACGGCCGCGAGGCGATTCGCCAGATCAAGACGAACAAGCCGGATCTCGTTTTCCTCGATATCCAGATGCCGGGCTTCGATGGCTTCTCGGTCATTCAGGGGCTGATGGACGTCGAGCCGCCATTGTTCGTGTTCGTCACGGCCTACGGCGAGCATGCGCTGCGGGCATTCGATGCCCAGGCAGTCGACTATCTGATGAAGCCGGTCGACGAAGACCGCCTTGCCGCCACCATGGACCGGGTTCGCCAGCGGCTCAACGAAAAGCGCAGCGCGGAGGAATCCGAGCGGCTCAAGGAAGCGCTCGCCGAACATGCGCCCGAGGCTGCCGAGGAACTGGCCGAGGCCACGCCCGACGCGCACGCCGCCAACCGCTACGAGAAGATGATCAACATCAAGGACCAGGGGCAGATCTTCCGCGTCGATGTCGACACGATCGAGCGGATCGACGCCGCCGGCGATTACATGTGCATTCAGACGGGCGACAACACCCTGATCCTCCGCGAGACGATGAAGGACCTCGAAAAAAGGCTCGATCCGCGACGATTCCAGCGCGTCCACCGCTCGACCATCGTCAACCTCGACCTGGTGCGACAGGTGAAGCCGCACACCAACGGCGAGTGCTTTCTCGTGCTGGACTCGGGAGCGCAGGTGAAGGTCTCGCGTTCCTATCGCGATGTCGTCGCGAGGTTCGTCCACTAAGACCAGCTCCAAGGCCGCGGTCCAGCTTGCCGGCCGCCGGATTCTGATCGTCGAGGATTCGCCCGTGGTCGGGCCGTTCACGGCCGACCTTCTCCACGAGCTTGGTTGCGAGGTTGTCGGGCCCGCGCCGAACATGGCCGCGGCCCGCGAGATGATCGAAAGCGAAGACCTCGACGCGGCGCTAATGGACGTCCACATCCGCGGAGAGCGGGTCTTTCCCCTCTGCGAGGCGCTCGCGGCCAGGGGCGTCCCCTTCATCCTGACCAGCGGCTATGCCGACTGGAACATGCCTGAGAAATGGCGGGACCGCCCGCGCCTTCAGAAGCCCTACACCCTCGGCGCCGTCGAAGAAGCGCTTACGCAGCTGCTCCGAAAATAGAACAAGCCATTCGTATTGTTGCCGAAACGCTGGGAAACTCGTGATTTGATTGCCGTTGACAGGCGCGGCGGGGCGCGGGAAATTTGACGAGGGAGAATGAAAATGAAAGTGCTTCTTCTCGCACTCTCCGGTGCTGCATTGGTCGCTTCGACTGCTCCTGCAAACGCCAAAACTTACGTCTGCACCAAGTGGGACAATGGCGTTTGCCTGTCGATGCACCGGGTCAAGGGCACGCCGCCGTACAAGGTCGGCTACGTGTTCGGGCCGAACTATACCTACACGACGCTGACCGACATCCCGCAGCCGGTGGTGACCTATTACAAGCTCGGTTCGACAGACCGGTACGTCTATGACAACGGCTACCTCTATGAGGTCGACCCGACGACCTACGCCGTCACCAAGGTGATCTATACCTACGCTCAATAAAAGTGCGGGCGCGCGACGCCTGCCGTCGCGCGCACTCGCCTTTGCTGGAACAGATCAGAAGACGAACTGACCGAAAATGCCGATCTCGCTGTAGGTGCCATTGGTAAGATTGTTGATGCCGCCGATCGTGCCGTTCGACGTCGGGAGGAAGCCGTTGTTGGCCCGATCGCGCTTGTAAACGAGCGCAATGTCAAGCGGCGGAAGCGGCTTATAGTCGACGCCGACATTGTAATAATGGTCGTGCAGGTTGGGGTTGGTCTCACTGTTCGGTTTCACCCAGTCGTAGCGGCCAAAAGCGGAAATCTGGGGTGTAAAGGCGAATGATCCGAACGCGGACCAGCCGTTCGATTTGTCGGTGCCCGCCGTATTGACGTTGTTCCAGTTCTTCGCAGCGAAATATTCGACGCCGGCGCGGACGCGCTTGTCGGTGTAGGCGGCAAGCGCATTGAAGCGCGTCGCGCGATGGGTGATCGCGTTGTTGTCGGAGCTCTTGCCGAGCTTGCCGCTGTAGCCGCCCACGGCGAGGGTGATCGGCTTGATCGGATTCACGCTGACGCGACCTTCGAGATCGATCGTGTCCGAGTTGCGCGCGAGTGTCTTGTAGCCGGAGCCGTTCACCGCCGAGACCTGGTAGCTGACGAGATTATTGGCAAAGCTGCCCAGCACGTGGACGCCCCAGTCGGCTGAGGTTCCGAACTTCGTCCGGTCGATGAGCGTATTTTCGATGAAGCGGTAGCCGTAGATCCCTTCGACGAACGGCACCCACGGCAGATCGGCCGAGCCCACCCTGACAGTGAAGGCGGGGTTCAGCTTCGCCTGGAAGTAGGCCTTTTTGAGGTAGATGAGCACGTCGTTGGTCGTGCCGTTCGTTCCGTAACGGAAGTCGGTCGTGATGTCTGCCGAGAAGACATCGCTGAACTTGTGGTCGACGCTGACATAGAAGCGCTTCAGTTCGGCTTCGGTCCCATTGTCGGTCTGATCGACTCCGTCGCGCTTGTGGCTGATATTGCTGACGTTGAAAAAGCCCTTGCCGCTGATCGACGTGTTGGCGAACCACCCGCTGTGGACCGCCTTTTCGAGCGGCGGCACTTCGTTCTCGACGGTCGCGACCTGGGCCTGCGCCGCCTGGGTTTGGGTCAGCGCGGTCGCGGCCTGCGTTTGCGCCGCCGCCGCGGCTGCCTGAGCGCTCTGAGCCTGCTGAGCGGCCGACTGCTGCGCAGCTTCCTGGGCATCGAGCCGCTGGGTCAATGCGTCGACCTTGGCTTCGAGCGCCTTGATCTCGGCGTCGCGCGGGTCGGCTTTGTGAACCGTTGCATGTTTGCGCGGCTTGGCGTCAGCCGACGCTGCGCCCGTCACGGCGAGGGCTGCGACGGCGGCTCCGGCGGCGAGCCGATGACAGACTTTCATTCGATGGGCCCCTTCTTTTACCGCCCCCCCGTGGAGCGCTTCAAAGGCGAGTTCGTAAACTCGACTCTGCCGTTAACCGGCCAAGGCGAACGAAGCTGTGACGGCTGTCGGTCACTTTTGTTACAGCCGCTTCCATGGCCGTTTCTCTTGCCGGCCGCGCCCTTGCCGTATCGAAGGATGGCCAGTCTCGTCAGGGCCGCAATCAAACCGCAACCGAGCGGTCACATCCTTGTCCCTGAGCGGCCGTACCCTCGAAGGCGGTGGCGATCGCCGTCGCCAATTCATCACCTCGGGGGACACCCAAATGAATATGCTTACTCGTTCGATCGCGTTTCTCGCCGCGTCGGCGGCGATGATCGCCGTTCCGGCTCATGCCGGTATCACCGGTGCAGGCTCGACCTTCGTCTATCCTGTGCTCTCCAAATGGGCCTCGGACTTCAAGAAAGCGGGTGGCGACGAGATCAATTATCAGTCGATCGGTTCCGGCGGCGGGATCGCTCAGATCAAGGCGGGAACCGTCGACTTCGGCGCGACGGACAAGCCGCTTTCAGCCGAAGAATTGCAGGCTGCCGGTCTGGCTCAATTCCCAGTCGTGATTGGTGGGATCGTCCCCGTGATCAACATCCCCGGATCGCATCCTGGCCAGGTGAAGATGAGCGGTCCGCTGCTCGCTGCAATCTACGCGGGCGAAATCAAGATGTGGAACGATCCGCGCATCTCCAAGCTCAATCCGGGCGTGCACTTTCCGGCGAAGGAGATCACGCCGGTTCACCGGTCGGACGGCTCGGGCACGACGTTCAACTTCACCCACTACCTCAGTCAGGTGAGCCCAGGCTGGAAGGCCAGGTTCGGCGAGGGCACAACGGTTGCCTGGAACGGCGGAATCGGCGGCAAGGGCAACGAGGGGGTTGCCGGTTACGTCAACCAGATCCCCTATTCGATCGGCTATGTCGAATATGCCTACGTGCTCCAGAATCACATGGTCTACACCTTGATGCAGAACGCCGCGGGCAAGTTCGTCGCTCCAAACGCCAGGAGCTTCGCTGCGGCCGCGGCAACGGCCGACTGGGCGCATGCGAAAGATTTCTACCTGGTGATGACCAATGCGCCGGGCGCGAACTCCTATCCGATCGCCGCGACGACCTTTGTGCTGATGTACAAGCAGCCGAAGAATGCCGCGACGAGTCAGCAGGCGCGCAAATTCTTCGGATGGGCGCTCAGCAAGGGACAGCCGCAGGCGCTGAGTCTCGACTACGTGCCGCTGCCGGCCGGCCTCGTGAAGATGATCCAGGGCTATGTCGGTACGAACATCAAGTGAGGTAATTCGCTGGGCAACGGAGCGGCTCGCCGGAGACGGCGGGCCGTTTCATTCGCGCCTCGCCCGTTAATCTACTTCAGTCAGCTGCTCGCCGGTCGCGGCGAAATAGACCATCTCGGCGATATTGGTCGCATGATCCCCGATCCGTTCAAGGTTCTTGGCGACGAACAGCAGCGTGGTCGACGGGCCGATGTTCTGCGGATTTTCCATCATGTAAGTGAGGAGCGTCCGGAAGATGCTCTCGTAAAAGTCGTCGAGCGCGTCGTCGCGGAGGCATACGGCTTGCGCCAACTGGGCGTCCCGTGCCGCGAAGGCGCCGAGCACGTCATGGACCATGCCGGATGCGATCTTCGCCATCTCGGGCAGGAGGGACAACGGCTCGATCTCTTTCCTTTCGGGAAGCCTTCGTACCCGCCGTGCGATGTTCTTGGCGTAATCGCCGATCCGCTCGACCACGCCGGCGATCTTGAGCGCGGCGATGGCGTCGCGCAGATCGTCGGCCATTGGGGCGCGGAGCGCGATCAACTCCAGGACCCGCCGCTCGGCTTCCGCCTCGAGTTCGTCGAGCTGGACATCGGCCTCGACCAATTGTCCCGCCGCAGCAACATCGTGCTCGACCAGGCAGCGCATGGCCTCTTCAATCGCTGCCTCGGCGAACGAGCCCATGTCGGTGATCAGGCCGCGAAGTTCGGCGAGGTCCTGATCGAACGCTTTCAATGTGTGTCCGTGCATCTGCTGCATTCGGTTCGCTCCGCTCAGCCGTAGCGGCCGGTGATATAGTCCTGGGTGCGCTGGACATGGGGGTTGGTGAAGATCTGTGAGGTGTCGCCGACCTCGATCAGCTCACCCAGATGGAAAAAGGCGGTCCGCTGCGACACGCGCGCCGCCTGCTGCATGTTGTGAGTAACAATGACGATGGTGAAGCGCTGGCGGAGGTCGTCGATCAGCTCCTCGATCTTGGCCGTCGAGATCGGGTCGAGCGCCGAGGTCGGCTCGTCGAGCAGGATGATCTCGGGCCGAACCGCGAGCGTCCGCGCGATGCACAATCGCTGCTGCTGGCCGCCCGACAGCGCCAGCGCGCTGGTATCGAGCTTGTCCCTCACTTCATCCCACAGTGCCGCCTGCTTCAACGCGTCCTCGACACGGTCGGCGAGCTCGCGCTTTGGCAGCCGTTCGTAATAGGAGAGGGCGAAGGCGACGTTCTTGCGAATGCTCGTCGCGAACGGCGTCGGCTTCTGGAAGACCATGCCGATGTTGCGTCGCAGCCGGGTAAGCGGATAGCCCGAATCGAGGACGTCGCGGCCGTCGATCATGATCTCGCCCGTGGCCTTCTGGTCGGGATAGAGCTCGTAGATGCGATTGATCGTGCGAAGCAGGGTCGATTTACCGCACCCCGACGGTCCGATGACCGCCGTCACCGCATGCTCCGGGATCGCGAGGTCGACCGCGTTCAATGCGCGGGTCTTGCCGTAGAAAAACTCCAGTCCGCGAATGTCGATCTTCGGTGGGCCGGCGACGGTCTCCGTCCGGGTTTGTGGTTCGAGCATAGAGATCATCTGCTCCCCCTGCGTGCGAGAAAGCGCACGAGCAGGTTCAGTCCGAGTACGAACGCCGTGAGGATCAGCGCGCCGGCCCAGGCGAGCGCGTGCCATTCGTCGTAGGGACTCATTGCATATTGGAAGATCACGACGGGCACGTTGGCGAGCGGCTGGCCGAGGCTGGCGCTCCAGAACTGGTTGTTCAACGCGGTGAAAAGCAGCGGAGCGGTCTCGCCGGCGATTCGGGCCAGTCCGAGCAGCACCCCGGTGACAATGCCGCTCAGCGCCGCCTTGTAGATGACCCGCGAAGTGACTCGCCATGCGGGCATGCCAAGCGCGAACGCGGCTTCGCGCATCGTGTTCGGCACCAGCCGCAGCGCTTCATCGGTCGTTCGTACAACGATCGGCAGGAGAATGATTGCGAGCGCGAGTGCGCCCGCGAATCCCGAGAAATGGCCTGAGGGGCGCACGACGAGCTCATAGACGAAGAGGCCAATGACGATGGATGGAGCGCTGAGCAGGACGTCGTTGATGAAGCTGACGGTCGCGGCGAGCCGTGAATGACGGCCGTGCTCGGCGAGATAAGTGCCGGCGGCGATGCCGACCGGCGTACCGATGATGAGGGCGAGCAGAACCATGACCGCGCTTCCGTAAAGCGCGTTCAGCAAGCCTCCGCTCTCTCCCGGCGGCGGGGTCATTTGGGTGAATAGTGCCGGGGATAGGGCGGCTGCTCCCTGGCTCACCGTCGTCCACAGGATCCAGACGAGCCAGACAAGGCCGAACAGTGTCGCGGCCGTCGCAAACAGCAGGGCGACCAAGTCGACGAGCTTGCGCCGAAGCAGGACCATCAGTGCGTCCTCCCGTGCGCGCGACCGATCCGCATCAGCATCAACCGCGCGGCTGTGAGAACGAGGAGGGTGACGACGAACAGCAGGAATGCGAGAGCGATGAGCGAGGACCGGTAGAGGTCGGTGTCGGCCTCGGTGAACTCGTTGGCGATCGCGGCGGCAATGGAATTGCTCGGCATCAGCAGCGAGGCTGAGAGGTCATGCGCGTTGCCGAGGACGAAAGTCACCGCCATCGTCTCCCCCAGTGCGCGTCCCAGTCCGAGGAAGATTGCGCCGACGATCGCCGAGCGCGTGTAGGGCAGGGTCACCCGGCTGAGGATTTCCCACCGGGTCGAACCGAGCGCGACGGCGGCTTCCTTCAGCGAGGCCGGAACGGCGTTGAACACATCGCGGGCGACCGCCGAGATGAAGGGGATGATCATGATCCCGAGCACGATTCCGGCGGTCAGCATCCCGATGCCGATCGGGGGTCCGGCGAACAGGACGCCGACCATTGGCAGCGGCCCGAGCTTCGCGGAGAGCCACGGTTCGACATGGGCGGCCATGAAGGGCGCGAACACGAACAGTCCCCACATGCCGTAGATGATGCTGGGAATGGCGGCGAGCAGCTCGATTGCCGTGCGGATCGGTCCGCGAGACCAGCGCGGTGCGATGTCGGTCAGGAACAATGCGATGCCGATGCTGATCGGGACGGCAATCATGAGAGCAATAGCCGAAGTCACCAGCGTGCCGACGATCGGAACGCAGGCGCCGAACTGGCCGGCGACCGCGTCCCAATCGCGGCTGGTGATGAACCGCCAGCCGAAGGTCTCGAACGCGAGCCGGCCGCCCCACGCCATCGACACAGCCGCAGCGCCGAGGATGACGAGCACGAGCCACGCGGCGCCAGCGGTGACAGCGTGAAACAGGCGGTCCGCGGAGCTGGAGCTCCGGATTGGGATAATGGCTGGGGCGTTCACTTGACCGTAGCGGCGATATAGCTCTCGATTTGCCGGACCAGCGTGTCCGGAAGCGGTACATAATCGAGCTTCTTCGCCTGGCCCTGGCCATTTTCGAGCGCATATTTGAAGAAGGCGATGGCCGCATCCGACTTCACCTTGTCCTTCGGCTGCCTAGGGAGAAGTATGAAGGTGCTCGCAGCGATCGGATAGGCATTCGCGCCCGGTGCATTGGTCATCACCAGGTTGAAGTCCTTCGCCTTGTTCCAGTCGGCGGTTGCAGCCGCCGCGGCGAAGGAATCTGCGCTCGGAGCGACGAACTGTCCGGCCGCGTTCTGGAGAAGCGCGTATGTCATGCGATTTTGCACGACATAGGCATATTCGACATAGCCGACGGAGTTCGGCAGCTGCTTCACATAGGCCGCGACGCCCTCATTGCCCTTGCCGCCAACGCCAGTCGGCCAGGAGACCGTCTTCCCTTCGCCCGGTCCGCTCTTCCAGGCAGGGCTGACCTGCGAAAGATAATGGGTGAAGTTGAAAGTGGTGCCTGAGCCGTCGGAGCGGTGCACGACCGCAATCGCAGCGTTCGGCAGGCTCACGCCGGGGTTGATCTTCACGATCGCCGGATCATTCCAGTTCCTGACCTTGCCCGCGAAAATGTCCGCGAGCAGCGGACCCGTGAGCTTCAGCTTGCCGGCGGCGAGACCCGAGACGTTGACGACCGCAACGATGCCGCCGACGACGATCGGGAATTGCGCGAGGTTGCTCTTTGCAAGCTCGTCGCTCGCGAGCGGCTGGTCGGTTGCGCCGAAGGTGACCGTGCCGGCCTTCACCTGCGAAATTCCGCCGCCTGAGCCGATCGACTGATAGTTGATCTGGACCCCGGCTTGTTTGCTGTAATCCGAAGCCCAGGCCGACAGAACCGGATAGACAAAAGTCGAGCCGGCGCCGGTGATTTGGTGTGCCGAAGAGCCGCTACCCTGGCCCGCGTTGTTGCCGCTCTGACTTCCGCAGCCAGCCGTCATCAGCGCCGCCGCCAAGACGATCCCCGTGATCGCTTTCACGCATTCCTCCATTGATGTTCGAAGCGCGTCGTAAGACTACCCGGCGGCGGAACAGTGACTCCGCTATTTCACTTTTGTGACAGCGTTCAGGCTTCGCTATCGAGCGAATAGCCGGCCGACCGGACGGTTCGGATCACGTCGGGCTTATGCCCTTCGTTCAACGCCTTGCGCAGCCGTCGGATATGCACGTCGACGGTGCGCGTGTCGATGTCGGGATCATGCCCCCAGACGGCATCGAGCAGCCGCTCGCGCGAGAAGACACGGCCGGGCTGCTCCATCAAGTGCCGGAGCAGCCGGAATTCGGTGGGGCCGAGCTGAACCGCCTGCCCGCCGCGGCGGACGCGTGGGGCATCGACGTCCATTTCGTTGTCGCCGAACACCCGCTGCTCGCCGGCGAGCGCGGGCCGGATACGGCGGAGCACCGCGCCGACGCGGGCAATCAGCTCGCGCGGGCTGAACGGCTTGGTGACATAATCGTCGGCGCCGGTTTCGAGTCCGCGGATCCGGTCGCTCTCCTCGCCGCGCGCGGTCAGCATGATGATCGGCACCTGTGCGGTCGAGCTCCTTCGGCGAAGTCGGCGGCAGACCTCGATTCCGGTCACGCCTTCGATCATCCAGTCGAGGATCACGAGGTCAGGAGTCCGCTCCTGGGCAAGCAGCAGCGCCTCGTCCCCGTCGGCGGTGCGGACGATTTCATAACCTTCCCGGGTGAAATGCCAGGTCAACAGGTCGGCGAGGGCTCGATCATCTTCGACGAGCAGGAGCGTCGGCTTGGTCACGGCGAGCCTCTCCTACCGAGCATGCATGACACTTTTATGAAACCGCGACCGGCAGGAGGACATGGACGCTGGTGCCCCTCCCGACCTCGCTCTCGATGTTTAGCCGGCCGCGGTGCCGCTCGACGATGTGCTTGACGATCGACAGGCCGAGACCGGTTCCCCCGAGCGAGCGGCTCCGGCTGTTGTCGACCCGATAGAAGCGCTCGGTCACGCGCTGCACATGTTCGGGCGCGATGCCTTCGCCTTCATCGCTGACGGTCAGATGCACCATCGCCCCCTCCGCGTAAGCGGTGACAGTGACCGGCGTTCCCGGCTCGCCATAGCGAAGCGCATTCATCACCAGATTGTCGAGCAACTGGAGGATCTGGCTTCCGTCGGCCGCGACGTGGGGAAGGTCCTGTTCGACATCGCGCACAAGCGCCGAGCCGCGCTCATCGGCGATTCGGCGGGCGCTTTCGAGCGTGTGATCGATCACCGGCTCGAGCGCGACGGCGTCGGTGGGCTCCGTAAACTTCTCCGCCTCGATCCGCGACAGAGAGATGAGGTCCTCGACCACGCGCTGCATTCTCCGCGCCTCGTCATGGACGACAGCGAGGAATCGTTCGCGGGTCTCGGGATCGATCTCATCCGCCCGTTCGCGCAGGGTCTCGGCATAGCCGATCAGGGTAGCGAGTGGGGTTCTCAGTTCGTGACTGGCATTGGCGACGAAGTCGACACGCATCTGCTCGGCAGCGCGCGATTCGCTGCGGTCTAGAAAACGGATTAGGTACGCGCCGTCGGCGATTTGGGCGGTGCGCATCAGCCAGGAGCGGCGCGAGCCGTCGAGGCCGGTCAATTCGACATCTTCCGGTTCATCTCCAGCGCCCCGCTCGAGCGCTTCGATCGCCGCCGGGTGGGAGATCACGCTGTCCAGCGTCGCGCCTTCGATGCGCTCGCCGAGCAGCGCGCGAGCGGCCGCGTTGGTGCACTGCACGCGCCAGTCGGCGGCGATCAGCGCCGCTTCGCTCAGGCTTTCGAGCAGCGCCGGCCGGTCAAGAATTGTCTCCGCCATCGCGCCCGCGATTAGCAGCTTCGCCTGCAGAACGATAAGCCCAACTTGTCGCTTCGCGGTCGGATTTTGCAGCTACAACCAGCGGAATGCATCTATTGGATGGTGCCAAAGGAGCTTCCGCCAATGAGCAAGTTCGAAGAGTTCGCAAATCTCCACGTCCCAGGCAATCCGCTGGTTCTGTTCAACGTGTGGGATGCAGGCTGCGCCGACGCCGTCGCCAAATCGGGTGCCAAGGCGATCGCCACCGGCAGCGCGTCGGTCGCGGCGGCGAACGGCTTTAGGGATGGCGAACAATTGCCGCTGGAGTTCGCGCTTCAGAATGCGGAGTGGATCGTTCGAGCCGTCGACCTGTCCGTCACCGTCGACTTCGAGGGCGGCTATGCGAGCGACCCCGGCACGGTGGAGCACAACCTCAGCCGATTGAAGGCGGCAGGAGCCGTCGGCTGCAATTTCGAGGATCAGGTCGTCGGAACGGACCGGCTGTATTCGATTGCCGACCAGGCGGCGAGGATTGCCGCGGCACGGCGGGGCGCGGGCGCGGATTTCTTCATTAATGCCCGGACCGACATCTTCCTGAAGGCGCCCAGGGAAGCTCACGACGAGGCGATGATCGATCAGGCGCTGGAGCGCGCGAGGGCCTACGCCGACGCCGGCGCGAGCGGCTTCTTCGTTCCGCTGCTTTCGGATTTGAAGCTGCTCGAGCGCGTGTGCGCGAACTCGCCGCTGCCGGTGAACTTCATGGCGTTTCCGGGCTGCCCGTCAAACGCGCAACTTGCGGCGACGGGGGTCGCGCGGATCAGCCACGGCCCGTTTCCGCACCGGGCACTGATGGCCAAGCTGACCGAGATGGCGGCCGCGGCCCTCGCCTAAGCCCGGCCGAACCGCCACCATGGCAGCCGCGGTCCCGACTTCAGCACTGTCCTTCGGAACAGCCTGGCGCCGAAGCGCAGGATCAGCGCGACCCACAAGGCCTGCCACAGGATGGCGACCACGTGCGGCCACAATGCCGATTGCTCGGCGGCGCGGGCCAGCATCGTCAGCGGTGACGAAAGCGGGAACGCCGCGGCTGCCAAGGCTGCCGGCGAATTCAACCCGTTGATCGCCGTCGCGGCGAAGGCGAAGATCAGCATTTGCGCAAAGGTCACCGGCAGAGACATGGTCTGGACTTCGCGCGCGGTGGACGCTTGCGCGCCGATCATCAGGAACGCGGCGCCGAACAGCAGATAGTTCATGGCGAAATAGATCACCGAGAGGATGAGAAAGGCGGGCCAACCGACGGCAGGCGCCGGGAGCGACTGGACGCCGCCATGCTTCACCATCTGGAGCAAAAGCGCCCCGGCCGAGATCCACACGACCAACGCGAGGACGGAAGCCGCCAGCATTGCGAACAGCTTTCCCACGAACATCGCATCGATCCGCATTGCCGCGGCAATCACCTCGATGACCTTGTTCGATTTTTCCTCGATCAGCTGGGACATGACCATCGTCGACAGCATCAGCGTCAGGAAGAACAAGCCGGCCTGCGCGATCCAGGCGGTATTCATCCGATCAGATTCGAGCGAACCCGACGAAACATGGACGTCGGTCACAGGGATATCTGGCGTTTTGACGACATTGCCCGCGCGAGCATCGGCAATCAGCAGCTTCAGCTGGCCCACCGTTGCGGGATCACTGAGAGCGCCGACCAGCCGGGGGTGATCGAGTCCGCCGCTCAGCACCGCGCGGATCGGAGGATCGTGGCTCGCAAGCAGGCGCTTTTGCTGAGCTGCAAAATCGGGCTGGGGTGAGACCCCGACGATCTTCACCATCGCCTCGTCGCCGATTGCCGAGGCCATCTCGTCCCGCGCTGCGACCAGCCGCTCGAATTCCGCTCTCGGGGCCACGACGGCGACGACTGGACGCTCGGCCTGGCTGGCGACTCGTGCCCCGATGCCGCCGAACAATCCTCCCATGGCGGCGGGGAAAAGCGGCGCGAGCAGGAAAAAGATGAAGGTCTTGGACAGAACTGTCGCGGAAAAGTCGCGGCGGGCGATTACGAACGCTGAGCGCAAAAAGCGCATCATTGCACCTTCTCCTGCGTCATTTCAGCAGCCGCTTTGTCTCCCGCTATCGCCACGAACGCGTCGTGCAGCCCGGGACGCTCGATCGCCAGCGTCACGATTCCCGCTCCGCCGTCGATCAGCGCTTTCAGCAAAGGCTCGGGCCCACCTTCCGGAAGCTCGAACACCCATTCATCGCCCTCGCGCCGCGCAGCTGACGGGATCGCGGAACGCCAGGGACCGTCGCTCGCCCGAGTCCGCACTCGAACGATCGGCCGAAGGCGGGAGCGCGCCTCATCGACCCGGCCGTCGAACACGACCTTGCCTTTCGCGATGATCGCGATCTCCTCGCACAGCCGCTCGGCATGGGCGATGACGTGGGTCGAAAAGATCACCGTCACTCCGGCGCGCGTCTCTCGCCGGATCAGCTCTTCGAGCCGCCCCTGGTTGATCGCGTCGAGCCCGGCGAAGGGTTCGTCGAGAACGATCAGCCTCGGCTTGTGGATGATCGTCCCGAGGAGCTGGACGATTTGCGCCATGCCCTTCGAGAGTGTCCGGATCGGCTTCTTGCCCCAGTCGGAAAGATTATGCTCGGCGAGCAGCGCATCGGCGCGTCGCCGCCCCTCGGCGAGGGGCAGCCCGCGGAGAGCGCCCATGAAGGCGATCGCTTCCCGCGCGTGCATGGCGGGATAGAGCCCGCGCTCTTCGGGTAAATAGCCGATCTCCGGCGCGGCATCGAGCGGCCGGTCGCGGCCGAGCACGAGGCGCGTGCCGCTCGACGGATCGATGATCCCGAGCAGCATTCGCAGGGTTGTCGTCTTGCCCGCTCCATTGGGTCCGAGGAGTCCGTAGATGGAGCCGGTCGGAACCCGAAGGCTGACCCGGTCGACCGCGCGGGTCTCGCCGAAATCCTTGACGAGATCGGTGGCTTCCACTGCAAACCGCTCGTGCTGAGCATGTCGAAGCACTGTTTTTCCTAAAGAATTCAAAGGCAGCCCTTCGACAGGCTCAGGGCGAACGGGTAAGTGCACGCCCGTGCATAAGGGCCAAAGCCTTGAGGAAGCAATAAGAACGGAAGCGAAAGGGCTGGGTTTCGCCGCGTGCGGCTTCACACGCGCCGACGCCGCCGATTCGGCCGGACTCCTGCTTAAGAAATGGCTCGAAGCCGGGCATCACGGAACGATGGGGTGGATGGAGGCGCGGGCGCATCACCGCGTGTCTCCGCTGGCGTTGTGGCCGGATGCGAAGTCGGCGATCGCGCTGGGAATGAGCTATGCGCCGGCTTCAGACCCGCTCGCGCTGGCCGAGAACGCGGAGGTCGGGCGCATCTCGGTCTATGCGCAGGGCGGCGACTATCACAAGACGGTCAAGAAGGCGCTCAAGGCCCTCGCCCGGTTCATCATCGACCAGGCGCCGTCCGAGCTGAAGGTGTTCGTCGACACTGCGCCGGTGATGGAGAAGCCGCTGGCGCAGGCGGCGGGGATCGGCTGGCAAGGCAAGCACACGAACCTGATCAGCCGCGAGCATGGCAGCTGGCTGTTCCTGGGCGTGATCCTGACCAGCCTCGAGCTGGAGCCCGATGTTCCCGCCGATCAGGGTCAGCATTGCGGATCGTGCACGCGATGCCTCGACTCCTGTCCAACTCAGGCATTCATGGGACCGCACCGGATCGATGCGCGGCGCTGCATCTCCTATCTCACGATCGAGCATGAGGGTGCGATCCCGGTCGAGCTCCGGCCGATGATGGGTAACCGCATCTACGGCTGCGACGATTGCCTGGCGGTTTGTCCGTGGAACCGCTTCGCCGATGCCGCGGCCGCAAACCGTGCGTTCTTGCCGCGCGCGGAGCTCGCGGCACCAAAGCTCGCCGATCTATTGGCGCTCGACGACGCGGCCTTCCGAGAGATGTTCGCCGGCTCGCCGATCAAGCGGATCGGCGTGAAGCGCATGATCCGCAACTGCCTGATCGCCGCGGGCAATAGCGCGGACCCGGCACTGCTAAAATCGATCAGACCGCACCTCGACGATCCCGAGCCGGCGATCGCCGAAACCGCGCGCTGGGCGATGGATCAGCTCGCTTCCTGCGCGAGCCAGGCGACGCAAGTCGTCTGACCGACATCGCCGCCCGATCGGAGGCGCGTATCGACATGCGTGACCTTGAGCGTGTTCGGGCTGCCGGACGGATACAGATAAGCATCGAGCACGCAGCGGCTGCCGCGAAACTGGAGCTTGAGGCTGCTGCCTTCGTGGATCTGCAGCGCCGGTCGGCCGAAGCGTCCGACGAGCTCCTGCGGAGTCAGGCCGACGAGGCTGCCCGCCTCTTGCGGCTGGGGAGCGGGTTCGGGAGCGGGCGCCTGCTGCGGGCGGGGCGCGCAGGCGGCGACGGCGAGCGTGAGCGAAAGGGCGATGAGGCGGCGCATGAGCGGACGATGCATTGGGTTCGTCGCGGAGGCAATGTTGCGGCGCGCTGAACAGGCGGCTAGGCGCGCGCTTTCCCCCGTTGGAGACCCGGATGCCCGACCCGCGCCTCGATGTCCTGTGCATCGGCAATGCCATCGTCGACGTGATCGCCAATGCTACAGACGAGTTTCTGAGTGCAGAGGGCCTGAGCAAGGGCTCGATGCGGCTGATCGATGCCGAAGAGGCGCAGCGGCTCTACGCTCACATGGGCCCGGCGCATCAGGTGAGCGGAGGTTCGGCAGGGAATACGGCTGCCGGCGTCGCGGCTCTGGGCGGCCGCGCAGGGTTCATCGGCCAGGTCGCGCCCGACCAGCTGGGCGCTTTCTATCGGCACGACCTCACGAACGCGGGAGTCGAGTTCATTACCCCGGCTGCGGACGTGGGCCAGCCGACCGCTCGTTCGATGATCCTGGTGACTCCCGATGGGCACCGGACGATGAACACATTCCTGGGAGCGGCGCAGCACCTGCCGGCGACCGCGCTCGACGAGGAGCAAATCCGCGACAGCGCGATCCTCTATCTCGAGGGCTATCTGTGGGATCCCGAGACCCCCCGCTATGCGATGGTCCGAGCGATTGAGGTCGCCCGTGCGGCCGGGCGGAAGGTGGCGTTCACCCTCTCCGACACATTCTGCGTCGACCGCCATCGGAGCGGATTCAGTCAGCTGCTCGACGATCGCCGGATCGACATTCTCTTCGCCAACCAGGCGGAGATCGAGGCGCTTGCCGGAGTCGCCCACCTCGAGACCGCCGTTGCGGAGGTGGCGCCCAGGGTCGAAACACTGGTCGTCACCCGAAGCGAGGACGGGGCCTTGGCGATTCGCAACGGCGAGCGCGCCTATGTTCCAGCGGAGCCGATCGACTCGCTGGTCGATACCACCGGCGCCGGTGACCTCTTCGCCGCCGGGTTCCTGCTTGGAACTGCGCGAGGCAAAAGCCTCGAGGAATCGCTCCGCCTGGGCGCGATCGCGGCAGCCGAGGTCATCCAGCACTATGGCGCGCGCCCCGAGAAGGACCTCAGGGCGCTCGCCGGCGAGCTGTTGCCTTAGCCCAGATCCTTCGGGGGAACCGGCGCACCCGGCATCGGCGCAATGCCGATCGAACCTGGCGCTTCGGGTGCGACCTCCGGAACCTCGACGATGCCGCGAGCGACGTTGCTGTGGCGATAGCCGTAGAGGAAGTAGAAGATGAGCCCGATTACCGTCCAGGTGACGAACAGCAGCTTCGATTCATTGTTCAAATTGATGAACAGCAGCACGCAGCCAGCGATCGACAGCGGGGCTACGATGAACAGCGCCGGGGTGCGGAACGGACGCGGCCGGTTCGGGTCCTTCTTGCGCAGGATCATGACGCCCAGCGATACTGCGGCGAAGGCGAAGAGCGTTCCGGCATTGGAGTAATCCGCCAGCGTGCCGACCGGGAGGAAGGCGGCGGCGATTGCCACCACGACACCCGTCACGATCGTCACGACATACGGCGTCCGAAAGCGCTGATGGACGGTCGACAAGCGCTCGGGAAGCAGTCCGTCGCGCGCCATGACGAAGAAGATTCGCGTCTGGCCATACATCATCAGCAGCACGACCGAGGGCAGCGCAATGGCTGCCGCGAGGCCGACCAGGTTACCGAACAGCGGGTTCGACACCTCGCGCAGAATGTGAGCGAGCGCTTCCTTCGAACATACGGTCGGGGCGTTCGCGGCGTGGCAGGCAGCGGCGGCATAAAGCTCCGGCGAGCCTTCCTTGAACGGAATCCCTGTTGCCGGATCGAGCAGCGGCTGCGCGCCATAAGCTCCGACCACGCCGGCCGAGACGAGCAGGTAGAACACCGTGCAGATGAGCAGCGATCCGATCAGGCCGATCGGAACATTGCGCTGCGGGTTTCGCGTTTCCTCGGCCGCGGTCGAGACCGCGTCGAAGCCGACATAGGCGAAGAAGATCGACGCGGCGGCGCCCAATATACCCGTGCCTGACGAGCTCAGAGGATTACCCCAGCCACGTGGTGCGAAGGGTTGGAAGTTACTCATGTGGCCGCTGACCATCGGCAAGGTGATGACCAGGAACAGTGTCAACGCGGAGACCTTGATGAGCACCAGGATGGCGTTGAACGTCGCGCTTTCCTTGGTGCCGATGACGAGCAGGGCCGTGACGAATGCCACCACCAGCACGGCGGGCAGGTTGATCAGGCCACCGACTTCGCCGCCCTGGAGGAAGCCCCATTGGATCGGCGGACCGACCGCCAATGCGTGAGGCACGTGTATCCCGATGGAGTTCAGCAGACCGGTGATGAAACCGGACCAGCCGACCGCGACCGCGCTCGCGCCAAGCGCATATTCGAGGATCAGCGCCCAGCCGACCAGCCAGGCGACGATCTCGCCCATCACGGCGTAGGAGTAAGTGTAGGCGGAGCCCGCAACCGGCACCATCGACGCGAGCTCGGAATAGCAGAGCGCGGCCACGGCGCAGACCGCGCCGGCGACCATGAAGCTGACCATCATCCCGGGGCCAGCCTTTTGCGCTGCGGTCGCTGTCAGGACGAAAATTCCGGTGCCGATGACCGCACCGATCCCCAGCAGGGTTAGCTGGAAAGCGCCGAGCGAGCGCTTGAGCGACTTCTTTTCGGCCGTCGCGAGTATCTCGTCGAGTGGCTTGATCCTGCCGCGGCGCGGCGCGCGCGGTGCTATAGTGGCCATTTCATTCCCCTCCGGAATTCGAATTTGTGCGCGACCCTAACGGATGCCGTGCCGAGGGCAATCCACTTTCGACTGGCGAATGTGGCTCTCCGCTGAACCACTCAGCGCGCCAGCATCGGTCCGAGCGGCCGGCCGGCGAAGATGTGCACATGGAGGTGCGGCACCTCCTGGCCGGAGTTCAGGCCCGTATTGGCGAGCAGCCGATACCCGTCCTCAACCAGCCCCGCATCGCGAGCGACCTTGCCGACAGCACGGACGAAGCCCGCGATTTCGCCATCCGAAGCCTTTGCCGAGAAGTCATCCCACGAGACGTACGGTCCCTTGGGAATGACCAATATGTGGGTCGGCGACAGCGGGTTGATGTCGTGGAATGCAAGCGCGAACTCGTCCTCATAAACCCGCTTCGACGGGATCTCGTCGCGAAGGATACGGGCGAAAATGTTATTTTCGTCATAGGCTTGAGTGGCGTCGATGGGCATTTCACGACTCCGCACATTAATCCGGTTGACCGTGCTCGTTGGCCCGCTACCACAAAGGCATGACCGACGAGACCCCCGAGAGTCTGATCCCGTACGACGAGATCGTGCAGGATGCGCTGCGCGCGGTCGTGGGTCGGGTGCTCGGGGAGGTCGAAGCTTCGGGAGCTCTGCCGGGCGAGCACCATTTCTACATCACATTCAAGACTCGCGCGCCGGGCGTTTCGATCCCGAAGCACCTGCTCGAACGCTTCCCCGACGAGATGACGATCGTCATCCAGCATCGCTTCTGGGACCTCAAGGTCGAGGACGATAGCTTCACGGTGGGGCTGTCCTTCGGCGGGGTTCCAGCGACTCTCCACGTGCCGTTCGGCGCCGTCACACAGTTCCACGATCCCGCGGTCGAGTTCGCTTTGACGTTCCAGGCCAATGCGGATGAGCCGCTGCCTGAGGAACATGAGAAAGCCGGAAACGACCGTCCGCAAGCGGCTCAAGGCGAGAAGAAGGAAGACGGATCCAACGTCGTCAGCGTCGACTTCACGCGGAAGAAGTGAAGCGTCGCCCTGAACTTGTTTCAGGGCCCATTTTCGAGCAGTGCGCCGGACAACGAATGGATGCTGAAACGAGTTCAGCATGACGGAAGAGGAATCATGTCCGGCACAGCGACCCGCACCGAAACCGACAGCTTCGGACCGATCGAGGTCCCGGCCGACGCTTATTGGGGCGCGCAGACCGAGCGGTCGATCGAGAATTTCCCGTTCGGACCCAAGGAGCAGATGCCGCTCGAGATCGTCCATGCACTGGGCTTCATCAAACAGGCGGCAGCGCGGGTGAATGCCCGCATCGGCGGCCTCGATCCGAACATCGCCGAAGTGATCCAGCAGGCGGCAGGCGAAGTCGCTCGGGGCGATCTCGACAGTCAATTCCCGTTGGTCATTTGGCAGACCGGCTCGGGAACCCAGTCGAACATGAACGCAAACGAGGTGATCGCCGGCCGCGCCAACGAGATCCTGACCGGGAAACGGGGCGGCAAGGAGCCGGTCCATCCGAACGATCACGTTAACAAGAGCCAGTCGTCGAACGACAGCTTTCCGACCGCAATGCACATCGCCGCCGCGCGAGCGGTGCAGATGAAGCTGATCCCCTCGCTCAAAACGATGCACGCGCGGCTCGCCGACCAGGCGAAGCGCTGGGATTCGATCGTCAAGATCGGCCGCACGCATCTCCAGGACGCAACGCCGCTGACGCTGGGGCAGGAATTCTCCGGCTATGCCGCCCAGGTCCAGGCATGCATCGACCGGGTGGAGGGCGTGCTTCCGCGCCTCTATCAGCTCGCCCAAGGCGGCACCGCCGTCGGTACCGGCCTCAACGCGCCGAAGGGGTTCGCCGAAGAATTCGCGAAGGAAGTCTCCAAGCTGACGCAGCTGCCCTTCACCTCGGCGCCGAACAAGTTCGCCGAGCTGGCGGCCCACGACACATTGGTTGAGCTGTCGGGCGAGCTCAATGTGATCGCGACTGCCTGCACAAAGATCGCCAATGACATCCGGCTGTTGGGCTCGGGCCCCCGCTGCGGGCTCGGCGAATTGAAGCTTCCGGAGAATGAACCCGGCAGCTCGATCATGCCGGGCAAGGTCAATCCGACTCAGGCCGAGATGCTGACGATGGTCGCCGCCCAGGTCGCCGGCAATAACGTCGCAGTGACGATCGGCGGAATGCAGGGCCACCTGGAATTGAATGTGTTCAAGCCGGTGATCGGCGCCAATGTGATGCGCTCGATCAACTTGCTGTCGACCGGAATCGAGAGTTTCACGACGCGGATGCTGGATGGCATCGAGCCCGATGAGAAACGGATCGCGGAGCTGATGAATCGCTCGCTGATGCTGGTGACCGCGCTCGCGCCAGAGATCGGCTACGACAATGCCGCCGCGATCGCCAAGCACGCCCACAAGAATGGGCTGACTCTGAAGGAGGCGGGGCTGGAGCTCGGGCTCGTCGACGAGGCGACCTTCGATCGAGTCGTCAAGCCCGAAACAATGATCGGCCGTTAAAGCGCCAGGTTGAGCCGCATTCCGATATTGTCCATTCCGGGATTCTCCTTCCCGAATACCTGCGCGTGGCTCATGTGGATCCAGCTCGCCTCCAGGCTGAGCCTGCGATTGAGCCGGGTACCGATTCCGAGCTCCGGCTCGAATAGCACCCGGCTGCCGAACGCGATCTTGTCGCTTCGATAATATTTTGCCGCCGAGCCATCGTGAATCGCCAGGCCGAATCCCGGGCGGATGTACCACTTGCGGCCGAGCGGGAACTTCACGGCGATGCCCGCGGCGGCGTAGTCCGTGTCGCCGGCACTATTCACAGCGCCGAACAGATAGGGCTGAAGAACGCCGCTGAAGAGATGCGCGATTGCGCCGCCGCGATAGCCGACGGAGAAGTCGATCCCGCTCTCGATTCCCGACTTGTCGAGCGGAGTCTTGACGTCGTGGACAAAGACGCCGCCGAACAATTCACCGGCCTCGGCCGCCGAGGGGATCACCGCCGCAGTAAGAGCGGCGGCCAACATTGCAACCAATCTCAACTGCATCTCCCTCGAAGTGTCGGTGGCGCAACATACGCTTGTCGATTGGCGCCCTACCCTGCCGCCTGCCACGCTTCCAGCGCCTTGCTCGGTGCGATCAACTGCCAAATATTGAGCGTGAGATTGTCGCGAATGACAAACAACGGGATAAGTTCCAGGGCAATGACCAGCAGGACCGCTGCCCAGACGGGCAGCTTGCGCGCGAGCAGGAATCCGAGCGCCATCATGAGGATATCCGACATCGAGTTGAGGATGCTGTCGCCGCTGTAGCCCAGCGCCGCCGTCGTTTCGCGATAGCGGTTGATGACGAACGGCGTGTTCTCGATCACTTCCCAGCTCGCCTCCACCAATAGCGCCGCCAGGAAGCGGCGATGGATGGGCCACCGTCGCGCGATGAGCCACAGCACAGCATAAAAGAGCAATCCGTGGACGATATGACTGAGGCTGTACCAGTCGAGCAGCATTTGGCTGGTCTTCGGACTGTCGCGCGCCCCGACCCACAGCTCGACGGTTCCGCAGGTACAGATCGGATGTCGTCCGAACGACAGCTCGATCGTCGCCGCGACCGCAACGATGACGAGAGCAATGAGCCATGCGCGCCGCGGCATTGCCTCCGAACTTAGCAGAGTTGCTCGCCTTGCAAACCAATGCCGTTCAGCCGACAGAGCGGCCATGCTGCGCACCTACGGCCCCGGCTGCGACGGGAGCATTGTCGATCCGAAGCTGGAGAAGATTCCAGATGAAGCGACCTGGATCGATCTGGAGGAACCCACTCCCGAGGAAGAGAAGCTGGTCGAGCGCTGCATCGAGGTTGATGTGCCGACGCGGGCGGAAATGTCCGAGATCGAGCCGTCGAGCCGCCTCTATGAGAAGAAGGGCGCGCTCTACATGACCGTCAGCGCTTTGCGCGGCGTCGACGAACATCTGCCGACGACCACGCCGATTGGGTTCGTGCTCGCCGGAAACCGCCTCGTCACGATCCGCTATGCGACTCCTAAGCCGGTCCGGACGTTCGAGAATCACGCCCGCCGCGATCCCGATCTGGTGCGTGACGGTCCGACGGCGCTGGTTAGGCTGCTCGACGCGATCATCGACCGGCTCGCGGACGAGATCGAGCGAGTCAGCGCCTCGATGGAGGAGTTGAGCCAGGAAATCTTTTCGCAGAGCCAGCAGGAGCGCCGAATTCCGGTCAAGAAGCTGACGGCGCTCCTCACTCGCATTGGCCGCGTGCAGACGTTGCTGACGAAGACTCGCTATTCAGCCGTCAGCACGCTGAGGATGTTGAGCTTTTTCGGTGGATCGAACCTGGTTCACGAAGAGAAGCAGGCCGAGCTTCGGCATCATCTCGCGAGCCTCACGACCGACCTGACTGCATTGATTGAGCATACGAGCTATCTGGTCGACAGCCTGACCTTCCTGCTCGATGCGTCGCTCGGGCTCATCAGCATTGAGCAGAATGCGGCGATGAAGCTATTCTCCTGGGCGGCGGTCGTGTTCCTGCCGCCGACGCTCATCGCCGGCATCTTCGGAATGAACTTCCACTACATGCCGGAGCTAAGCTGGCATTACGGCTACCCGCTCTCGCTTGTGCTGATGTTTGCGAGCGCCGTGGGCCCGTATCTCTATTTCAAGAAGCGCGGCTGGATCTAAGGCAGCTGGCTCAGGCGGGCTGTTCGAGGGGGATTGCCGGCAGATCGTCGGCCGCCGCGGCGGCTTTGGCGCGGCGCCGGGCGAGCGCGGCATAAGCAAGCGCCAGCTCCCCCGCGATCTCCGCCTGGTGCGGCTGGTCTTTCGAGCAGGCGGCGGCGCGCGCCTCCGCAGCCCGGCGGTGGAAATAATCACTGTCGCGAGTGGCGGTTAGCTTTGTTCCTTCATCTGTCATTCATCGAACTTATTGCGCGTACGTCACTATTGCGAGGGGCGGGGCGGCGGTCCGCCGCGCCGGCTGTTCCGTTTGCCGCAACAAACCGTTTACTTGCCCGCGTTTGCGGCGTTCCAAGCGGGTTGCTAAGGGCTCGGCCGCACCCATCTTGCGCGTAGATCCAGACGCGCACTCGAAGCAACTCGAAGGAAAGCGATGATCCCCACCGGCCAGGACAGCCTCCGCACGCGTTCGACCCTCGAAGTCGAGGGCAAGAGTTATTCCTATTACTCACTCGGCAAAGCCGGCGGATCACTCGGCGACGTTTCCCGCCTTCCGTTCTCGATGAAGGTGCTGCTCGAGAATTTGCTTCGCTTCGAGGATGGCCAGACGGTCACTCGTGACGACCTGCAGGCCATGGCCGACTGGCTGAAGGAGCGGCGGATCAACCGGGAGATCCAGTACCGTCCGGCGCGGGTGCTGATGCAGGACTTCACCGGCGTTCCGGCGGTCGTCGATCTGGCGGCGATGCGCGACGCGATGGCCAAGCTCGCCGGCGACCCGCAGAAGATCAACCCGCTCGTCCCGGTGCACCTAATCATCGACCACAGCGTGATGGTCGACGAGTTCGGCAACCCCCGTGCTTTCGAGAAGAATGTCGAGTTCGAGTATCAGCGTAACGGGGAGCGTTACGAGTTCCTGAAGTGGGGCAGCCAGGCGTTCGACAACTTCAAGGTCGTGCCACCCGGCACCGGCATCTGCCACCAGGTCAATCTCGAACATATCGGACAGGTGGTCTGGACCGGCGATGATCAGGACGGCGAGACTGTTGCCTACCCGGATACGTTGGTCGGGACCGACAGCCACACGACGATGATCAACGGCCTGGGCGTGCTCGGCTGGGGCGTCGGCGGAATCGAAGCCGAGGCGGCAATGCTCGGCCAGCCGGTCAGCATGCTCATTCCGGAGGTGGTTGGCTTCCGCCTTGACGGGCAGCTCAAGGAAGGCATCACCGCGACCGACCTCGTGCTGACGGTGACGCAGATGCTTCGCCAGAAGGGAGTGGTCGGGCGCTTCGTCGAATTCTACGGACCCGGGCTCGACAATCTCCCGCTCGCCGACCGCGCGACCATCGCCAACATGGCACCCGAATATGGAGCGACCTGCGGCTTCTTCCCGGTCGACCAGCGGACGATCGATTATCTGAAGCTGACCGGCCGTGACGATCATCAGATCGCACTGGTCGAAGCCTATGCGCGGATACAGGGCCTGTGGCGCGATGCGTCGACTCCGGAGCCCTTGTTCACCGATACGCTCGAGCTCGACATGGGCAGCATTGAGCCGTCGCTCGCCGGCCCCAAGCGGCCGCAGGACCGGGTTCTGCTGAGCGAGGTGGACGAGAAGTTCAATCAGGACCTCGAGGATACCTACCGGAAGGGCAAGGAGCCCCGGTTCGAAGTCGAGGGGGAGGATTTCGATTTCGGCAATGGCGACGTCGCAATCGCCGCCATCACCAGCTGCACCAACACGTCCAATCCCTCGGTGCTGATCGCCGCTGGGCTCGTGGCGAGGAAAGCGCGCGAGCGGGGGCTTCATCCGAAACCCTGGGTCAAGACCAGCCTCGCGCCCGGAAGCCAGGTCGTGACCGATTATCTCAATGAGAGCGGCCTCAGCGCCGACCTCGACGCGCTCGGCTTCGATCTCGTCGGCTATGGCTGCACGACCTGCATCGGCAATTCGGGGCCGCTGCCGGAACCGATCAGCAAAGCGATCAACGAGCATGACCTGGTCGCGGTCAGCGTCCTTTCGGGCAACCGCAATTTCGAGGGCAGGGTGTCGCCCGACTGCCGGGCGAACTATCTCGCTTCGCCGCCACTGGTCGTCGCTTATGCGCTCAAAGGGACCGTCCGCTCAGACATGGTCAAGGAGCCGATCGGCACTGCGTCGAATGGCGAACCGGTCTATCTCAAAGACATCTGGCCGACCAACGAGGAAATCCGCTCTCTCATCGACGCGAATGTCCATTCCGAGATGTTCCGCCGGCGCTATGCCGACGTATATCGCGGCGACGAGCGGTGGCGGAAGATCGAGGTGGCTGGCGGCGAGACCTACGACTGGCCGGCGCTTTCGACCTACATCCAGAACCCGCCTTATTTCGTCGGAATGACGATGCAGCCGACGCCGCCGCGGGACATCGAAGGTGCGCGGCCGCTGGCGATCTTCGGCGATTCAATCACCACCGACCACATCTCGCCTGCGGGAGCGATTAAGCCGGACAGTCCGGCCGGCCGCTACCTGCTAGAGCACGGAGTGAGCCGCGGCGAGTTCAACAGCTACGGCTCGCGGCGCGGCAATCATGAAGTGATGATGCGCGGCACGTTCGCCAACATCCGCATCCGCAACCGGATGCTCGACAATGTCGAGGGCGGCTTCACCTGCTACGCTCCGACCGGCGAGATCATGCCGATCTACGATGCAGCGATGCTGTACAAGCAGGACGGCCGCCCGCTCGTGGTCGTCGCCGGCAAGGAATATGGCACTGGCAGCTCGCGCGACTGGGCGGCGAAGGGCACCTTGCTGCTGGGAGTCCAGGCGGTCATCGCCGAGAGCTTCGAGCGAATTCATCGCTCGAACCTGGTCGGAATGGGCGTGCTCCCTCTGCAGTTCCGCGAGGGCGAAAATGCGGCGAGCCTCGGTCTCACGGGCAGCGAGAAATATTCCATCACCGGCATCGCCGACCTGAGGCCGCGCCAGGACGTCGAAGTGAAGGTCAAGCGCGACAATGGCGAGGAGTTCAGCTTCACCGCGCGGTGCCGCATCGACACCTACAACGAGCTCGAATATTTCAAGGCGGGCGGGATCCTGCAGTACGTGCTGAGGCGGCTCGCGGCCGCGTGATGGCTTTGCCCGCCTGGGACCTCACCCGCTGGCTGGTCGAGATTGCAGGCTGGGGCGGGGCGGTTCTGATTCTCGTGGCCTACGCGCTGCTCTCCGCAGGCCGCCTAACCGGCCAGTCGGCAGCCTATCAACTGATGAATCTCGCGGGAGCGATCGGCTTCGTGATCAATGGATGGTGGCATGGCGCGATTCCCAATGCCGTGATGAACGTCGTCTGGGCGGGGATCGCGATCTATTCGCTCAGTCGGCTGGGGAGACTTCGAGCGCGGGTCTGAGCCAGTCGGGGATGATGGCGTTCCCCGGGATCGCATCCACCCGCGCGTGAACCACGGACAGGTCCAACTCGGGATATTCGGCGCGCGAGCGCTCTCCTCCGCCTCCGAGCACGACGAACAGCCGCCGGTTGACCTTCTGCCGCCAGTTCATGCGCGCGGTGTTCTCCTGTCCGACGAAACAGCCCTTGCTGAAGCTGACCCCGTTGAGTTCGGCGGCGTTGCACTCGAGCCAGAGGAGGTCGGCAAGCTCCGCGCGGCCTTCGCATACGCCGAGGCGCAGGCGGCGTTCGAGCCAGCCGGCGACGGGTTCATCGGCCGCGGCAAGCCAACGGGCCCCGAGCGCCGGCAACCGCGGGTCCGGAACGCCCTCGCCAGTGCGTTCCGACCAGTGCACCGCGAGGTTACCGTCGCGCTCGATGCGGATCGGCCGCCGCAGCCGGTACATGGTCAGGCGCTTGATCAGATCATCGGCCGCGACGGCTTCGCAGTCGAGCAGAAGGTCTTCGCCGTCGCTCCAAATAATGAAATCGAACAGGCACTTTCCCTGGGGGGTCAGCAGTCCCGCCCAAACCGGAAGCGATCCAGTCACGTCGCTCGTGACCAGCCCCTGCACGAACCCGCGCACGCCCTCGCCGGAGAGCCGGATCACGGCACGATCGCTGAGGGTGGTCGGGGTCATGCCCTTCAGTTAGGGAGCGGCCCGTGGCTTCGCAAACGCTGACCATCCGCCGGCCCGACGACTGGCACGTCCATCTGCGCGACGGCGAGATGCTCCGGAAGGTTGCGCCGTACACCGCCCGGCAGTTCGCGCGGGCGATCGTGATGCCCAACCTCGTGCCGCCAGTGACGACACCCGAGGCGGCGGCCGAATATCGAGAGCGCATTGTCGCGGCGGCCGGTCCGGGCTTCACGCCTTTGATGACCTGCTATCTGACCGATCAGACCAGTCCGGAGGAGCTCAAACGGGGGTTTGAGGAGAGCATCTGGATCGCGGCCAAGCTTTACCCAGCGGGGGCGACCACCAATAGCGCGAGCGGGGTGACCGACATCCGCAATATCTATCCGGCGCTCGCGTGGATGCAGAACATCGGCATGGTCCTGTGCGTCCACGGCGAAGTGACGAATCCGGAGGTGGACGTGTTCGACCGTGAAGCGGTGTTCATCGAGCGGATATTGTGGCGGTTGGTCGACGATTTCCCCAAGTTGAAGATCGTGCTCGAGCATATCACCACAGCCGACGCCGTCGATTTCGTCGCCGCCAATGGGCCGAATGTCGGAGCGACGGTGACGCCCCAGCACCTGATCATGAACCGCAATGCGATCTTCGCCGGTGGCCTGCGGCCACATGCCTACTGCCTGCCGGTCGCCAAGCGGGAAAAGCACCGGCTCGCGGTGCGCAAGGCCGCGACCTCGGGCGCTTCAAATATTTTCCTCGGCACCGACAGCGCGCCGCACGCGCGCCACGCCAAGGAGAGCGCCTGCGGCTGCGCGGGCATCTTCAATGCACCCTTCGCGCTGGAGAGCTACGCGACGGTGTTCGAGGAGGAAGGCGCGCTCGACAGGCTGGAAGCTTTCGCGTCGGTCAATGGTCCGAGTTTCTTTGGTCTGCCGCTCAACGACGGCACGGTGACGCTCGAGAAAGCGGCAACGAAGGTACCCGACGAAATCGATGGACTCGTGCCGTTCCATGCCGGCGAGACGCTGCCGTGGAGGTTCGTCGGCTAGGCTGTTCCGCGCCCGGTTGTCCCGATCACGGCCGCGAAATGGTCCTCAAGCCGCTGATAGCATTCGCAAGCGCGGCGCTTCAGGCCGGCCCGATCGGTGACGTAAATCCTGCCTCTTCCGGTCGCGATCAGGCCCTCGGACGACAGTTGCTGGATGACCGCGTTCACTGTCGTGCGCTGGACGCCGAGCAGGCCGGCGAAGGCCTCCTGGGTCAGCTCGATTCGATCACCTGCGCGGTCCTGCGCCTGGAGCAGCCAGCGCGCCGCCCGCTCCGGAATTGAGTGGAAGGCGTTGCAGACGACCGACTGCATCACCTCCGCTAGCAGATAGTCCGAAAATCGGCAGAACAGGTTCGAGATGAAGGGAGAGCGCTTCTTGGCATCCTCGATCGCCTCCATCGGCACACGGAACCCCGGACCGGGCACCAGCACCTGCGCCCGTGAGTAAGCCGGCGCGTGGCCGCAGCTGACGATCCCGCCGACCGCGCCTTCCCGGCCGATCGATGCGACTTCGGCAGAGCGTCCGCCGCTGAGCTCGACGGTCAGCGAAATCATCGTCGGACCGACGGGGAAGAGGCTCGAATGAACGTCTTCGCCCACTCTCAGCACGACCTCGCCGGGCTCGAGCTCGACGGATTCGCCATAAGGTTCGAGCAGAGCACGCGCTTCGCGTGAGAAAGTCGAAAGCAGCCGGTTGCCCGCGAACGCCTCGTCGGCCCTGCTCAATTCATCGGTTGCTGCTTGTGCCACGTCCATTGGTCCTGCGACCGGCACTAGTGTTGGTTACGCCTTGGGTCCGGCCTTCGGGTCAACAATGCCCCTCGGCTGAAGTTGCTCCATCAGCCGTGGACCGGGTCGACCCTCGTGGTTCTTGCAACGAGCAGGCAGTCGGCGACGAGACGAAACGGTGCGACGTCGACCAGGCTCCGGCGCTCGTCGATCAGTTGGACGAACGTCCGGTAGATGTCCGGATATTCACCGATTCCACTATCCGCGCTCGATTCGCCGCCGACGATCAGCCGCGCCCCGCCGTCTTCGAGGCGAATGGTGGTTCCGTCGGCGGCCTCGACGCTGATCGTCCATTCCTCACCCTCGGTCCGCCGCCAGTCCAGGCTTGCGTGCAACGGGCCATGAGCCTGGGGGCTGGAGAAGATGACGTCCGCCGCGATCGGCGTCTGCGCGTTCAAAGGCACCTGCAACTCGGCGGACTGGACGAACAAGCCGCCGGGGAAGATTTTCGTGGCGATGGAAAAGGCGTTGATGCCCGGGTCGAAGACGCCGAACCCGCCCGGCTGCCAGATCCAGAGTTGTCCGGGGTGCCATTTGTGCACATCCTCATGCCAGGTAATTTCCATGGAGCGGATGCGCTTTCCTGCGAGCGCCGTCGCCGCGGCATCCACGGTAGAGTGGTGCTGCGCGTGCCACGTCGTGAACAGCGTGACCTGCTTCGCATCGGCAAGGCAGGCGAGATCGTTTATCTCCGCTAGGCCCGCCGTCGGCGGCTTCTCGAGCAGACAGTGGAGCCCGGCGGCAATGCATTCGCGCGCGATTTCGTACCGCGGACCCGGAGGGGTAGTGATCGCGACAGCCTGCAGGCCTTCGACCGTGCGGATCAGCTCGCGCCAGTCGGTGAACTTTTGCTCAACGCCATTGCTCGATCGGCTGGAGGTCGCGACCAGCTCGAAGCGGGGATTCGCCCTGATCGACGGGACATGCTGGTCCTCGGCGATCTTGCCATAGCCGATGATCGCGATCCTGATCGGCTTCATCGCTTCAATCCCGCCACATAGGCCCGCGCCTTCTCCAGAGTTTCGGCAGGCGTCTGGCCTGCCTTGTAGAGCCCGCCGCCCAGACCGAATCCGGTCGCTCCGGCCTCTAGCCACGGACGCATATTGTCCGGCTTGATTCCCCCGACTGCGAAATAGGGGATATTCGTCGGGAGCACGGCAAGATGGGCCTTGAGGACCGAGGGTGAAGCGCCCTCGGCGGGGAAGAGCTTGAGCGCGGTGGCTCCGGCGCGAATCGCAGTGAAGGCTTCCGACGGGGTGAAATAACCCGGGCTCGACACCAAACCCGCCTTGGCCGTGGCCGAGATCACCTCGGTATTGGTGTCAGGAGAGACGATGATCCGGCCCCCGGCGCCCTGGACCCGCGCCACCTCGGCTGCGCTCAGAACCGTGCCTGCTCCCACCAGCATCTGCTCCCCGAATCTCTTCGCCAGCCGCTCGATGCTGTTCAGCGGGTCGGGTGAATTGAGCGGGACCTCGATGATCCGGATGCCGCCTTCGTAAATTGCATGGCCGATGGCCTGGGCTTCATCCGGCGTGATGCCCCGGATGATGGCGATCAGCGGACACTCGTCGAGGTAGCGATGCAGCAGCTCGTTCGCGCTCACGTCAGATCCTCTTCGCGATTTCATGAATGCCGGCGAGGAAGGATTTTTCGCCGTCGTGCTCGATGGATGTCCGGCCCGCCTGACCGATGGCGGCGGCATAAAGGCGGGTCAGTTCGGGCCGGCCGACGATACTGATGTCGGCCCCGGTTGGGTAAGAGAGCCCGATCCGCACATCCGCGCCGATGAGGAGCCCGCTCGCGTAAGACGCCGCGTCCTCCTTCTTCGCCTGGCCGAGCAGCACTCGGGCGCGGACCGAGAACAGCTGTGCGGACAAGGCTTCGGTCTCGATGGCGCTGCGGGCGCCGTCCTTGAAGGAGTCGTTGGGTTCCACGCTGCCCTGAAGCAGGTCGGAGAGGATGCTGTGTTGCTTGAGGAGGCTGAACAATTCGCCGGTTATGACCGTGCGGAAACCCCTGATCCTTCCGAAGCGAAGAGTCGCCCATTTGTTGTGAGTTCCGGGGTGACAGACGAGACCGTCGGGATCGACGAGCCTAGCCGCGACGGCTCCGACGAGCTGCACCTCCTCGCCGCGCATCACGTCTGCCCGACCGTCCTCCAGGTCAGAAACACCGGGGACAATCGCCTCCCTTTCGCCAGCCCAAACCAGTCCTTTGACGAGCTCGTCGATGCCTGCCGGGCAGGGCACATAAGGCGCTTCTTTCCAGCCGCGGTTGGATCCCACCATGCCGGCAAGCAGAAGCGGCTTGTCCCCGAGTCGCTGCCGGATCTCGGCGATGGCGTCGGGGAAGCCGCCCGCGGGCACCGACAGAACACCCTTCTGGTCCTCGAATTCGTTCGAGCACCGTCCTGAAGAATCGATCAGATAGGCCCGCCTGTTGGTGGTGCCCCAATCGACAGCAATGAAACCATCTGCCCAGCGCATGCTTTTTTCGTCCATAGCGGAAAACCTCGACGGCGCGACTTGGGTCCGAGGTTTCCTTTTTTGACCGCGAGGCTATCGCTGCGCTCGGCGCAACCGAACCGGTCCGGAGAGAACGGCAGGAGATTGAGCGATCGCCAACTTCATGTTTGCGACCGGGATCGAAAACAGCATCCCGACCATCAACCACGGCAAGACCCGCGTCGACGAGATGCAGGTCTGCGGTCACTATGAACACTGGCGCGAAGACTTCGACTGCGTCCAGGAAATCGGAATCAACTATCTGCGCTATGGACCGCCGATCTACCGGACCTACCTCGGCCCGAACAAGTTCGACTGGGAATTCACCGACCTCACCTTCGCGGACCTGAAGCGGCGCGACATCACGCCGATCGTCGACCTTTGCCATTTCGGAGTGCCCGACTGGATCGGCAATTTCCAGAACCCCGACTTTCCGCGACTGTTCGCTGCCTACGCCGGGGAATTCGCCGAGCGCTTCCCCTGGGTGCAGCTCTATACCCCGATCAATGAAATGCTGATCTGCTCAATTTTCTCGGCCAAGTACGGCTGGTGGAATGAGCAGAAGAAAGACGACAAGTCGTTCGTCACCGCTCTGAAGCACATTGCCAAGGCGAACGTCATGGCGATGATCGAGATTCTGAAGCGTCGACACGACGCGATCTTCATTCAGTCGGAATCCTCGGAATATTACCACGCCGATTCTCCCGCAGCGATCGGCCGCGCCGAAGTGCTCAACCAGATGCGATTCCTGAGCCTGGACCTCAATTACGGGCGCCGGGTCGACAGCGGGATGTACCAGTATCTGCTCGATAACGGGATGACCCGCGAGGAATATGAGTGGTTCCTCGAGCACCGGCTGAAACAGCACTGCATCCTCGGGAACGACTATTATCAGCTCAATGAGCACCGGGTATTCGCCGACGGCCATACGGTGGCGGCCGGCGAAACGTTCGGTTACGCCGAAATCACGCGCCAGTATTACAATCGTTACCGGCTCCCGGTGATGCACACCGAGACCAATCTGTGGGAAGGGCAGCACGGCGACGAGGCCGTCAAATGGCTCTGGAAGGAATGGGCCAACGTCCTGCGCCTGAGGAACGTCGGAATCCCGACCGTAGGGTTCACCTGGTACAGCCTCACCGACCAGGTCGACTGGGAAACTGCGCTCCGCGAGCAGAACGGCAACGTCAATCCGCTCGGCCTGTTCGATCTCGACCGCAAGATTCGCAACGTCGGCAAGGCGTACAAGCAGCTGATCGCGGACTGGCGGAACGTCCTTCCGGCGCAGAGCGTCTGCCTGATCGTGCCGATCAAGAGGATCGGCGAACCTCCGGACGGGGAAGAGGATGATGCCGCCGGCCGGCAATATGGCGGAAGCGGCACGCAAGCCGACAAGGCGAAATCGTGACTCCGCGCAAGATCGACCGAATCGAAATCTTCATGGTGCCGCCGCGCTGGCTGTTCGTCCGAGTTGAGAGCGACGACGGGGCGATCGGCTGGGGCGAAGCGAGCCTCGAAGGCTGGAGCGAAGCGGTCGAGGGAGTATTCGAAGTCTATCGCGACCGGTTCATCGGAGCCGATCCCTTCGCGATCGAGGATATGTGGCAGGTCGGATTTCGCGGCGGCTTTTATCGCGGAGGGGCGGTGATCATGTCGGCGCTGTCCGGGCTTGAGCAGGCGCTGTGAGATTTGAAGGGGCGCGCCCTCGGCCTGCCCGCGTGGCAAATGCTGGGCGGCAAGGTGCGCGACCAGGTCCGCTCCTACGCCTGGATCGGTGGCGACCGCCCGCACGAGATCGCCGAAGCCGCCGAGGTGCGAAAGCAACAGGGCTTCACCGCGGTGAAGATGAACGCGACGGCGGAGCTCGACTGGATCGGGACACCGAAGGTGTTCGAGGATGTGGTCGAGCGCGTCCAGGCGGCGCAGGCGCAGGGGATGGATGTCGGTCTCGATTTCCACGGGCGGGTGCATCGCCCCGTCGCCAAACAGCTCGCCAAAGTGCTTGAACCCCTCGGGCTGCTGTTCATCGAGGAACCACTGCTCTCAGAAAATCCGGAGGGGCTGCGGGAGATCGCTGGACTGGTATCGACTCCGATCGCGCTCGGCGAACGGCTATACAACCGGTGGGAGTTTAAGCCCTTCTTTGAGCAAGGCGCCGTGGACATCGTCCAGCCCGACCTCAGCCACGCTGGCGGCATCCTCGTGGTGCGCAAGATCGCCGCGATGGCGGAGGCCTATGACATTGCCGTCGCGCAGCATTGCCCGCTGGGGCCATTGGCGCTCGGCTCATGCCTGCAGATCGCGGCCTGCACGCCCAATCATGCGATCCAGGAGATCAGCCTCGGCATCCACTACAACACGGGCGGCCACGACCTGTTGAACTTCGTCCTCAACAAGGACGCGCTGACCCCAGTCCACGGCTATTTGCCAGTACCGGAAGGGCCGGGGCTCGGGGTCGAGATCGACGAAGCCGCCGTGCGCGAATCCGACAAGGACCGCCACCGCTGGCGCAACCCGATCTGGCGGACGAGGGACGGGAGCTTTGCCGAATGGTAAGATTCGCTTTTTTGGCCGTGGCCGTCGTCCTGCTGGCGATTCCAACGATGAGCGCGAAGGCGATATCTCCACCTCCGCCGCCTGCTTGGGTGACCGTCGAGGCCGACTTGATCGCGCTCGACAAAGGCGTCGATCCGACTGCCGGCGAGCAACTGTCGCACTTTGTTGCCAACGATGTTCGGGTCTACATCAACGACAAGCTGGTCGCGGATGGAAAAGCCGATTGGCTCAGGCACTTCGGGCCAGCGCCTATCGGCCACGGTCGCGTAGTCGCCTCTAGCGGCAATTGGCATGCGAATGACAGCTTGATGGTGGTCGAGCAGTTCGATTCCGTAGATCGTTCGAAGGTTCCTCCGGACGTTGCTGATTCCGGCTCTTTAAGTCGCGTGACACTCTATCGGTTCGGTCCCGATCATAAGATCCACGCGATACGAACGCTCATCGGCGGAGGGGCTTGGGCTAAGCCCTAAATCTCAGTGGCACTTGAAGCGCTCGAACGGTTCCTGACAGGCGTTGCAGCGCCACTGCGCCTTGCACGGAGTGGAGCCGAAGCGACTGACCTCGGTCGTGTCGCTCGAGCCGCACAGCGGACATTCCGCCGTCGCTGACGGACTCGGCGGAGCGATGCCGTAGGCGTGGAGCCGCTCGCGCCCGCGCTCGCTGATCCAGTCGGTCGTCCACGGCGGAAACAGCACCCGCTCGATGTGCACCTCCTCGAAGTCGGCCTTGTCGAGCGCCTCGCGGATCATCGCCTCGATCGCGACGGTCGCCGGGCAGCCGGTGTAGGTCGGGCTGATCAGCACCCGCGGTGGGTTCTCGGCGATCCCGCGGACGATCCCGAGGTCGGTGATGGTCAGCACCGGGATTTCCGGATCGGGCACGGTCTCGAGCACGGCCATGATCGCCGCTTTGTCGAGTTCTGTGGCCAGCGTCGCCATGGCACCAATCTACACCCGTTCGAGCGCGAGCGCGATTCCCTGGCCGACGCCGATGCACATGGTCGCGAGCGCGAGCTTGCCGCCGCTCCGCTGAAGCTCCTCGGTCGCGGTGAGCGCAAGCCGGGCTCCGGACATGGCAAGCGGGTGGCCGAGTGCGATCGCGCCACCGTTGGGATTCACGCGCCGATCGTCGTCCGCAATGCCCAGCTGGCGGAGGACGGCGAGCCCCTGCGCGGCGAATGCCTCGTTCAGTTCGATCACGTCGAAGTCGCCGATCTTCAGGCCGAGCCGTTTCATCAATTTCTCGGACGCGGGCGCCGGCCCGATGCCCATGATGCGCGGAGGAACACCGGCGACGGCTGCCCCGAGGATGCGAGCCTTGGGCGTGAGGCGATTACGCTTTGCAGCCTCCTCTGACGCGACAATCAACCCGGCAGCGCCGTCGTTCACGCCCGACGCATTGCCGGCAGTCACGGTGCCACTAGGCCGCACGATCGGCTTGAGCTTTGCCAGCGCTTCCATCGATGTCGATCGCGGATGTTCGTCCTTGTCGGCGATGACCGGATCGCCTTTGCGCTGCGGAATCTCGACCGGGACGATCTCCGCCGCCAACCGGCCGTTCGCCTGGGCCGCCGCCGCCTTCTCCTGGCTGCGGAGCGCGAAGGCGTCCTGGTCCTCGCGGCTGACCTGGAACTCCTGCGCGACATTCTCACCGGTGCTCGGCATGGTATCGTCGCCATAGATAGCCTTCATCTTCGGATTGACGAAGCGCCAGCCGATGGTGGTGTCGTACATCTCGGCATTGCGGTCGAAGGCCGAGGTGGCCTTGGTCATGACGAAGGGCGCGCGGCTCATGCTTTCCGAGCCGCCGGCGATGATGAGGTCGGACTCGCCGCCGCGGATCGTCCGAGCGGCCATGGCGACCGCGTCGAGGCCCGAGCCGCACAGGCGGTTGAGGGTGACTCCGCCGGAACTGTCCGGGAGACCGGCAAGCAGTCCCGCCATCCGCGCCAGGTTGCGGTTGTCCTCGCCCGCCTGGTTGGCGCAGCCGAGGATCACATCGTCGAGCTCGCTCCAGTCGACGTTCGGATTGCGGTCGACCAGCGCCTTGATCGGGATCGCGGCCAAGTCATCGGCGCGGACGTGCGCGAGCGCTCCACCGTAGCGGCCGATCGGCGTGCGGATGTAGTCGCAGATGTAGGCTTCGGTCATGTGCTTCGATACGCGCCTTCGCTTCGCTCAGCCGCTACTCAGCATGAGCGGTGTTGTTGGGAGTTCCGCTCATCCTGAGTAGACGCGCCAGCGGCGTATCGAAGGACAAGCGGACCTATCAGATAACCCCGCGACGCATCTGGTCGAGTTCGATGCTCTCGAACAGCGCCTTGAAATTGCCTTCGCCGAAGCCCTCGTTGCCCTTGCGCTGGATGATCTCGAAAAAGATCGGACCGATCACATTCTGGGTGAAGATCTGCAGCAGCAGGCCCTGCCCCTCGGTCGGGGCGCCGTCCATCAGGATTCGGCGCTTCTCCAGCTCGGGGATGCTTTCCTGGTGGCCTTTGATGCGCTCGGGGAGCAACTCGTAATAGGTGTCGGGCGTATCCTGGAAGGGAATGCCGCGCGCCCTGATGATGTCAACCGCCTGGTAAATGTCGGACGTGCCGAGCGCGATGTGCTGGATGCCCTCGCCCTTATATTCGCGCAGGAATTCCTCGATCTGGCTCTTGTCGTCCTGGCTCTCGTTCAGCGGGATGCGGATCTTGCCGCAGGGCGAGGTCATCGCCTTGGAGAAGAGGCCGGTCTGCTTCCCCTCGATGTCGAAGTAGCGGATCTCGCGGAAGTTGAAGAGCCGCTCATAGAAGTCGGCCCAGACCGCCATGCGCCCGCGGTTCACGTTGTGGGTCAGGTGATCGATGTAGGTCAGCTTCGAGTCCGCTTGAGCCATCCGCTGTCGCCAGTCCGGATGGAAATCGAAATCGACCTCGTAAATCGATCCGTTACTGCCATAACGGTCCACAAAGAACAGCCGCGACCCGCCAATGCCCTCGATCGCCGGGATGTCGAGCTCGCCGGCGCCCTTCTTCACCTCGACGTTGGTCGCACCGAGCTTGAGTGCGCGATCGTGCGCGGCTTTCGCGTCCTTGACCCGGAAGGCCATCGCGCAAGCGCTTGGGCCATGGGCCCTCGCATATTCCTCGGCATAGGATCCCGGCTCGGCGTTGATGATGAAGTTGCAGTCGGCCTGCTTGTGGAGCGTGACGTTCTTGCTCTTGTGCCGGGCGACTTCGGGGAAACCCATCTTCGTGAACAGCGAACGCAACAGTTCGATGTCGGGCGCGGTATATTCGACAAACTCGAACCCATCGGTCCCCATCGGATTCTCGAGGCCGAGAATGGTCTTTTCAGCGGCCTGGGTGGCCATGGCAGTCTCCTTCACGGCCCAACTGCGCTTGGCGGTGCGCCATTTCAAGGTGCGCGAAGCAGCTGCTGCCGATCGCCCGGCAGGGTCATAACTAAAAAGAGAAGGCGGCCCGCGATGGAATCGCGAACCGCCCTCGATCCAGCGACTGTCCGTCGCTTAAGCGAGCTGCGCCAGTTGCGGTCTGCGACGGCGGCGCAGTGCGACACCCACGCCCGCAAAGCCGAGGAGCATCAATGCCCAGGTCGCTGGCTCCGGAACGGCCTGTACATTGAAGGAGAGATTGCCGGTCACGGCGGCGTTAGCCGCGCCCGAACCGCCGAAGGCCAGGCGATAGTCGCCGGCCCCGAGTGATGCGCCATTCAGATTGAGCACATTTGATGACCCTGTCGCGGTGAACAGATCGGTGAGACCGTCCATCGTCTGCAGCTTGATGTAGGAGATCATTTCGCCACTCGTGCTGCTGCTGACCACAATGTTGTACAGGCCCGCGGCGTCGTTCATGAAATCAAAATAGGAATTGAACGTGCCGGTCGGAGTCGAGCTCGCCGTGAAGCTGACGGTGATCGGGGGCCCATTCTGGACGATCGGAGTGGCCGCCAGGCCTGAAGTCGTGCCGATTGTGATCGCGGCATTCGACATCGACGCAGTCGCTACAAGTGTAGCGCCAACAGCAGTAAGAAATAGCTTGTGCACTTGGGCCTCCCGGTGTCTCGATTTTTAGCGGACGCCGGTGAATGTGCAGTAAAGCGCCTTTGTTCCTATTGCTGTTTAATTAAAGTGGATTGTGTTGTATTTCGGGCACGAGGGTGAATGCTCTCTCGCCGAAACAGAAAGCGACTTATTGTTGTTGTAACGTCTGGCTTGCGCAGTTCTTCAATGAAGAAGGGCGGCGCCGACGGCACCGCCCTCATGCGGCATTCCCTTTCGATCCTTCAGGCGAGCTGGGCGAGGACCGGGCGTCGCCGAAAGCGCATGGCGAAACCGACACCCGCGAAGCCGAGAAGCATCAGCGCCCACGTCGCCGGCTCCGGAACTGCCTGGACGTAAAAGGTGAAGTTGCCGGTCGCAGCGGCGTTCGTCGCTCCTGAGCCATCGAAGGCCAGGCGATATTCGCCGGCTCCAAGCGAAGCCCCATTGAGATTCAACGAATTGCTCGAGCCGCTTGCGGAAAACAAGGTAGTAAGGCCGTCACTGCTCTGCAGCCAGATGTCGTTGATCATCTCGCCGCTCGTGCTGCTGCTGACCACGATGTTATATAGGCCCGCCGCATCGTTGGTGAAATCGAACCACGCGCTGAAGGCATTCGTCGGCATCGCTGTCGCGGTGAAGCTTACCGTGATCGGAGGTCCGTTTTGAACGATTGGAGTCGCCGCCAGACCGGACGTGGCGCCGATTGTGATGCCGGCATTTGCTGCCGAACCGAACGCCAGGGCGGTGGACCCGACCAAGGACAGTACCAGTTTACGCATATACGCCTCCCGCCAATTAACTCGAACGCCACGATAGCAAACTAACAATATGTTAACCGATTCGTTCCGCTGAATCGAGCCATTTAATTTACGTAGGTGTTTTCCCCCACGCCGAGATTTGTCCCAAAGTTGGACGTTCGTGGGCCCGCCTGCCCGGTCGGCCGCCGCTCTGTCGCAGCCGCAAAAAAGGGCGGTCCCGAACTGGTCGGGACCGCCCCAATGTTAATGATGATCGATTAGGCGACCTGCGCGAGGGCCGGACGACGGCGGAAGCGCATGGCGACACCGACACCGGCGAAGCCGAGCAGCATCAGCGCCCACGTTGCCGGCTCAGGAACCGCCTGCACATAGAAGGTGAAGTTGCCCGTTGCGGCGGCGTTCGCTGCGCCCGAACCGCCGAAGGCGAGCCGATAGGTACCGGACCCGAGCGAGACGTTATCGAAATTCAGCGTGCCCGATGATCCAAGGATCTCGTCCAAGGTGGTACCGCCGCCACTGGTCTGCAGCTTGATGTAGTTGATGATTTCACCAGTCGTGCTGCTGCTGACCACAATGTTGTAAAGGCCGGCTGCATCGTTGGTGAATTCAAACCATGCATCGAAGGTGCCGCTAGGCGTCGAAGCCACCGTTGAGCTTACCGTGATTGGTGGTCCGTTCTGTACGATCGGAGTGCCCGCCAGACCGGAAGTCGAACCGATCGTGATCCCGGCATTCGCCGCCGAACTGAGGGCCAGCGCGGTCGCGCCGGCGATACCGATAAGAAGATTACGCATATTCAACCTCCGAATGTACGCCCCCGACTCGGAGAGGCCATTAACTCTCAGTAAACCAGATTCCTTGCCCAATGTTAACAGTTTTTTTACTTGCGCGTTGGCGCCAGGCCGAACTGCAAACGAGATGCTGCGCTCTCCAATGATGATGGGAATGGCTGATTTCGGCCCTTTTCGGGTCCGAAACGGTCACGATTTCCGTCGCCCTAGCGACTCCATTAAAAATGCAACAGCACTAGGAACCATGACCGCGACACGGCGATTTCAGACCCTTCATTGGCACATGTTGCGGAGCGTGGAGGCGAGTCGTGAGATTGCGTTCAGCCCTTTTTGCAGTGGCATTTTCATCAGCCGCGATGGCGGCCAGTCCGGCGTTCGCCGCAGACCCGGTGAACTGCAGCTCGTCGCTCAGCCTCGTTTCGGGAGCGACGGCATGCGCGGGATTTTTCGACGGAAACGTGCTCGATAACAGCCCTGCCGACGTGACGACGCAGACCGACGCGCTGGCCTCGCTCGGGCTCACGTTTACCAACTTCAACGACTACACCAAGATTGACGACCTGAACGGGGCCACGGTGTTGAACTTCGGCACGACGCTGTTCGGCGACACGATCATCGGTATCCATTTCGGGAACGGCTCCGGCGTCGGCAATTCGACTGGTTTCTTCCAATTCGATTTCACGTCTCCAACAAACACAATCTCGCTCAATATTCCGGCCTCATCGGCGGCCGTTCTCTATCAGACCGGCGCCGTGCCGGAGCCGGCGTCCTGGGCATTGATGCTCCTCGGCTTTGCCGGAATTGGCCTGGCTCTGCGCCGTCGCCGCGAACGGCGTCCGCTGCGCACGGCCTGATCCTCGACCCCTTCACGGCTTTCCGAGCGAACCGTAAACGGTGCGGCCGCCCAGAACGGTAGCGAGCACTTTGAGGTCGCGGATCTTCTCCGCCGGCACTTTCAGTATATCGCCCGAGAGAATGACGAAGTCGGCGTACTTGCCCGGCTCGATCGAGCCTTTCACGTTCTCCTCGAAGGTCGTGTAGGCGCCGTTGATCGTCATCGAGCGGATCGCGTCCTCGCGCGAAATCCCCTGGTCCGGACCCAACCTGCCGCCCCATTGCGTACCGCGGGTCACCTCGCCGTAAATCTCGAGCAGGGGCTCGGCATAGTAAGAGATCGGACCGTCCGACCCGCCGGCGAACATGATCCCATTCTTCAGCCATTCGGCGTAGGGCTCGCTTCGGTCGGCGAGCGGACGCTTCCACGCTTTCAGGATCAGAGCGCCCAGCTCGTAATTGTGCATGTATTGCGAGTTGATGATCAGGCCCAGGCGCTTCACGCGCGCATAATGCTGCGGCTCGAGCAGGAATGCGTGGTCGATCATCCAGCGGCGCTTGGTGATCGGGGTTTGCGTATTGGCATATTAAAAGGCGTCGAGCGCTTCGTCGATCGCAGCGTCGCCGACCGCGTGCGGGCGCAGGCGATAGCCGCATTTCGCGACGAGGGCGGCGAACTTCTCAAACTGTTCGGTCGGAACCTTCTGAAGGCCGCGGTACCCGGGCCTGCCCGGGTAATCGTGCTCGAGAAGCGCGGTCAGCTCGGCGCCGTCGAGGCCGGTTTCGCCGATCTCGTCGGAGCGGAACATTCCCTCGCCGTCGGAGCCGGGTCTGGGTAACGCGTTCAACTCCGCCTCGACCTTATCGAGCGGCTCCGCGGGGTCGATGTTGTAGGCGAAATCCACCCGCACGGTGAGCTGGCCTGCATCGCGCAGCTTGCGGAACAGGGCCGCGTCTGCTGGCGAGCCGCTCGGGTCGCCAGCGCTGGTCAGGCCATGGCTGTTGACCAGCGCCAGCACGCGCTTGAGGCCCGCTTCCTTCTGCGCCTCGGTTGGCCGGGGCATGAACTTGCGGACGAAGCGGCTCGCATTGTCCATCAGCAGCCCGGTCGGCTCGCCCTTGGCATCGTGGAAGATCTGGCCGCCCTGGGGATCGCGCGTATCACGAGTGACCCCGGCCAGCTTCAGCGCAAGGCTATTGACGATCACATAATGGGGTCCGGGGATCGCGACCGGATTGTTCGGCGCTGCGGTGTCGAGATCGAAGCGGGTCGGAAGCCGGCCTTCGGCGAGCTGATACTCCCACCAGCCGCGGGTGCCGACGATCCAGTCGCCGGGCTTCTCCTGCTTCGCGCGCGCGGCAAGGGCCGTCTGGATATCCCTGATCGAGCGAATGTGCGTGAGGTCGACCTGGACGGGAAGGTCCTCGCCGGCGGTCAGGTGGACATGCGTGTCGTTGAAACCGGGGAGCACGGTCTGCCCATCCAGATCGATCACGCGGGTGTTCGGACCTTTGGTCTTGAGAACCTTGGCATCGGTCCCGACGGCGATAAACTTCCCGTCTTGAATCGCCGCTGCCTGCGCGATCGAGAAGTCCGCGTCGACCGTAACGATATGCGCGTCGCGGATGATGAGGTCGGCCGGCGCAGCGGCGAGTGCGGCGGACGAGCTGAGCAGGGCGATGGCGAACGTGATGGAACGCGACATTGCGGGTGTCCTTTTCTAAATGCTGAAGCGGGCGCCGTATCGGAAGAAGCGGCCGACGACGTCGTAAAATTGGCCGTTGGTGCTGCTCTCGTTGATGCCGCCGGCGGCGCCGGACGGGATCATCGGCGGATCCTTGTCGAGGAGGTTGTTGACGGCGGTGAACAGCTCGACCGAGCGGCCGTCGCGGAGCCTGAACCGGTATGAGCCGGAGGGATTCAGATAGAGAAAGGCCGGGACGCTGTTGCGGTTGATTGAGTTGGGACCGCTGCCGTCGTGAAGCACCGTGCTGAACACACCTGGGCCCACGAAGCGCGCCTGCAGGCCGAAGTGGACGGGTCCGCGATCGTAATCGAGGAAGGCGTCGCCGACCCATTTGGGAACGCCCGCCGTCCGGTTGAAATTGCTCACCTGACCAAGCCGGTCCTGGACTCCGGCCGGCGTGGTCGAGGTCAGCTTCAGGACCCGCGTCCCCAGAAGCCTCGTGGTCAGCTTTCCGCCGAACACTTGCGGCTGGGAGTAGTTGAGCTCGAAGTCGATCCCGCGCGTCGCCGCCTGCGCGAGATTGAGCCTCGTATTGGCGATGAAGGCGATGCTTCCGTCGGAGTTGAAGGTGATCGACTGACAGTAGAGCTGGCTGCCGGCGAAGCAGCCCTGCGCGAGCGTCGGAGCCCCGAGCGTCGCGATCGCGTCCCTGATCCTGATGTCGTAGTAATCGACCGAGGCGCTGAAGCGCGGGAGGAATGCCGGCTGGACTATCGCGCCGGCAGTTAGCGTGTTGGCTTTCTCCGGCTTAAGGTTTGGATTGCCCGCCTCGATCTCGCGGATCTGCACGGCGCGGCCGAGCACCGGGTCGAACACGTTGGTGTTCGAACTCCCGCCATTCTCGAACAATTCGCTGATGTTCGGCGCACGGATGTCGCGCGAGCGAGTGGCGCGAAGCCGAAGCCCAGAGAAGGGCACGTATGAAGCGCCGGCCTTCCAGGTGTAGACCGTGCCGCTCAGCGAATAACGGGTCCGGCGGATCGCGCCGTTGACGCTGAGCTCGCGGGCCAGAGGCATGTCCTTCGCCAACGGCACCTGCGCCTCGGCATAGGTCTCCAAGACGCGGATCGTGCCGACCTCGGGAAGCTGATTGCCGAGCAGCCACCCGCCGATCGACCGGTTGGCGTTGACCCGCTGCGAGATCGCGTCGGATGTTCCTACCGCATGATCGCGGCGCCCCTCGATCCCGAATGCGAGGGCGACTGGGCCGGCCCAAGTCGAAAATGGCGTACCGCGAAGGTTCGCCGAGGCGACGGCCTGGGTCGTCACCAGCCGGAACTCTGCGGTCCCGTTGACGTAGGGGTTGAGCGTCAGCGAGCCGTCGCCGAAGACGTTGACGGGGATGCAACCGTTTGCGGGATTGGTCAGCGTCGAGCGGCAGACGATGTGGCCGGTCGCCGGGTCGAGGACGGCGTCGACCGCGTTCAGATATTCGTTCTGCTTGCGGTTGTTCGGGCCGAAGTCGAGGTCATAGACGTTCTTGCCATATTGCACGGACGCGTCGGCCGTCCACGCGCCGAAATGCGTCGTGACTCCGGCGACGGCTTCGTAGGTCCCGTCCTCGCGATCAAGCTTGATCTTGCCCGTGTCGTAGCTGACCCGCCCGATGGTGATCGTCTGGAGGTTGTCGGCCACCATCAGGTTACGGACGGGTGCGGGGCGGAAGGCGTTGTCGCGGTGGATTAAGAGATTGCCCCGATCGCGCGATTCCTGGCTTGCGCCACCGGTGTCGGAAAATCCGCCCGATATCTCGGCGTAGAGCTGGACGTCGGGAGTCACGTCGAACTTGGCCGAAGCGAGTGCATTGACGGATTCGATCGGGGTTCCGAGCAGCGCGAGCAGGTTCTCGTTCTGATTGGCGCCGTCGCCGCCGATCATCGTCGAGCCGAAGACCTGACCCAAGTCATAATTGTAGGTCGTCCCTCCAGGTCCGAAGGCGATTCCGCGCAGGGGTCCACTGACGATCAGTCCGCCCGGAGTGGTGATCGCCGAATGGACGTTGGGCGAAATGATGTAGTTGGGCAGGCCGTTGGCCATGAAGTTCGGATTGGTGATCAGGCCGACGTCCCGCCGGCCCCAGTCGCGGGTAAGCTGCGTTCCGATTCCGCCGATCTTCACATAATCGAAGCCGGCCATGATGTGGCCGCGGCCGCCCGCGAATGCGGTGCCACCGGCGAGCGACAGCCGGCGTTCCTCTCCGTCGCCATGCTCGGAAATGCCGTAGTCGGCTGTGCCGCGGATCCCGCTGAAGTCGTCCTTGAGGACGATGTTGACCACGCCCGACACGGCATCGGAACCGTAGGCTGCTGACGCGCCGCCGGTGACGACCTCGACCCGATCGACGAGCAGAGTCGGGACGACCTTGAGGTCGACGGAGCCATTCGTCGCAGTCGGTACGTGGCGGCGGCCGTCGATGAGGACGAGCGTCCGGGTCGCGCCGAGGCCGCGCAGGTCGGGATTGATTTGCCCGCCGCCGCGTGAATTGACGCCGGCAGTATTCGGTGAATCGATCTCGCCGAAGCTCGGAATTTGTTGGAGAATTTCACCGATGGTGGCCGGTGCGCGATCCTCGATCGCTTGAGCGCCGAGCACGGTCAGCGGAGTCGGGGCGCGCACCCCCGCCGGCAATCGCGACCCGGTAACGACGATCTGATCGGGTGGCGCCGATTGCGCCAGGGCGGGCGCGGAACAGACAAACAATGCGGCAGCAGGGACGCTGCAGAGCGCACGAGGGGCAGGCTTCATGACGAACCTTCGGGTGGCGAGGGCAATAAAAAAGCCCGCCGGATGGGCGGGCTTCGAGTGAGTGGGTTAAGAGCCTAGCTCTTACGCCATCGCCACGCGCGCGCGCCCGCCTGTGCCGAATGCCAGCGCCACCAGCAGCCCTGCTCGAGAGCAGCGGGTGGAATCATTGCGGTGGCCGGCACGAACATCATGCGCGCGAGCTAACGGCCGTGCCGCCGGCCCGTCAAGCCGTGAAAATTTTCTAGAGCCTTTTCAGGACCAGGCGCAGGTAATCGCGAAGACGGTCAATCATCGCCGGATTGAGTTCTCCGAGAATGCCGCGTGCGTCTTCGGGCATATGCGCGCCGGGGTCGCCGTTCACTTCGTAAACATAGTGGTCGAACACGTTTCGCCAGACCGCGCGCTGCTCGGGAGGAAGGCCTTTGATTGCGAACATGGTGTAAGCGAGCGCGTCGTAAGGATTGCCCATTCCAGGCTGCGCATCGGTCCACCAGTAGTTGATGAAGAGGTTGACGGCCTCGAGCGAATCGACGCCGTGCCACCAATAAAAGGGGATATAGATCGCATCGCCCGGCTCGAGCTCCGCGAACTGCGCTTCCTTCAGAGCATCTGCGAACTTCGGGTAACGGTCGAGATCGGGATTGAGCGGGTCGACCAGGCTGATCGGAGTCCCGGCGGGCGTCAGCTCGAATGGTCCGGGATACAGATTCTTGAGCTGCTCGGGCGCGAAGAGAATGAAGCGGCGTTTGCCGGCGACCACGACCCCAACATTCTCGGTGAGGTCGTAATGGGGCGCGACGCGGATCGCGTTGCCGAGCCAGGCGCGGGGCACTACGCCCGGCCGGACGAGGTCGGTTCGATTCTCGAGCTCGAACCCCGGCAGTAGCCTCGGCACATCCTGGGATTGCACCGCGACCGCATAGGGGCGCGGATTCGCTTTCTGCCGCAGCAGCCAGTCGAGGAACGGATCGAGCGGAGACATGCCGCGCTGGAAATTGAAGCCGCGAAGATCGTCGCTGTAGAAAAACCGGCCCTCGATTTCGGGCGCACCGACGATGTGCTGAACGGGTTCGTCGGAGCGGAAACGGCGCAAATAAGCGAACAGCTCCTCGTCCGAGCGCCGAGCCGCGCGGACCGCGGGCCAATCACTGGCGAGGCCGCGAAGCACCGCCGGCTGTCCAGCCGGGCGTATCGTCTCGAGGAACTCGGTGCTGCCGACATTTTCATATTCGGCGATCGGCTGAAGCGAGGCGAGGTCAATCACGCCGGTCAGCTTAGCAGCGCCCCGCGGCATCGCGCGAGAGCCGCGCTGGATTCAACCATCCGTTCATCGAAAAATCCGGTCCATCGCCCCTCCACTGTTGCGCACTCCGCTCTGGCCGTTAAGTTCGCGCTCCTGCTCGGAAAATTAGCCGGAGAATTCAAGCTGATGCGTTACCTCAGCAACTTTGCCTTGCTCGCCGCCGCGACGATGCTCACGCCGCCAATGGCGCCGCTGGCCGCCGCCGAACTGCCGCAGGGCGCGCCGATTTCGGCGCTCGTGAAGGACGTTTCGATCCCTTATTCGACCTTCACGCTCAAGAACGGGCTGCGCGTCGTAGTTCATGAGGACCACAAGGCTCCCGTGGTGGCGATCTCCGTCTGGTACCATGTCGGCTCCAAGGACGAGCCGGCCGGCCGCACCGGCTTTGCGCACCTGTTCGAGCATCTGATGTTCGGCGGTTCGGAGCACAGCGACACCAGCTGGTTCGGCCCGATGCAGGCGATGGGCGCGACCGACCTCAACGGCACGACCAACTTCGACCGAACCAATTATTTCGAGACGGTGCCCAAGGCGGCGCTCGACCGTGCGCTGTTCATGGAATCCGACCGCATGGGCTATCTGCTGCCGGCGGTCACACAAGAGAAGCTCGATATTCAGCGCGGTGTCGTCCAGAACGAAAAGCGCGGTGACGACAATCAGCCGGGCGGCTTGCTGCAATATGCGGTCCAACAGACTCTCTACCCGGCTGGAAATCCGTACCATCACACCGTCATTGGTTCGATGACCGATCTCGACCACGCCAGTCTAGAGGTCGTGAAGGACTGGTTCCGCTCGCACTACGGCCCCAACAATGCGGTGTTGGTCCTCGCCGGGGACATCACAGAGGCCGAAGCGAAGCCGCTTGTCGAGAAATATTTCGGCAGCATCCCGGCAGGGCCGAAGTCGATCCCGGCAGCCGCGACGGTGCCGACCCTGAAGGCTCCGGTGCACAAGGTCTTTCATGACGAGGTCGCGAATACGACCATCTACCGGACCTGGGCGGTGCCCGGAGTGACGAGCAAGGACGAGGCTGCGCTGGAGATGGCGGCGAGCGTTCTCGGCGGCCTCGCCAGCTCCCGGCTCGACAACGAATTGGTCCGCGACAAGAAGACGGCAGTCTCCGTCTCGGCAGGGGTCGACCCTCATGAACGAGTGGGCGAGTTCACCGTCGAAGCGACCGTGAAGCCCGGAGTCGATCCGGAGCTGGTCGGCCGGCAGGTCGACGCAGTCATCGCGAAGTTCATCAAGAATGGTCCGACCGCCGAGGAGCTCAAGCGCGCCAAGACCGCCGACATCGCAGCGACGATCAAGGGTCTCGAATCGGTTGGCGGGTTTGGCGGCAAGGCGGTGACGCTCGCCCGCGGTGCCGTGTTCGCGAACGATCCCGGATTCTACAAGAAGGAGCTCGACGAAGAAGCGGCGCTCACGCCCGCCCAGGTGCAGGCGGCAGCAAAGAAATGGCTGTCGCGACCGGTATTTGCCTTCACGCTAGCGCCAGGCAAGCGCGAGCCTTACGAGGAATCGAAGCTTGCGAGCGACACTGCCGGCGGAGGCGCCGGGGCGAAGGTCACAGCGGCTCCGAAGTCCGCGGTGACAACGACAGCGAGCGCGATCGACCGCTCGCAGCTGCCGCCGATGGGGCAGATCGCCGACCTTAAATTCCCCACCGTCGAGCATGCGACGCTTTCGAACGGAATCCCGATCCTGTTTGCACGCCGCACCGGAGTGCCGGTGGTCCGCGTCGCGATCAGCTTCGATGCCGGCAATGCATCCGATCCGAAGTCCGCTCTCGGCACGCAGTCATTCATGCTCGGAATGCTCGACGAGGGGACCGACAAATTCAGCTCGGTCGAAATCGCTCAGGCGAAGGAGAACCTCGGCGCGGCAATCTCCGCCTCCCCGAGCATGGATCGGTCCAGCGTCTATCTGTCGGCGCTCACGGCTAACCTGCCGCAGTCGATCGATCTGATGGCAGATATCGTCCGTCATCCCGCTTTTGCTCCAGCCGAGGTCGATCGCGTGCGCAATCAGCAGCTCGCTGCGATCGCTGCGGAAGCGAAGCAGCCCGTCGGTATCGCGCTCAGGACCTTGCCACCAATCCTTTACGGCAAGGCCCACCCCTACGGCGTGCCGTTTAGCGGAAGCGGCGATCCGGCTGCGGTCGCGAAGCTCACGCCGGCCGATCTCACCGCCTACCATAATGCCTGGCTTAGGCCCGACAACGCGACCATCTTCGTCGTCGGCGACACCAGCCTTGCCGCGGTCAAATCACTGCTCGAAAAGAGTTTCGGCGACTGGCGCGAGAGCGGTCCGAAGCCGGCCAAGAATTTCGCCGTGCCCACTGCCCCGCAGACCGGGCGAATCCTGCTGATCGACCGGCCGAATACGCCGCAGTCGCTGATTTTCGGCGGCGAGCTGCTGCCTGTGCAGGGTACGGACGAGCTCACGGCATTGATGCAGTCAAATGAGGTGCTCGGCGGATCCTTCCTCTCGAGACTCAACACGGATCTCCGCGAGACGAAGCATTGGTCGTACGGCGTGGCGAGCTTCATCAGCCGGCCGCAGCACCAGGTCCCCTATCTCATCTACGCGCCCGTCCAGACGGACCAGACGGGGCCGTCGATCGCAGCGATGCGAAGCGACATCAGCACCTTCCTCAACACGAAAGGGGTCACGCCGGAGGAGTTGAGCCGGACCATCGACGGCGCAATCCGCGAGCTTCCGGGCAACTTTGAGACCACCGCGGCGGTCATGGGTGGAATGCAGGCGAACGTGCTCTACCACCGCCCCGACAATTATTATGAGACGCTGGCGAGCCGTTACCGGTCATTGACGGCAGCCCAGCTCGATGCCGCGGCCAAGGCGGCGATCGATCCCAGCAAGCTGACCTGGGTGGTGATCGGCGATGCGGCCAAGGTGAAGCCGCAGCTCGATCCGCTCGGCATTCCGGTTGAGGTGGTTGGGGCGAAGTAACCTAAGTTCTTCCCCAGCCTCGCTGGGGAGGGGAACCATTCACCAAAGAGTGAATGGTGGAGGGGTCCTGGCGCTGAGCCAATTACCCCTCCACCAGCTTAGCTGGTTCCCCTCCCCACGAGCTTCGCTCGCAGGGAGGAATTACGGGCTCACGCGCGTGACGTGACCCATTTTGCGGCCGGGGCGAGCCTCGCCCTTGCCGTAGATATGCACGTGAAGCCCGGGCTCGGCGACCAGCTCGGGCCAGCGCTCGACGTCGGCGCCGATGAGATTATCCATTACCGCGCCGTGCCCGGCGAGCTCGGTCGACCCCGGAGGAAGGCCGCAAATCGCGCGAATGTGCTGCTCGAACTGCGAGCTCACCGCGCCCTCGATCGTCCAGTGCCCGCTGTTGTGGACCCGCGGCGCGATCTCGTTGACCAGCGGGCCGGATTTGCTGGCAAAGAATTCGACGGTGAGCACGCCGACATGACCGAGCGCTTCGGCGATCCCGAGCGCCGCCTGCCGCGCTTCCGCGACTTGCGAGGCGATGGCAGCGCTGCACGGGACGGTCGAGCGGCGGAGGATTCCCTCGCCATGCTCGTTCTCTGGCGAGTCCCAGAAGGTGTGCGCGCCGTCCTCCCAGCGGGCGATGATCACCGAGAATTCGGCGACGAAATCGATTCCCGATTCGGCGATCGCCGGCTCCTCACCGATGGCCTTCCAGGCATCCTGCTCCTCTCGGCGCGAACGGACCCAGGCCTGCCCCTTGCCGTCATAGCCGTAGCGGCGAGTTTTGAGCACGAGCGGTAGTCCGATCTTCAGCACCGACGCGGTGACGTCTGCCAGGCTACCAATCTCCCGCCACTGAGCGACCCGCGCTCCGCATCCCTCGATGAAGGCTTTCTCTCGGGCGCGGTCCTGAGCAACGGATAGCGAGCGCGTAGATGGCTTGAGCTTGTCGCCGAGCACCTCGAGCGCCTGCACCGGAAGATTCTCGAATTCGTAGGTGGCGACGTCGACGGTTCGGCCGAATTCCCGAAGCGCCGCGACATCGTCGAAAGCGGCGCGCGTCACTTCAGCCGCGACATCGAATGCGCAGGAATGTTCGTTCGGATCGAAGATATGGCAGCGGTAGCCGAGCTGAGCAGCGGCAATGGCGAGCATCCGGCCGAGCTGTCCGCCCCCGACGATTCCGATGGTTGAGCCGGGCGGGATCATTCGGGCGCTTCGGCCACGGATCCGGTCTGCTTCTCGCGCCACGCTTGCAGCCGCTTGGCAAGAGCATCGTCCTGATTCGCGAGGATGGCCGCGGCGAGCAGCGACGCGTTGATAGCCCCCGACTTGCCGATCGCGAGCGTTCCGACGGGGACTCCGGCGGGCATCTGGACGATTGAAAGCAGGCTGTCCATGCCCTTCAGCGCCTGAGTTTCGATCGGCACGCCAAGAACGGGAAGAGGAGTCATCGACGCCGTCATGCCGGGCAGATGCGCAGCTCCGCCGGCGCCGGCGATGATGATTCTCAAGCCGCGGTCTCGCGCCGAATGCGCATATTCGTAGAGCCGCTTCGGCGTTCGGTGGGCGGAGACGATCTTGGTCTCGTGAGGAACGCCGAGCTGGTCGAGAATATCGGCCGCGTGGCGCATCGTTTCCCAGTCGGAGCTGCTGCCCATGATGATGCCGACGAGCGGCTCCGTCATTGTCCCGCCTTGAACCAGTGATAGGAAGCGGCTCGTTTAGGGTGCCGATTCCGGCTAGGCAATTGGAGCTTGAGCGAGCGATTCGCGTTGCCTTTCGGCAACAGCAGATTTCCCGCGTTTTCAGGGACGTAGATTCGCGCTATGGACAGGCCACAGACTAGAGCGAGGGCTCGGGGCAATGTCTGACCAACTACTGACCGGCGTCGCTGACGTCGACGATCGTGATCGGCTGATCGAAGAGATCAGCCTCCTGAGGGCGAAGGTGGCCCGGCTGCAGGAGAAGGTCGAGCAGCTCGACCAGCTCGCGCACCAGGATTCGCTCATCAATCTTCCGAATCGGCGCGGCTTCATGCGCGAGCTGGAGAGGCTGATCTCCCGAGTCGATCGCTACGGAATCAAGGCTGCCATGCTGTTCGTCGATCTCGACGGCCTGAAAATGATCAACGATACGTTCGGGCATCGCACCGGCGACGAGGCGCTGATCCAGGTCGCCGCACTGCTGTCAAAGGGCGTTCGGCACAGCGACATTGTTGCGCGAATCGGCGGCGACGAGTTCGGAATCCTGCTGGAAAGCTCCGACGAGCATGATGCCCAGGAGACCGCGGCGCGCCTGATCGATCAGATTTCCGGCTGCGAGTTCATGCACGACGGCGAGGAGCTGCCGTTGAGCGTCGCCATCGGCGTGGGGATGATCGACGCGCTCGATACGGCCGAGGCGGTGATGGAGCGCGCCGACGAGGCGATGTACCGCAGGAAAGCGGCGGCGTAAAATCTCCTCCCTGTTGCGAAGCAATGGGGAGGTGGCA
>JBQCCG010000273.1:0-10380 GCA_051962455.1 Sphingomicrobium sp. | reverse complement strand
GTCCGAGTTGCGACGGGCGCGTGCCGGATATCGGTGGCCCAGTCGTTCCAGCTATTCGCAACGCGGCGGTAATTGCCGAGCGGATCGTAGAGCGGACCGCCATCGAGCCCAAGGTATTGCGCCTGGGCCTGGCCCATCGCGTTCAACAGCTGGAAGCCGTCGACGTAGGCGTCGCGCTTGGCGGTCACGAGCGCGACCTGCGAGTTCAACAGCTCCTGCTCGGCGTTCAATACGTCGAGCACGGTGCGGGTGCCGACGCTCTGCTCGGCGCGCGCGCCCTCGAGCGCGAGCTGGTTGGCCTGGACAGCCACGGTCTGCGCCTGAATCTGCTTTTCCGCAGCATCGTAGTTGGCGAAGGCGGCCCGGGAGGTCTGGACCACCGCGCGCTCGGTCCCGACCAATGCCTCGAGCGCTTCGCCCTGTTGGGCCTGGGCCTGGCGAATGCGCGCGGCCGGCAAGCCGCCCTGGAAGATCGGCAGGTGGGCGCTGACGCCGATCGTCGTCTCGTTTCCGGTGTTGGGGAAGCCGGTCGGGCTATTGCGCGCGAGATCGCTGACATAGGTCTCGCCCCCAACCACCGACAGCGTCGGAAGCCGGCTGGCGCGCGCCACGTTCACGTCATAGCCGGACGCGATTGCCTGGCGCGAAGTCGCAACCAGGTCCGGGTTGCTCGCCAGGGCGATGCGCACCGCCTCGTCCGCAGTCGCCGGCAGCGGCGGAAGCGGGGGCGGCGGAGCGAGCGTGCCCGGCGGATGTCCGATCTGTTGCCGGTACGTCGCCTCGCTCGACGTCAGCGTCCCTTGCGCCGCTGCAAGCTGCGACCGGCCGAGCTGAAGACGCGCCTCGGACTGGGCGACGTCGGTGCGGGTCAGATCGCCGATCTGGAACCGGTCCTGGGTGGCCTGAAGGTTGGTCTCCAGCACCTTCACGTTGTTCTGGTTCAACTCGACGATCGCCCGATCGCGAATCACGTCCATGTAGGCCGAGACGGCGTTGGTGAAGACGTCGCCTTCGACCGCGCGCAGCGTGGCTCTGCCCGCTTCGACGCGAGTTTCGGCGGCGCGGACCGAATTCCGCACCGACCCGCCGTTGAACACGGGAACGGAGACGTTCGCGCTCACCGAAAGGTTCGGTCCCTTACCAGTTTGAACGAGGACGCCGCTCTGCGTGATCGTTCGATTGAGCCCCACGTCCGCCGTGACCTGTGGACGGCCCGCGGCCTTGGCGATGGCCACCGTCGCGTCGGTCGCCTTCAGGGTCTCGCGCTGCGTGGTGAGCGTGGGATTGGTATTATAGGCGGAAACCAGCGCCTCGCGCAGCGTGTCGGCGGAGGCGGTACCCGCCATCAGCGCAGCAACCAGCGTTGCGGAAATGAGCTTTCGAACCACTGGGTGCCCCCTAAAAAGTGAATTCTTTCGGCCGGCTGAAACCTGGCAGCGCAGGCACTCCGGCGTCGCCGACCGACAAGGTTCCGAACGCGTTGCCCGACTTCCGGCCGATCGCTAGCCGCGCGACGCGACGGTCGACGATCGCTACTCCGAGGCGACCGCCGTCGGCGAGCTGATCGATGATCGCCTCCGGAATATATTCGACTGCGCCGTCAAACAGGATTTGATCGTATGGCGCACCTTCGGCGTGCCCCTCGTCGAGCGGCCCCTTCACGGCCCTAATTCCGAGATCGGCCGCGACCGCCACCAGGGCAGCATCGCTTTCGAGCGCAATGACGCTCAGGCCCATCGCTTCGAGCACGGCGGCGGAATAGCCGGTGCCCGCGCCGATCACGAGCGCGCGCTGTCCATGACGAGGGGTCATTTGCGTCAGCAGCTGTCCAAGTGCAGCCGGGGCCATCAGCAGACGGCCCTCGCCGATTGCCACGGCGCGGTCGACGTAGGCGAGCGGTCGGGTGTGGCCCGGAAGGAATTTCTCGCGCATCACCGTGCCCATCGCCTGCAGGACGACGGGGTCAGTGACGCCCTGCGGTCTCAGCTGGCTTTCGATCATCGCTTCGCGGGCGGCGGCAAAATCCGGGATTGGGCTGTGCACGGTCATAGCTGTTATATGCCAGTAATACACCTAGAGTTCAAGCTTGAGCTGAGCATGCCGCTCGCGCCCCGACGCTTCTATGATTGAATTCGAGCCGCCGCTCATATCGGCCCCCATCCGTTCCGCCAACCGTCATTCATCGAAAGACGAACCGACGAGCGGTTGATCCGGCCGACAGGGGCTTGACCGCCGGCGGACGCTCGCGCCAAAGACCCCGCTCTCCTCCGAGGCCCGATGGCGGAGTGGTTACGCAGAGGACTGCAAATCCTTGCACGCCGGTTCGATTCCGGCTCGGGCCTCCACCCATTCGTGAATAGCGCAGAATTCCGGGAAATTCTTCGTACTTGTGGCGGATCAAGCGCTCGTGTGGCGCCCGCCGCAGGGTGGGAGCTTTGCCCCAGCTATATTGAATTATTCGGCCGGGCGTCGAGGCGCACGCCGACCGCTTGGGCGACGCGCTGGACCGTCATGAACGACATGGTGCGGCGCTTGAACGCCTTGTGCAGAGTTTCGCGCGCAATCCCGGAGCGGCGCGCGGTTTCGCTCCAGCCAATGCGCTCGATTTGCGAGCGGAGGGTGTCGATGACGGCCGCGCCGTCGTGGGTGATGTCGTCACAACGCTGTTCCATGGGCGGGCGATGTCGTTCCTTGGCTTCGATTGAAAGCAACTGATCGAGCGCTGAAAAGAGAGGGCGGCACGATGGCCGCCCTCACCCAATCAGCAGCAGCCTAGAGACCGCGCTCCGGCGCCGGAGCCGGCGGCGGAGGAGGCGGCGGCGGAGCGGCGCAGACGCCGGTGGCGGGGATCACCGAGCCATCGGGGCAGGTCTGCGTCGCCGGAGCCTCAGGCGGCGGCGGCGGAGCCGGCGGAGCGACGTACGGCGCCGGAGCCCGGCCACGCGGCTCGAGGTCGATCTTCGCGCCGATCCGGAAGAAGCGGCCGACAATGTTCGGCTGACCCCAGGCCGGGTTGTAGTTGAAGATCGAGTAAGCTGCGGACGGATCGAATTTCGGCTTGATGTCGAACAGGTTCAACACGTTGCCGTAGATCGTCAGGTTGCGGGTGACCTTAAAGCTGCCGGTCAGATCAAAGTTCCACTGCGCTCCGACCTTACACAGCACCGGATCGCCGTTCTGGTAGGTAACGACGGACTTGCCGATGCTGGCCTTACAATTGCCCTTGACGCCGCCGTAGTCGATCGACGCCAGATCGTAGCCGCCCGTGTAATAGACGGTGCCGGTGATCGACGCCCGACCGAAGTCGAACGTGTTCTGCCAGCTGCCCCGCAGCTTCGGCGAACCCGAGCAGGAGGTGTAGTCGCACGGGCTGAGCGTGCCGTCATACCGCTCGACGCTGCCATCCTTGCGGATGACCGAGTAGTTGAGGAGGTAGGACGTATCGAGATAGCTCGACCAACGCACGCCGCCGAACCGGTGATTGACACTTGCCGTGAAGTCGATGCCGGAGACCTTCTCCTTGTCCGCGTTCTGGAACGAGTATTGGATGAAGGCAGGAAGCGGCCGCGAGTCCGGGAACGCGGGATCGGCAAGCCCAGGCACCACCACCACGCCGGGAACGGCCGTCGTGTTTCCGCTCGAATAGTAGGCATTCAGCGCTGCCGTCTGGTCCGCCGCCGAGATGTTGGCGATCGTATTCTTCACCTTGATGTTGAAATAATCGAGGGTGAAGCTGACATTGCGAACTGGCTCAAAGATCGATCCGAGCGTGAAGCTGGTCGACTTCTCCGGCGAGAGAGCCGGGTTGCCGGTCGAGGTGCGGCCGAGCGAGAACTGCCCGGTCGCATAGGTGTTGTAGTTGTGAGCCGCGCAGAAGGCCTGCTGCGGACCCTGGGTCGGGTTAGCCGCGGTGCCGCAGTTTGCCGACAGCGTCGTGTAGCCGGTCGTGGGGAGACCGAATGCCTCGTTGAAGCTTGGGATTCGGAAGCCCTTCGACCAGGTGCCGCGGAGCGCGATTTCCCGCATCGGAGTGAACTTGGCGCCGAGCTTCGGCGAGAAGTTCTTCTGGCCCGTGCTGTACTTGTCGTAACGGCCGGACCCCTCGAGCTCGAACCCAATGCCCTGCGCGCGCAATGACGTGATCGGCGCATTGACCTCGAAGAACGCCGACTTGACGTCACGCGACCCCACGGCGCCCACCGCGTTGATCGTGTAATAGCGCTCATACGGATGGGCGACATTCTCGGCGTTGCCCGACGGATCGTTGATTGACTCCTTGCGATAGGAGAGACCGACCGCCGCGGCGAGCGGACCGCCCGGAAGCGCGAAGAGGCTCCGCCCGAGGGTGCCGTTCAGCTGGTAAAGCTCGGAAACCGAATGCTTGATGCTGGTCGGCGCGACATAGTCGCGAACGGCCTGCGAGTTCAAACCCGGCTCGACAAAGTTGAACGTACCCTTGGCGATAACGTCCGCAAGGCGCTGCGGGATAAGGTAGTTCGCAGAGATGCGCTCCAGGCGGACTTCCGAAGCCACGCCTTCGAAACCGTAATTCCACTCGTCGGCCGCGCCGAAGGTCCCGTGAATGCCCGCCGCAGCGCGCAGCGAGCGAGCCGTGGTCTCGACGGTCCGCGGCTTGTCGTAGCGGCCGTTGAGGCGCGCGGTCTGGCCGTTCGCGGCGAAGGGGTTGTTCGGGTTGAGCACGCCGTTCGTGGCGTCGCAGCCCGTTCCGCCGTTGGTGTTCACGCCATTGGCCGCGATCACGCCGACGCCGGCGCTGCAGACGTAAACCGGCAGGATTGGCGTGAAGATCACCGCGCCCGGGGGAGTCGTCTGGTCGCGGTAGGCGGCCGGCGCCAGCTGCGAATAGGTGTTGGTATGGAAGTAGTTGCCCTCGAAATAGGCCTGCGCCTTTTCGCCGACGTTCACGGTTGCGCGGGCGGTGATGCCGTAGCGCTTGGTGCTCGGACGGATGGTGCCGTACTGCTCCTTCATGTCGGCGCCGCAGACCGTCGATGGGAACTGCAGGAAGCCGCCCGCCGTCATCGTCTGCTCCTGCGGCGTCAGATTGACCGGATAGGAGTTGAACGCTGCGCAGTTCGGATTAAGCATCTGATAGGTCGCGAGCTGCGCGCCGGTCGTCGGGTTCGACGGTGCAACCATCGGCGCCAGCGGAACGGTCGAGCCGCCGAGGGTCCCGTTCGCATTCGGCGCGAAGATCGCCCAGCGCGTGCCGTTGGCGATGCACGACGAGCCATCGGGGTTACAGATGCGGCTGTAAATTCCGGTGTTCCACGGGAAGCCGCGATCGCGCGCCCAGATGACGTCGTTCTTACGGTAGGTCCCGGCGACGTAGACGTTGAAGCCTTGCTCCGACAGATCGCCCCAGCCGGCGCTAAGGTCGATGCGCCGCTCGCGGCCGTCGCCGCGGCTGGAAATTCCATAGGAGCCGTTGGCGTGGATGCCCTTGATCTCCTTCTTGGTGATGATGTTCACCACGCCCGCGACCGCGTCCGCGCCATAGGTCGACGACGCGCCGTCCTTGAGGACTTCGATGCGGTCGATGACGTTGTCAGGAATGGTGCTGAGATCGACGAAGTTGCGGTGCCCGTCGTCGGCCAGCGGATAGGGCGCCATGCGCAAGCCATCGAAGATCGTGAGCGTCTTCTGGACCGTGAGGCCGCGCAGCGAAATCGCGATAGCGCCCGCGGCGAAGTTGTCGCCGTTGTTCCAACCCTCGCCGATCGAGGCGGCGCCATTGGCGGCGAGCCGCTGCAGTGCCTCACCAGCGGTCGGAATGCCGCGCTGATCCATCGATTCCGCCGAGATCACGGTCACCGGCGAGGCCGTTTCCGAGCTCGTGCGGCCCCGAATGATGGTGCCGGTAATGACGATTTCCTGGCTCGCCGCGCCCGCGTTGGTGTTGGTGGTCGGCGTTTCGGGGCTTTGGGCGCCCGGGGTCGGTCCGGTGCCTTCCGTCGGGGAGGAAACCTGCCCCGGCACCTGCTGATTCGCCTGCGCGTAGGCCGGCGCGGCAATCATGGCGCCAGCGATGATGGTCGTCGCAAGAAGCGACGCCCGATTGGCAAACTTCGGCATTCTAATCCCCTCCACATGCGCTCCCGAGAGCGGCTGGTTCCCTCCCGCCGTGCCGCCGGACGGCGAAAGAAGGCCCACTTGAATGGAGGGCCCTATTCGTCAGGCGGACGTACGGATTGTCCTCATCGACACTTGCCGGCAGTCGCCGGCTGACCGGTTCGTAGCCCGGATGGGAGCCGCAGCGTTTCCACGGATTTTTTATGCGGCGGCCGGTGCGCCGATTGGGCAGAATCAGCCGGCGGCGCGGCAGGTCTGGAGATCGACGTTCTTGCGGCTAACGAACACGGCGGTGTCGCCGTCGATGATCAGAGTCGCTTCGCCGGACGTATATTGAATGCCGATGCCCGACGCCCGACGAGCAAGCTCGTAATGCTCGCCGAGATAATCGACCCTGGCATGCTCCTCACCGCTGTGGACGTGGAGCAAGCGATCGTGCGCGCAATGATAGACAACCGCGCGCTGCGGCTGGGAAACGTCTGACGGGGAGCATGCCGAAAGCATTTGCGCCGCAAGTCCGGCGCGGACCAGGCGTTGGAGCTTCAACCGGCGAGCACCCACAGCAGAAGCGCACCGCCGACCGCAGTGAGAATCACCAGCGCCCAGAGGATCGCGCTGAACCAGTCGCGCTCGGAAGACAGGCCGTTCGAGGGAATCTCGTCGAGCATGGCCATCAGCCGCCGGTCGCGCTGGTCGAGTTCCTGCCTATCCGAAGGCCGTCTGTCGGGTTGAGGTTTCACTCGAATTTGCTTCCGCCCAAGCGGATAACCGATTGGCAGCGCTGGCGTTATTATGAGATTCCAACGCCTGGCTAAACCGCCAGTCGATACCCCACACCCGGCTCGGACAGGACAATCTTCGGCTCGGACGGATCCTCTTCGAGCTTCTGCCGCAGCAGTGCGATGTAGCCGCGAAGATATTGCTGATCGACGGTCGGATTGTTCCATCCGGCGATCAGCAACCGCCGGTGGGTGACGACCTGGCCGGCATGTTCGATCAGCATCTTCAAGATGTCGAATTCTTTGGGCGACAGCTTCACCGGGTGGCGCTCCAGCCACACTTCACGCGTCTGCCCGTCGAGCTCGATTGCGCCCGCTTTGTATCTCCGCGGCGTATGCCGGTCCTGACAAAGCCGCCGCTCGGCGGCGCGAATGCGCGCCCGAAGCACGTCGATGTTGAACGGCTTGTCGACATAGTCGTCGGCGCCCGCGTCGAGCGCTGCAACCTTTTCGGCTTCCTGATGGCGCGCCGACAGGACGATAATCGCCAATGGCGCGCCGCCTCGGAGCGCCGGGATGATCTCCTTGCCGTCGGCATCCGGGAGTCCAAGGTCCAACAGGACCATGTCGATTGGCTTCTGCTCCGAACAGGCGAGGGCCTGCTCGGCCGTCTCGGCCTCGAACACGGTCCAGCCATCGGCGCGGAGCACCGGCGCGAGCACGCGCTGGATCGGCGGTTCGTCGTCAACCAGAAGAAGCGATTTGGTCATTGTTGGGCCACCGGGAGCCTGATCTCGATCTTTGCACCCTTGAGCGGCGCCGCCGCCGACGCAACCTGGATGGTTCCGCCGACGCGCTCGGCAAAGCCCCTGGCGATCGAAAGCCCCAGGCCCGATCCGGAATGAGAGCGCCGTTCGCTCGTCCCCTGAACGAAGCGATCGAAGATGCGGCCGCGCTCGCGTTCGGGAATTCCGCTTCCATCGTCCTCGATGGAGATCACGACCGAGCGATCGCTGCATTCGGATGACACTTTCACGCGGGTCCCCGGAGCGGTGTGAACCGCGGCATTCTCGAGCACGTTGATGAAGACCTGTTCGAGCAGCGGTTCATCGGCGCGAACGGTGGCGAAGCCCGCTCGGAAATCCTTGTCGAAACGATGCGTGGAGTGAAGCTGGCGGACCTTGCCGAGCGCGGAACCGAGCACTTCGACCGCGTCCACGAACGGCATGTGCTCGACCTCGAGGCCACCTTCGATGCGGCCGATGTTGAGCAGATTGGTGGTGAGACGATCCAGCCGCTCGCACTGCTCCTGGATGGTTCGAAGCAGGTCATTCTTCGTGCCGCGGTCAAGCTCAGCCGAGAGGCTCGAAAGGCTGCTCGCCGAGGCCGAGATCGCCGCAAGCGGCGTCCTGAGGTCGTGTGAGACGGAGGAAAGCAGAGCCGTCTTGAACTTCTCGGACCATTTGATGGCCTCCGCCTCGCTGAGCTCGGCCGCGAGCAATGAGCGCTCGACGGCAAGCGCAAGCAGCGGGAGGAAATTGCGGATATCCTGACCAGCGACCTCGTCGTGAGTAGCATCGACGACGACCACCCCGATGCGCCGCTCCGCGCTGGCCAGGGCCAGCGCGAGATGTTCGGACGACCGCAGCTCGTGCATCCCGCCATGGAAGACTTCCGCTGCCAGCTCGGCGCCTGCTACCGAACCGGTTGGCGAGCGAAGGCTTCCGTCGATCTCGATGAACAAGGCCACCGGGCCTCCGCGGCCGATATGTCGCACGGCGACATCCTCGATCTGTTCGAGAGTCGCGGCGGGCTGAAGCGCCTGGCTGAACGCGAGGAGATCGGCGACGAGCCGCCGCGACAGCTCGGCGGCGGTCGCCCGGTCACGCAACCGCCCGGCGATGATCCCCGACGCGATCGCGCAAACATTGAGGGCAAGAATCGGGAGCAGATCGTCCGAGGACGGCGGAGTGAACGTCAGGATCGGCTCGGTGAGGAGCAGATTGTAGGCGAACGAAGCGAGGATTCCGGCGACGAGGCCGCCCCTCACGCCGAGCGTCGCACCGACGATCGTCACACTGAATAGCGCTAGCAGTGCGGCGGTGACCGGCCGCCCGTGCTGGTCCGCGACGACAGCCAGGGCGAGCACCAGCAGGCCGGCACCGACGCCGGTCGCGATGTTCCGTCTGGAGGGCGGTGTGGCGCGTCGCCACCGCAAAAGGTCGATCATTCAGTCATTTCACGGTGAATGCAGTTGGCTCCTTCGACGGCCTTATGTCGTAAGCGCCGGTCATGAACTGCACCCTTCCCGCGCGAGCCCCTGTTGTCAAAGAAGTGGGCGGTGCAGCGAATGCCCCGCCCATCATGCTCGGGCTTGCCGCTAAGCTCAGCCCCGTTCGCCACGATAGGACGGCGGAGGCGGTGGGGGTGGAGGCGGCGCATAGCTGTTCGGGCATGCGCTGCCGACCGGCACCGTGCTCCCGTCCGGGCAAGTCTGGACGTTGGCGACCGGTGGAGGCGGAGGCGGAGCATAAGCCGGCGCTGCCGCGATCGGCGCGCCGCGCGAGCCGAAGTTATAAGCGACGCTCGCCAGAAGACTGTGCGACGAAAAGCGCCCGGCGATCGAGGCCGTGTAGACGCTATCGTCCGCGGCGAACTGGTCAGAGAAACGCAGCTTTCCGCTTCGGAAATAGCGGTACTTCAAGCCGAGATCGACGTTGCTGCTGACGGGCGCCCGGGCGCCGGCGATCAACTGCCACGCAAACCTGGTCTTGCTGACGCTGTCTCCGCCACCTCCAAGCTTGACGCCCGCGAGACCCACACCGCCGCCGGCATAGACTCCGAAATTCGGTCCGCCGAAATCGACCAGACCGTTCACCATGCCCGAGAGCACCCGAGTGTGACCCTCGATGCTGAGGTCGTCGGCAGTGATCGGCACGCCAAGCGCGTCGGAAATTTCATTCAGCGTCGACGAAGGGATCGAAAGCCTGTCGAGCCCGGCTCGCTTGTAACCAAGCTCGCCTTCGAGGCGGAACATGCCGAGGTCATAGCCGGCGATCACGTCAAGGTCGTATCCGGTCTTGTACTTGATTCCGAACAGGTCCTTGCCGACGAATGTCGTGCTCCCGTCGCTGAACTTCCCGTCGACGTGGGTCGTGCGGGGAAAGAGAAAGCCGCCTTCGAGCCCAATATATCCGCCGCGGTCGTTGGCGGAGGCAGGCGAAGCGACGGCCGCCGCTGCGACGGCGGCGGCCAATAGAAACTTACGCATGGAACGTCCCTTATTGTTGAGAACCGCCGCCCCTATGGCTCGCGCGGGTGGCGAACAGTTAATATGGAATTCCAACAACAACAGCGGGGTGGCTGCCGCCGGAGACTGCGCATGAGCCAAGGCATCGTCTTCCCGTGACCGGCGCGGCCGCGATCTTGATCGGTTTCCCGCGCTGAATTTCAGCAGGCGCGCGAAGGCATGGACGTCGGCGCGATTGAATGCTCTGAACATCCGAATGCCGGATACGCTCGCTCCATGATCTCGCCCCGCATCGCAGCTGCGCGGCAGGCCATTGCG
>JBQCCG010000272.1:0-3784 GCA_051962455.1 Sphingomicrobium sp. | reverse complement strand
CACCAGCTGGTTGAGATCGGGATCGCCGAAGCCGCGCCACCAGGATGCGAGATCGACATCGGCGGAGCCAGTGTGCGGCTCGGAGAACGCCGCCGGAACCGGGGTGTTCGGCCGCTGATAATTGGGCCCTACCGTGCAGCCGGCAAGTAGCGCTGACGTGGCGATAGCCGCAGCCCACGCTCTCATGCGTTGGCCTCCGTGAGCAGTCCGCGCAACACCGTCTCCGCGTGCTGTCTCGCGAGCGCATGAAGATCGAGTGGCCGCGCTCCGACGGGAACGAGCGTCGCCCGCCACAACGCGCCGAGTACCATCGGACCCATCAGGCTCAGCGCACAGAGCCGGGGATCGCCAGCCCGCACTTCGCCGCGCTGCTGGGCGCGTTCGATAAATCCCGCGAGCGCGGCAATTGCCTTCGACGCGACTTCATCGTGCCAGACGCGCGCAAGTTCGGGAAAATTGCGCGATTCGCCGATAACGATCTTCGCAACCGCGCCGACCGGAAGCCGCGCCTCGCGGTCGGCAAATCCGGCGAGGAACATCCGGATGACCTCGGCGAACGGTGCATCGAGCGAGGCCAGCGCCGATGTCATCGCCTCCACGTTCGGCGCGATGGCGTCGCGCACCACGGCGCGGAACAGGTCGGCCTTGTCCTTGAAGTAGAGGTAGAGCGTTCCCTTCGACACCCCGGCGCGGCGCGCGATCTCATCGAGCTTGGCGGCGGCAAAGCCCTTTTCCGCGAAGACGTCGAGGGCAGCCGCGCAGATTTCGCGCGGCCGCTCGTCGGCGCGGCGCTGCCACTTCGGTTCGGTCAAGCTTGAAGTTCCTGACTGACCGGTCAGTTATATACGAAGAGACGCCTGCGTCAACGCCCGCAAATCAGGCGTTTGCGTCGAGGCTTCGACCTTCATGGTCGAGGTGGAGGTAGTTCGGATTGAACATCGCCGCGGCCTTCAGCGCCTCGATGTCGGGGAGGAACAGCCGCTTGCGCTCGAGCTCGATCAGCCCGTCGGCGCGGAGTTCCTGAAGCATTCGGTTGACGTGAACGGCGGTGAGGCCGGTCGCGTCGGCAAGGTCGTTCTGGGTCAGCGGAAAGTCGCAACTTCGCCCATCGGTGAGCCCGACCGTCCTCAACCGCAAGAATAGCTCGAGAATGAGGTGAGCGATCCGCGCGTAGGCGCTGCGCTGACCGAGGTTCAAAAGCCATTCGCGCTGCGTTGCCTGCTCGACCAGCTCGTCCCAGATCAACGCTTGCGCCACCCGCGGGTGGTCGGCGGAGAGCGCTTCCATCTCCTCCCGGGAAATGATCGATACACGCAGCAGCGTAATCGCGCCGACGCTGTGGTCCATCTCCCTCAGGACATAGTTGTTGAGGTCGCACAAGTCCCCGGGAACCATCAGGCTGACGATCTGTCGTTTGCCGTCCGGCAGGGACTTGTAGCGGCACGCCCACCCCCTGAGGATGAGGTGGACATGGACCGGGACCTCGCCTTCGCGCAGGAGGTCGCGCCGCGCCTCGACCGTTCGGACGTTTCGGGTCAACCGCTGAAGTGCGGCCACGTCCTCGGCGGAAAGGCGGGTGAAGGCCTGCAGCTTGAACGCCAGCGCGGGCCCCGGCGGAGCGCCGTTGTTGACCGAGTTGAGCGTTGAGGTTCGCAAGCTGCAGCACCCCGTTAAGGCCGAGCAACCTCAACGCCCCTTACTGCAGTTTGGCTGCGGATACTCGTGAATTAAGCTGCATTAAATTTTGAGCGCGATGACTGCCTTGACCAGATCGGGCTGGTGAAACGGCTTCTCGATCCTGGGATTGTCCTGGAACTGCGTTGGCAGCGCTGAACGGTCGTAGCCTGTGGCGAACAGGAATGGCACCCGATCCCGGTTGAGGCGCCGCGCGATCTCATAAGTCGGGCCCATGCCGAGGTTGATGTCGACCACCGCGCTGTCGACCGGTGCATCGTCGAGCAGCCCGCAGGCTTCTTGCACGTCGGGAGTTGGGCCAACCACCTCGGCGCCGGCATCCACGAGCCACTGGCATGTATCGGTCGCCAGGAAATAATCATCCTCGACCACCAGCACGCGACGGCCGGAAAGTGGGAACTCCTCACTCATTGCCCTGCCTCCGTCATTGGGCCGACCGCAATCTGCAGGATCTTAGAGGCATCCGTTATCGGAACTTCGATCGTCGCGACCAACCCGTGCCGCTGAAAGTCGAGCGTTCCGCTGCCACCCAGCTCATAGGGAATTCTTTTGGTAATGAGCTCGGTGCCGAAGCCGCCGAGCGGATGCAGGTTCGAGAGGTCGAGCCCTGTCTCGCGCCAGTTGAGCTGCAACCAATCCCCGGTTTCCCGCGGTTCGCTCGACCAGTCGATTTCGATCATGCCGCCTTCGTCGCCGAGCGCGCCGAACTTGACCGAGTTGGTCGCAAGCTCGTGAATTGCGAGCGTCAGTACTTCGCCAGCCTTCGGCTCGAGAGGGGTGGCCGGGCCCGTCAGGCGGTACTTGTCCTCATTCGCCGCCTGAGAGACCATTTCGTCGCGGATGATGTCCTCTACCTCAATGCAGCGGCCCGGCGACCGCGCGAAGCTCGACTGAGTCCGCGCTATGGCATCGATCCGCCCCTGCAAATGGTCGACATAATCCTGCACGTCCGTCTTGTTCGCGGCGGTTCGGCCGACCACCGAACGGAGCATCGCAAGGATGTTGCGAACCCGATGCTGGAACTCTGCAACGAGCCTCCCCTGGAGCTCGATTGCGAGGCCCAGGTCTTCGACGATCTGCGGCTCGTCGGAACGTTCGGCGGCGTCGCGCGCCCGCACAAGCCTCCGTCTCACATCATCAGCGCTGACGATGTCGAGGCTGGAGAGACGAGGCTCGTCGGCCATATTTGGCGAAACGCCCAAGTGCGGCTGTGGATGCGTGATGGTCACTTCGGTCCGCATTCTAGCACATTGCTTGCCGCTCGGCCTGCGGAACAAACTGCCGGCTTTGGCTATCTCGTGTTGGGGCCAGGTTCATGGCGCTCGATCCGAGGACGGCGCCGACTTGCAGAAGGGCTGGCCGACTGCACCGCTTCGAATCAAGAAGGCCCGCTCAGGGGCAACTGAAACGGGCCTTCCCATTGTCGGAATTGCCCCAGGCGTCGGGGATCCACCATGACGCCCGATCCGGCAGCAATGCTTGTATCGTCCGCGTAACGTTTGGCAATGTGCGCTGATGCAAATGAAAAGGCCCCGCCGGTGAAGCAGGGCCTTCTCCTTTTCTTCGTCATTCCCGCGCAAGTGGGAACCTAGCAACAAGCAAAGGTCCGGTTCCCCGCTTTCGAGGGGATGACGAGGAGGATTACTCCTCCTCTCCTCCCGTGAGGAACGCCGGCGCGAAGTCAGGCGCCGGGCCTTCCTCGCGTCCACCTTCGCCGCCTTCACGATCCCGGCGGGGTCCGCGATCTCCGCGCTCGCCGCGGCCTTCACCGCGAGGGCCGCGATGGTCGCGATCGCCACGGTCACGGTCGCCCCTGTCCCGTCTGGGCCCGCGATCCCGATCGCGCCCATGCCCATGGCGCCCGCGATCTCCTCGGTCGCCGCGAGGCCCCCGGTCGCCGCCCTCGCGCGGCTCGCGCGGTGGGCGGGTGTCGGGCAGCTCTTCGCCAGTCTCCTGGTCGACGAGGCGCATCGACAGGCGGACCTTGCCGCGCTGATCGACCTCGAGCAGCTTGACCCTGACCTCCTGGCCTTCGCTCAGGACGTCGCGGACGTTCTCGACCCGCTCGTTCTTGATCTCGGAGACGTGC